>JAODAT010000126.1 GCA_025463565.1 Microbacteriaceae bacterium
TCCGCCCCGAAGGACCCTCCGGACACGGCAACCAGTCCGGCCACGATCACGCCGACCCCCGCGCCCGCCAGCCCCCAGATGAGCTGGCTCGTGCGGAAACGATCGACCGCGCTGCGACTGCCCGCCTGCCGAAGTCGCAACTGCACCGTCGCAGAGCCGCCGAGCGCTCGGTCGAGCGCCGTCCTGACGGTCGAGACGACGGGCTCGAGAAGCGCGGCGAGGAAGGGCAGCGGCTCGGTGGTGCGGCGAGACAACCGTTGCCGTGCGCCGTCCGAGATGTCGTCGACGTAGGGTGCAACCCGATCGGCGAGCCGTGGGCGCCCGAGCCGTGGCACGAGACTGACCAGCGACCACAGGCCGACTCCCAGCGAGATGCCGCAGAGCACGGCCCAGCCGTCGAACGACGTCAGCGGAACCATCGGCGGTCCTCGGGGAGCCGACCGACCAGCAGCATCACGCGGTACGCGACGACCGTGATGACGGCGCCCGAGCCGATCAGCAGCGCGCCCGCCGGCGTGTTGTACGCCGCGGCGGCCTCGGGTCGTCCGGCGAGCAGCAGCAGAATGACCCAGGGCGCCGCCGCGCCCAACCTGGCCGAGTTGACCACCCACGACTGCCGCCCCTCGACCTCCGACCTGATGGCAGCCTCCTGCCGTAGGTGCGATGACAGGTTGCGGAGCACTGTCGTGAGTTCGGTGCCACCGACCTCGCGCGACATCCGCAGGGTCTCGAGGATGCGGTCTGCCACTGGATCGGCGAGCCGGGACTTGAGCGCGTCGAGGCACAGCCCGAAGTTGCCGGTCGTGCGGTAGTCCCGCTCGAACTCGCGGAACGCATCCCGTGCACCGGGCGGCCCCACCTCCGCGAGCGCAACGACGCCATCGGGCAGCGCGAGGCCTGACCGCACCGCGGAGATGAGGTGGTCGACGACGTCAGGCCAGAGCACCCGCGTCGAACGGCGGCGCACACGTGCTCGCCAGGTGATGATGATCGTCGGAAGCGCGAACCCGGCGACGAAACTCACCGCGGCAAGCGTGACCACCGGAACGAGTGCGAAGCACAGCGCCGCACAGGCGATCGCCAGCACCGCAGAACCGATCAGCACCGAACCGATGCCGACGGAGGTCACGCCGGCCTGGCTCAGCCGCTCCCGTAGCACGTCGAGCGGCGAGTGCAGCCTGCGAGTGGCCACCGACCTGGCCGGCCACAGCCACGGTGATCCAATGAATAGCAGGCCGACGCCGAGAAGAAGCCCCAGAAGGATCGTCATCGCGCACCCCCGGCGAGGATCGCGACCGGGTCGAGTCCGGCGGCACGGAACTTGGCCGTCTTGGTGGGATGACTGCCCGTGGCACCGAGGCCGTCCTTGCCCATCGCAAAGATGACGCTCGCCTCGATCACGCCCGAGGTGACCTGCCCACTCAGGGCGAGGATCTCCGCCACCCGCCGCTGGCCGTTCCGTGCCAGCTCGCAGTGCACGACGATGTCGATCGAGCTCGCCACCGTCGGCACCACGAACGACGCGTCGATGTTGCGGCCGGCGAGCAGCGGAAGCGTGCAGAGTTTGCTCAGTGCCTCGCGAGCCGAGTTGGCGTGCAACGAACACATGCCGGGCAGCCCGCTGTTCAGCGCGATCAGCAGGTCGAGAGCCTCGCCCTCGCGCACCTCCCCAACGATCAGCCGGTCCGGGCGCATTCGCAGCGCCTCCTTGATCAGGCGCCGCAGGCTGATCTCGCCGGTGCCCTCCAGGCTCGGCTGGCGGCACTGCATCGCCACGACATCCGGCATCGCGGAGAGGTTCAGCTCGAAGGTCTCCTCAACGGTCACGATCCGTTCGATCGGCCGCGCGGCGGCGAGCAGCGCGCCGAGCATCGTCGTCTTGCCGCTCTGGGTTGCGCCCGAGACGAGAATGTTTTGGCCGCCCAGCACGCACATGCGCAGGAACTCGGCGGCCTGCACCGTCAGCGAACCGAGGGACACCAGGCGACGGAGGTCGCGTATCTGGCGCGAGAATTTGCGCACGTTCACCGCCCAATGACGGCGGGTGACATCCGGGATCACGACGTGCAGCCGAGATCCGTCGGGCAGCGACGCATCGACGAACGGAGAACTGAGGTCGACCCGGCGACCGGATGCCTGCAGCATCCGCTCGACCAGGTCACGCACCTGCGTGTCGCTGAGCCGCACGTCGGTGCGCTCCGGCACTCCGTTGCGGGCGATGAACACCTGCTCGGGGCCGTTGATCCAGATCTCCTCCACCTCGGCGTCGTCGAAGTAGGGCTGCAGCGCGCCGTACCCGGTGATGGTGGCCACGATCTCGCGCGCGGTCGCGCCCTCGTCGGCCAGCATCGGTACGGACCCGCCGAGCGCACGCTCGCTGTACCGGCGCACCTCCTCGCGCGCGTAGCGGTCGGCAAGGTCACGATCCGCGGACAGGTCTACGCCGTCGCGGCGTACCCGCTCGCGCACCTGCTCGGCGATGAGGGTGACGGCGCTCGACATGCCGACAGTGTGGCGAACCTCGGTCCGTGCCCGCCGGAACTCTCCACAGACGCTCGAGTTGCCCGAAATGGTTGGGCTTTCGGGTCAGCCACCACCCTTTTTGGGCAACTCGGCGAAATTAGACCGATGAACCTGCGGTCAGGCGCCCATCGTGCAGCTGCACCACGCGGTCGGCGCGCTCCATGAACGCCGGGTCGTGCGTCGTGACGACTCCGGCCATGCCCCGCTCGTGCACGATCTCGAGCACGAGATCCATCACGTCGGCTGCCGTGCCACCATCCAACTGTCCCGTCGGCTCGTCGGCCAGCAGCACACGCGGCTCGGCCGCGAGGGCGCGGGCGATGCCGACCCGCTGTTGTTGACCGCCGGAGAGCTCGTCGGGATGCTGGCGAGCGTGGTCCGCCAGGTCCACCCGGTCGAGAAGCAGTGAGACCCGCGCCGTCCGCTCCTCACGGCTCACCCCGGCGAGCCGGAGCGGCAGCTCGATGTTCTCTGCCGCGGTCAGCGCCGGCAACAGCCCGAAGCGCTGGAAGACGAAACCGAGGAGCCGGCGCCGGATGCCGACGAGGTCGGCCTCGGGCGCCGCCGTCGTGTCGATCCCGTCGATGACGATCGTGCCGGAGTCGGGGCGGTCGAGCGTGCCGAGCAGGGTGAGCAGAGTGGTCTTGCCCGCGCCGGAACGCCCGCGGATGACGAGCAGCTCGCCCGCCGCGACCTCGAGGTCGATGTCGCGGCAGGCCGTGACGGCGTCCGGCCCTGTGCCGAACGTCCGGGTCACGCCCCTGGCGGTCAGGATCGACGTCATCGCGTCTCCTCGGGTTTAGCCGTGCGGTCATCGGGGTGCACTTGCACGTGATCCTCTTCGAGGTTGAGTCGCACGAGATCGCGCATGCCCAGCCGCTGCACATACTCTCGCGGCAGTTGCAGCCTGCCCACGGAGTCGATCACGGTGAAGGTCTGCGCGTCGGTGCGGTCGGCATCCCGGTGCACCTCGGTCGAGGTGCGGCCGTCACGGATCTGCACGGTGCGGTTGACGTGATCCGACACCGCCGGGTCGTGCGTCACGATCAGTGCTGTCACCCCGAGCTTCTCATTCACCGAGCGGATGGCGTCGAGCACTTCCGCAGACATCGCCTCGTCGAGTTCACCGGTGGGCTCGTCAGCGAGAAGCACCTGCGGGCCGTTCGCCAGCGCCACCGCGATAGCGACGCGTTGCTGTTCACCACCTGACAACCGGCCGGGCCTGCGATCCGCCTGGGCATCGACCTCCAGCAGACGAAGCAGTTCATCCGCACGCTTCGCACCGTCGCGGCGTTGGGCCAGCAGCATGGGAAGCTCGACGTTCTCCCGGGCGGTCAGGTAGGGCAGGAGGTTGCGCTCGGTCTGCTGCCAGACGAAGCCGACGGCGTTCCTCCTGTACTGCAAGCGGCGACGCGACGAGAGCGCGGTGAGGTCGTAGCCGGCCACACTCGCCCGGCCCGCGCTCGGCCGGTCGAGACCCGACAGGATGCCGAGCAGTGTCGACTTTCCCGACCCGGATGCCCCGACCACCGCAACGATGTCGCTCTCCGCGACCCGCAGTGAGAGCCCCTGTAGCGCCTGAACTTCGACGCCCTCCCCCTGGTAGATACGCACAAGGTCCGCGCAGTCGATCATGGGGGTGACCATTGTCGGTACCGATTCGGCTGTCGTCATAGTCTCATCGCTCCTCTCCGAGGGTCTGCAATCCGGCCGTCACGGGGCGAGCCAGGTCGAGCAGTATTGCCACGCCGGCCGCGAGTACGGCTGCGACGAGAAAACCGGCGAGCGCGAGCGCTGTCGTCGGCGCGTTCACGACGAGCGGCAGTGCGATGGGCGCGCCGATGAAGTCGTCCGAATCGATCGTGTGCAGAACTACTGCGGCGAGGCCGATGCCCGTCAGCGTTCCCGCGACGACGCCGATGACGGCGACCGGCACGACGTCGGCAAGAACGAGCAGGGCGGCCTGGCGGCGATCGAATCCGATGGCGCGCAGGATCGCTCCACGGCGCAACCGCTCCGCCGCGCCGGCGGCGAGGGTGATCACGAACACCAGGAGGCAGAGCAGCGCCGTCACGATGGTGGCCGCGAGGATTGCCGTGTGCACCGCCCGATCGAGCGGCGTCCCGAGAATGGACGCCTCCGTACTGGCCGCCGAATACACGGTCGAATCGGACGCGGACGTGCTCCTGGCCAGCACTGCCTTCACCGCGGCTTCGGCAGTCGCAGGGTCGGCGCCGGATCGCAGGCGCAGAAACACGCCCACCGTCACCGGAGAGAACGACTTGCTCGACGCCGTGGCACGGTCCACGAGTACCCATTCCGGTTCGGTGAATACGAGAGACACCGTGTGCGGCTGGATCGAATGCAGCCGCAACTCGGTGGACCCGGTGGCGTCGAGAATCGCCGTCGCTGGCGGGGCGTCGACGTTCTCCACCACCGCATTCGCCCCCTTCACCACGGCGAGAGCCGAGTGATCGATGCCGCGCTGTACCGAGGCGAGGGCCGCCGGATCAACGCTGTACAGTCCGACCAGGTCGGAGTCCGGAACCGTCACCTGCTCGATCTCCTGCACCGTGGCGTGCGCGACGACGCCGCGCACCGTGCCGAGCTCACGCACCGTTGCGGCGCTCAGGTCCGATGCGCTGACGGAAAGGTCTGACCCGGTGCGGTTCAGCGCCGCCTGCTCAACGCCATGCTGCTGTGTCGCCACCATCGTCAGGGAGAAGACCGACATTCCGACTCCGACCACGAGCGCGAACAGTACCCACACGCCACCGCGCCGCGCGATTCCGACGCCGGAGGCGGCGACCAGGCTGACCGCGCCGCGCCCGCGCCGTTGAACCGCGCCGACCCATCGGGTGACGAACGGCGTGATCCTGGCGACGACGACGGTGACCGCGATGGCGAGAAGCAGTGGGGCGACCTCGACGAGCGGGTCGACTCCTGACGACGCTGTGACCGGACCCCGGGCAACCAGCACCACGAGTGCGAGAACCGCGAGCAGTACAGCGGCCCCTTCGATGGCGGGGACCGCGACACGCGCGACAACGGAATCGCCGTTTCGCCCACCGGTCTGGTCGGCCAGTAGCGCTGCCATGATCGGCGCGACCAGCGCGCACACGAGCGCGACGGCCGACGCGACCCCGAGGGATCCCGATCCGGGCGTGAGCAGCACAGCGAGCGCTCCGCCGATGATCGCGGCTGGAACCGTCCACACGGCGACCTCAGCAGCCGCAAGTAGCCGCACCTGGGCTCCGGACGCGCCGCGAGCGCGAATCAGGGCATCCGCTCCGGCTCGACGCGACTGAAGGAGTCGCAGGCCGACCAGAAGCACGGCGGCCAGCGCCCCGGCCGGCCCGAGTTCGAACAGCGCGATGAGTGCGGTGGATGGAGCGGACGAGACGGTGAACGCCTCGAGTTGCGAGGGGAGACCGCTGGTGAAGGCGGACGGCGTCCCGAAGTTCTTTAGGCCCAGGTCCACCGGCAGGGACGTGAACCTGCGCACCTCTGCCGCGATGTCTGTCGCCTGGTCCGCGGTGACCGCATTCGTATCGATGCCGTACCAGGCGGAGATCGACCGACCGGTGAGCTGCGGCGCCAGGGTCGGCCAGGAGCCCGCGTCTACCCAGATCGTCGAATAGTAGGTGTCGATCACGCCATCCACCGCGCTCACGTGCGTACCGAGGTACCCGCGGTCGGAGTCGAGACTCCAAAAGGCGCGCTTCGAATCGCGCGGCGTGACGATACCGACCAGCACGACCGATCTGCTCTTCGCGCCGTTCGTGCCGGCCAGCGTCTGCGTCTGGCCGATCTTCCATTTCAGCGTTGCCGCGGCCTTCGACGCGATCACGACCTCGATGGGCTGCCCCGCGACAGCCGGACGAGGCCATCGCCCCGAGGCCAGGCGTGACTCGTCGCGCAGCGACGGCGCGGCCTCGAGCGTGTACACGGTGGGGATCTGGATCGTGGTCGATGTACCCGACCCGGGGAATCCCCTCCCCTGCGGCCCTCTCGCGATCCCGGCGAACTCGCCCGGCTGGATGAGCCCGCCGAGATTCGCCAGCGGCCGGCGAACGACCGCCAGCCGGGAGGGCAGGCGCGACCACACACCCGCGATTCCCGCTCCGCTGGTGTCGACGACATTCGTCTCCAACGGGAGGTTCGCGGCACCCTGCACGAGATCATGCCGGACGGCGGACGTGAGAGCGGTGAGCGTCAGCCGGGGAGCACCGATCGCGAGCAGCGCGCTGACGAGAACGAGCAACGCGATCAGCACGGAGACACCGGGAACCTGGCGCAGACCGCGCACGGTGAGCCGCGTGGGACCGAGCGCGTTCATTGCTGCACCTGCGAATCCGGCAGGGTCGCGAATCTGACGATGATTCTCTCCTGCGCGCCCAGACCGATGAGAACGCCCGCTGCGAGCACCACGATCGCCGCGCCCAGCACCGTCGGATCCACGGTGATCGGCACGCCGACGCCCGCGGCGATGCCCGGGGTGAGGGCGTGCGAGATGAACGGAACTGTCACGATGACGGCGACGACCGCTGCCGCTGCACCGATCACGACCGCATAGCCGAGCACGGCGAATAGTTCGATGCGAGCGGTGGCCCGCTGTATTCGGGTACTCGCTCCGAGGGCTCGCAGCACGCCGATTCCCCCACGCCGATCGCGCATCAGCGAGGTGACGACGGTCGCGATGGCAAGAAGCGCAAAAAGCAGGGTGCCGATCGCCGCCGCGAGAATGCCCACGATCACCGGCTGCGCGAGCGGAGCCATGGTGACAACCGGCGAATCGGATACGGTCGCCCCCGGATCGCGGGCGAGGATGCGTGCGGTAGCGCCGACGGGGTCGTCGACAGCGAGCCAGACGTGATCGGCTTCGTGAAGGTCCGGGTCGAGTCGAAGAAGCGTCGTCTGCAGGGTCGGCAGGTCCGCCCATACGCCGAGGCTCCCGTCGGACCCGACCGTCTGAGGCACGATGGTCGCCACCTTGGCGGCGATGGAGATCGCGCCGCCGATGTCGGCTCGCCCGCCGACACCGATGCCGAGCGCTGATGAGAGAGCCTGGGAGAACGCCACGGGGACCACAGCAGACCCGCTTGGCATGAGGCGACCCAGGTGGACGCCATCCTTGCGAGAGTCGATCGGCCCGGATGTCGCCCAGCCGATGGTCCCGGAGGCGGCGGTTCCTGCGGGTGCTGTGATCGCCGGTGTGAGGGTCCAGGCCGCGTCAGGGAGCGGTGCGGTGCGCGCACGACCCCCGGAATCCAGCTGTCCAACGGTCGTCACCCGCACGCCCAGGCCATCGACCGCCGATGTCGACCGGACGACCGCGTCGATCGCCACGAGCCGTGCCGGGCCACCCGTTCCGAGCGTGCTCTCGACTGTGTCTGTGCCGATGGCCGCATCCGGCAGGACGAGGCGCTCTACTCCGCTGTCCGCCCGGACGACATAGGCCGTCAGCTCCACCCGCGTGTCCGCTGCAGCATCGGCAACGCTCACCCGCACCCGCAGCCGCAGTGGGCCCGAGCCCGTCAGCGGGATGCCGATCGGTTTTCCGACCGTGGCGGCCAACGCGGGCAGGTCGGCCAGCTTCGCGTCCTGCAGTCCGGAAAGTCTCGATGTCGGGGCGGCGGCGAACGTCGCATCGACATCCCCCAGGGTGGCAGGCTCCGAGAGCGCCGGTGCGGCCGCGGTTGCCCCGGCCGAGCGCGCGAGAACCGCGACGGATGGCTGATCGCCGCCCTGGACATTTACGTCGCCCCCGGTGATAAGCCGCCCAGCACCACGAATGAAGTCCGTGGAGCTGGGGATGACGCCAGCGGCGAATCCGGCGGAACCCACCGCGAACGCCACCAGCACGAGCGCACCCACGACGAGTCCCTGACGCTGGCGCAGCCGACGCATCGCGATCATCGCTGAGATCCCGTCTCCGCCGCGCTCGACAGCGTCTGCTGCGGCCACGACCACCGGACCGATCACCAGACCCAGAACGATGATGGCCGCGACCACCAGGGCCGGTGCGAGCTCGGCCGCGGGGTCGGCGCCGATCCCTGCGCTGACGAGCCGGAAGACCCCGACCACCGCGAGCACGCCGAGCAGAGCGGCTCCGGCGACCCGCGTGGCCGCCAGTGCACGCCCCCTCGCTGCTCCCGCGGGCGCTGTCGATGCGGCCGCCACAGCCAACAGGGCGACAGCCGCCGGCACGATCACCGGCAGCAGGAGCTCGACCCACCCGACCGGTGGCGCGACCAGGAGCCACAACAGGATCTGGGCCACGATTCCGCCACCGATCGCGGGCAGCATCACCGGCACGAGAGCGGCCCGCACGTCAGCGGCCGCAATCTGCCCGCGGGACCCGCCCCTCGCGCGAAGCAGTGCCGTCTCCTCGGCTCGCGTTCTCGCGAGAAGCTGCACGAGCAGCAGGATGGCGAGAAAGGCACCGGCGGAGAGGAGAGCGACGGTGAACGGCACGACCGTAGCCGCAGCGGCAACGGCCGTACGCAGGGACGCGACGGTCTCGGCACCGCCGCCGTCGAGCTCGGCGAACGAACCCGAGGTCAGCGGTTCAGCGGCCAGGCGGGCGAACCCGGCCTCGATGGTCTGCAGGTCGGCGGCTCTCACCCGCATGGGGTCGGGCTCGATGCTCCAGCGCGCTGTGAGCGTGATCCCCTCCGCCTTCGTCTCGGCAGGAGCGAGCGCGATGCGCGCGGTCGTTCCCGATGCGCCTCCGCCGATTCCGTTCCAGATCGGCGATCGTGAGTCGATGACGCGCCACAGAGCCGCTACCTTCAGGTCGCGAATTCCGTCGCCGTCCTGCACGGAGATCACGTCACCGACGACGACTCCAAGAGCGCGGGCTCCTGCGTCATCGACGGCGACCTCACCCGGGCCGAGCACGGGCATTCCCGACGTCGCGGCGCGCAGCGAGGCGTCATCACGCAACGGGAGCACCAGCGCGCCGCTGTCCAGGGGCAGCGCGTCGGCGACTGCGCTGGAGGTGATCGTCACCGGGGCGCCTGCCATCGCCCGACCAAGGTGTGCGCGCGTGGCGGCATCCTGTGCGGACGAATTCGACGCGAGGATGCGCTTCCACACCATCGAGTTGTCGTCCGCCGATGCGGAGGTCAGCCCCGAACGAATCGCGAGGTCCGGCTGCCGGCTGGCCACACCCACCGAAACACTCGTGCCGACAACCACGACCAGCACCACCGCGCCCAGGGCAAAACGAAGCCAGCGCTGCCGCGCGGCGCGCTGGCGCCAGAACTGCGAGACGTAGCGAGTCATAGCGAGCGTGACTCAACGATCTGCGGCATATAAGCCAGTATGCCGAATCCTTGGGCTCGGCCGATCTCCTGTCGCGATGCTCGCGAATTACGCCCAGAGCAGACAGTGCGCAGGGAATCGGGCCGACCAGGGTGGAAAGGCCTAGCGTGGTGCCATGCTGCTGCGCGATGCGATCGGTTCAACCCTCAGACGACTGCGGATCGAACAGGGCAAGACCCTGCGCGAGATGGCCGTGAAGTCGGCCGTCTCGCTGCCCTATCTCAGTGAGATCGAGCGCGGGCGCAAGGAAGCGTCATCCGAGATCTTGGAGTCGCTCAGCCGCGCGCTGGATGTACCGCTCGACTCGGTGCTGCACGAGGTGAGTGAGAGGCTCGAACGAAGCGAACCGCAGCTGCTCGCCGCGTAAGAAGCTTCAGTGCTCCTCGGTGATCGCCCGCATCCGCAGCGCGCGGCGCACCCGGGCACGCGCGGAACGGTAGGCCCGCAGCGTCACCAGAAACGGCATCCCGAACGCGAGCGCGCCCATGCCCGACCACGAACGGTCGAACCGGCCGAGCGCACGTTTGCGATCCCAGGCCCTCCGCAGCTTTCCGCCCGCGTTGCCGCGCTTCAGGGTCTTCGCCGCGAAGTCGCCGGCAGCGCGAATCTCGAGCAGCGCGTGAACCTTCTGCACCCAGTCATCCGACCCGGGGGCGTGAAAGTAGTTGTCATCGAGCCAGTGCTGCTCGGGTTGCATGAATCGACCCGCGATCAGGTCGTCTGAGCAGCCAAGCAGACCGCTTCCCTCGAACACGGTGTTGATGAGCGAACGGCTGACGCCGAAGTCCTCCAGGGCCAGCACCGGCCGCCCGAGCGCGACCGCCTCGATGGCGGCCGTCGACGAAACGGTGACCAGTCCGGATGCCCCGGCCAGGTGAGCCGACATCGCCCCGCCCTCGACGACCAGGTTCGCCGGCGCTGCCGGGCGCAGTTCCGACATCAGCTCCGCATAGTCGTGGGTCTCCGCATGCGTCTGCTGCTCGCCGTGGGTGGCACGCACCTTCACCACGACGCGGCGCTCAGGATGCTGCCGCGCGGTCTCCGCGAGCCAGCCCAGCAGTTCGAGTCGATTGTGCTTGTCGATCGGCACTTTCGCCTGCGCAGCGAAGACTATGTCGCCGGTGAGGTCTCGACGGGCTCGACCCGCATCCGCACCCGAACCGGCCGGTGCGGTCAGGAACGGCAACCGGGCGAGTCCGAAGACCTGCTCGATCTCCATCTTCTCGGCCAGCGCCTGGAATTCCCGCACCTCGCGTTTGGAGTGCAGCACGAACAGGTCGGCCTGGGCGCGATGGGCGATGGCCATCTTCGTGGCCGGCACCGAGATACCCGGCAGGCCGCTGACGAACACGGGTCGCTTCGTGCTCGCTCCGAGGACGGCGCGCACGACCACCTTCACAAGCTGGCCGCGCAGCGACAGCAGCACGACATCCGGCTGCATCTTCTGCACCCGCACAAACAGCGCATTGAGATCGACGACCGCCGGCCGACCGATGCTGCGGCCCGCACTGGCGAGCGCCGCGGACAGCTGGTCGGCGCTCGGCAGAACCGGGCTCGCGAGCACCAGCAACCGGCGGTCCCACTCGGCGGGGGCGCGCGACAGCAGCGCGGCCCCCCACTTCACATACGAGTCGGAATCAGCGATCGCTAAGACGCGCGTCTGTTTGCTGGAATCGTGTTCAGGCATCGACCCGGCGCAACTTCGCCAGGGGCGCCAGTTCTCCGGGGAATACGCGCTTCACGCCATCGCCAAGTGCCTCGCCCACCACTCGGATGTCCCGCACCAGGTGCTCGAAGCCCTGGGGCTCGAGCGAGGCGGCGTGGTCGCTGCCCCACATGGTGCGGTCAAGTGTGATGTGACGCTCGACCACGGTGGCACCGAGTGCGACGGCGGCGATGGAGATCTGCAGTCCGCGTTCGTGTCCCGAGTAGCCGATCGGAATACCGGCGTAGCGGTCCATCAGCGTCGGGATCATGCGGATGTTGGCCTCCTCCGCCGGAAGCGGGTATGTGGAGGTGGCGTGCAGGATGATCAGCTTCTCGGGGTCGAATACGGCAACCGCGCGGTCGATCTGCTCCAGCGTCGACATGCCGGTGGAGAGAATGATCGGCTTGCCGGTGGCGGCGAGCGCGCGCAGCATTCCGAGGTCGGTGACGGATGCCGACGCCACCTTGTGCGCGACGACGTCCAGCTCCTCGAGGAAGTCGACGGACGGCTCGTCCCACGGGGAGGCGAACCAGTCGAGACCGCGCAGGTGCGCGTAGTCGCCGATCTCCTTGTACTGCTCGCGATCGAACTCGACGCGATAGCGGTACTCGAGGTACGTCATGGTGCCCCACGGGGTGTCGCGGGGGGTGTTCTTCATGTGCTCGGGGGTAGAGATCTCCGGCGTGCGCTTCTGGAACTTCACGGCCTGGGCACCCGCGTCCGCCGCAACATCGATGAGCTGCATGGCGAGGTCGACATCGCCATTGTGGTTGAGGCCGATCTCACCGATCACGTAGACCGGCTTTCCCTCGCCTATTTCGTTGCGGCCGATTGATACAACCATGGTGTTTCCCATTTCTCTTCCAGGTGGTTTGCGAGCTCAAGTTCAGTAAGGGTGTCGATCTCTATGGCGGAGCGCTGGTCGACCTCGGCGATGCCGATGCTGCCGAAGAATCGGTGGCGGGCCTGGATGAAGCCCGCGGCATCCAGAACATAGAAGGCGCCGGTCTCGCGGTAGTGCGGTTCGCGGTCCTGGCGGCGCGGGCGGGTGGACGGATCGTGGTTGATGCCCTCGCCTGCGGCCGTCCAGAGAAACTCGTAGGTCTCGACGGCCGAGAAGACGACATCGTTCTCGCCGTCGCGCACCCGCTCGATCGCGCTGTCGAGCGCCGGTACATCGATGAAGGGCGAGGTGGCCTGGATGAAGACGAGCACCTGCGGGTAGTCATCGAACTGGTCGAGCGCGTGCAGCAGCGCTGCTTCAGAGCCGGCCTCGTCACCGGCGAGCTCAGCCGGCCGATCGATGACCCCGGCGCCGGCCTCCCGCGCAACGTCCGCGATCCTGTCGTCGTCGGTGCTGACCCAGACCTCGTCGACCAGTGCGCTCGACGCCGCGGCTCGAACGGCTCGCACGACCAGCGGAACTCCGCCGACCGGTTGCAGGTTCTTCGCCGGAACGCCCTTCGACCCGCCGCGAGCAGGAATGACGGCAATGGTGTTCATCTCTGCCCGCCTTCCTGATCTGGGATTCAGGTAAGGCTAGGGAGTCACACCCGCGTAGTTCTGGCTTGCGAGTTAATGGCGGGCAAACGGAGGGTGACCGTTCGGGTTCGTTCACCCGGATTCTCGAAATGGCGCAGGGACGCGAGAAGGCGGAGGTTCGTTCCCCTGATGTGGTCGGCGACCAGCATCGCCGCCCGATCGGGATCGCGCGCCTCCAGTGCTGCCAGGATCCGCCGATGCTCCTGCCACGCCGCTTCACGCGACTCGGCGGTCTGCGCCTCGAGCCATCGCGTGCGGGCCAGGCGTGTCATCGCGCCCCGCACCGAATCGGCGAGCAGCGGGTTGCCGGAGATGCGCGCCAGCTGCTCGTGGAAGGCATCTCCGGCCGGAACGGCGTCGATTCTGCCACGCGAGTCGTCGAGCATCGCCACCAGTGCGGCGATGTCGTCATCGGACGCGCGCGCCACCGCGAGCCGGATCGCAGCCGTCTCGACGGCCTCCCGCAGTTCCGCGAGCTGCCCGATCTCCACGATATCGATCGGAGCGACGGCGAATCCTCGTTGGCCGCGCTGCACCAGGCCCTCGGAATCGAGTCGCAGCAGGGCTGCGCGCACCGGCGTTCGGGATGCGGAGAAGGCCGCCTCGAGCCCTCGCTCGGTCAGTCGCTCCCCCGGTGCGATTTCAAGGGAGAGGATCGCGGCGCGCAGGCGCTCGTAGATCTGAGTTGTCTGCGAGGTGCGCGCGGTTTCGGTGGTGGCCATGCGGGCTCCGACTTTGGTATACCGTCTTGGTATACCAAAACTGTAGCAGGAGCGGCCGTGACGACACTGGAGAGCATCCCTCCACGCCTTCGCGCGCGCCGCGCGTGGACGGCGCTCGCCCTCGGGGTCGCCGCACAGACCGCCGGCACCCTCTTCGTCTCGACGCCGGCATTCCTCATCCCACTGCTGCACACCGAGCGCGGGATGACGCTGGCTCAGGCCGGACTCGTCGCCGCGACCCCGAACATCGGCATGGTGCTCACGCTCATTCTCTGGGGTGCGCTGGCGGACCGCGTCGGGGAGAAATGGGTGATCGCCGGCGGTCTCGCGCTCGTGTCACTGGCGACGGTCGGTGCCCTGCTCTCGCACGGCTATCTCGAACTGGAGGCGTTCCTGCTGCTCGGCGGTGCCGCGTCGGCGAGCACGAATGCCGCGAGCGGCCGAGTGGTCGTCGGGTGGTTCCCGAAGGAGCGTCGCGGTCTCGCGATGGGCATCAGGCAGATGTGCCAGCCGCTGGGCGTGACTCTCGCCGCCCTCACCGTTCCGGTGATCGCCCACAGCAGTGGCGTGTCGGCAGCATTCGTGCTGCCGCTCTCGCTCACCGCGGTACTCGCGGTGCTCTGCGCGCTGTTCGTCAGAAACCCGCCACGACCGCCGAAAACGGCCGCTGCGGCACCGAGCGCGAACCCGTACCGCGCGAGCGGTTTCCTGTGGCGCATCCACCTGGTGTCGGTCCTGCTGGTCGTACCCCAGTACACGCTGGCCACCTTCGGACTGGTCTGGCTGGTCACGCAGCTTCACTGGGGCCTGGTTGCCGCCGGCGTGCTTGTCGGCATCGCGCAGTTCGTCGGCGCGCTCGGCCGGGTGGGCGTCGGAATTCTCAGCGACCGGGTGGGCAGCCGCCTGCGACCGTTGCGCTGGGTCGCACTCTCTGCGATCGCGGTGATGCTGCTGCTCGGAGCGTTCGGCGCGGCGGGCTGGCAGGCGGGGGCGATCGTGCTGCTCATCGCGATGACCGTCACGGTTGCCGACAACGGGCTGGCGTTCACGTCCGTCGCCGAGATGGCCGGGCCGGCCTGGTCGGGGCGGGCGCTCGGCGCGCAGAACACGGGGCAGTTCATCGCCGCAGCCGCCACTGGCCCGGTCATCGGTGCGCTGATCGGCCTGATCGGCTACCCGCTCGCGTTCATCGCCGTCGCGGCGTTTCCCGCCCTGGCCGTGCCGCTCATCCCGTCCCCTTCGCAGGAACGAGATGAGCTCTGACGGGCATTCCCGCGCGCATTAGTTGATCGGCGCGTCACCGATCTGCGTGTCGATGTGGAAGTCGTCACCGTTGACCGTGGTGACGGTGATGGTCGCCGTGTAAATGTCCCCGGTCACAGTGCTGGTGGCCGTGCAGTCGAACACGTTGCCCTGCACGATGGGCAGCTTCTGCGAACCGCAGTCGATCGTCGGGCGCGCACCGCTCGACTGCTCGATGGCATCCGCGGCAAGCTGGTCGATCTGCGCCGCAGGCACCGTCGGCACCGCGCTGTCGCCCTTCGCGCTGTCCGCCACCTTGACATGGATCGAGTAGTCGGTGCCCTTCACCTTGGTGACAGTGATCACGGTGTCGTACTTGCTGGCGTCCACCGGATCGGTGAGCGTGCAATCCACCGTGGTACCCACCACCAGGTCGACCTGGCCCTTGCCGCAGTCGATACCGGGCGCTGTCTTCGACTTCACCTGCTTCTGAAGAAGCTTTGCCGCCTGGGTCGCGACCTCCGAGGCCGGCACTGTCAGGTTGGCGTGCACGGAGCATCCGGCGAGCGCGACGAGCAGGGTTGCGGCGATCAGAATCGGGCGAAAGCTCTTCACAGCGGACTCCTAGGTTCGGGATATGCAGCAGAGCCTAGCGAAGCGACCCAGCCTTCGCGGCAGGGTGGTGGCTACAATTGAGCGGCACTCGCGGGAGTGGTGAAATTGGTATACACGCAGGATTTAGGTTCCTGTGCCGCAAGGCGTGAGGGTTCAAGTCCCTTCTCCCGCACATCCTCGGCGCGCTGCCAGTACGCTTGACGGAACCATCGACTGGAGCGCCTCACTTGCTACACACCGCCAGCCTGATCCCGTGGCTCAGCCCGCACTTCCTGATCATCCATTCGGGGCCGTGGGCCCTGCTCGTGGTCTGTGCCATCATCTTCGCGGAGACCGGACTGCTCATCGGCTTCGTCTTCCCGGGCGATACCCTGCTGCTCATCACGGGGCTGCTCACCTTCCGTAACGTCATTCATATCGACATCTGGTGGGTGGCGCTCGCCATCGGATTCGCCGCGTTCCTGGGCGGCGAATCCGGGTATTTCATCGGCAGGAAGTCCGGGCCGCGCATCTTCGAGCGCAAAGAGACCGGCATCATCAGCATGGACAGCGTGCGGCGCACCAACGCCTTCTTCACGCGGTTCGGCGGCATGGCCGTGATCCTCGCCCGGTTCGTGCCGATCGTGCGCACCTTCGCGCCCATCGCGGCCGGCGTCGGCAAGATGGATCGCCGCCGCTATGCGACCTACAACGCCATCGGCGCGTTCGTCTGGGGCGGTGGAATCACGGTCATCGGCTTCCTGCTCGGCAACATCCGGCCCGTCGCTGACTTCGTGATCCGCTACGTCGACCTGATCCTGCTCGCGGTCGTTGTCGTGACCCTCGTGCCGATCGCATTCCACTACGTGCGGGGACGTATCAGGGCCGCGCGCGAAACCAGCGCTTCCTCGTCCTAGTCACGAGGTGCGGTAGTAGACGGCAGGTCTCTAGCCGCGTTTCTGCAGCCTGACCATCGCATCGTGCGCCGCCCGGCGCACGTCTTTTTCGGGATCCTGTAGGGCGGCAGTGAGCTTCGCAGTCGCCGTCGACGGGTCTGCGACCTCCCCGAGGGCGCGCGCCGCAGCGACCCGCACTCGCGCAACCTCGTCGTCGAGCAGGGCAAGCAGCGCATCGGTCTCAGCCAGCCGACGCACGAAAACGACGCGAGCGCACATCTCCCGCACCCGCCAGGCCTGGTCGCCCAGGCCGCGATGGACTGCGGATGCCGCGGCGGCGTCCCATACGAAGGTGAGCGCGCGCGCACCCCAGACCTCCGGCCAATAGAGCGGCGGAGCGCCGTCGAGCACTCCCTGGGCGTGTCGCCCACCCACCCAGAGCAGAAACTCCTCGCCCTCGTTGCCGCCCATCAGAAGCGAGGCGGCTCGCTCGGCGACGGTCTTCTCCCCGAACAGAGCGACAGCATCCTCGATGCGTTTCTGCGGAGAGGCGTCCAGAGGAACCTCGTGGTCTGTCATAGCTCGTGGTCTCTCATAGCGCTGACAAAACTATCAATGCCAGGTTGAGGGCGATTACCAATCCGACGACCACGATCAACACGATCCGCACCGGGACGCCGTTCGCCTGCTCCCCCATGAGCTCGCGATTCCCGGTGAGTCGCAGCAGCGGGATGAGGGCGAACGGGATGCCGAAGCTGAGAAAGACCTGGCTCACGATGAGCGCGAAGGTCGGGTCGACGCCGAGACCCAGCACCACCAGCGCGGGAATCAGCGTCACAATCCGCCGAACGAACATCGGCACCCGCACGTGCAGCAGCCCGGCCATGATCGTGGCACCCGCGTAGCTGCCGACGGAGGTGGATGCAAGACCGGATGCCAGCAGCCCGAGCGCGAACACGAGCGCGATTCCGGGGCCGAGGGCCGCGCCGATCGCATCATGGGCGCCCACGATCGTGTCGGTGCCGGCGACGCCGCGCAGGTTCACGGCGGCCAGCAGCAGCATGCCGATGTTCACGATGCCGGCCAGGGTGAGGGCGATGCCGACGTCCCACTTGGTGCCGCGCAGCAGGCGGACGCGGTCGGCGGCATCCGCGGCCATTCCGTGTCGGTCGCGCGCGAGGGCGGAGTGCACGTAGATCGCATGCGGCATGACGGTGGCGCCCAGCATGCTGGCGGCGAGCAGCACGGACCCGACGCCGGAAAATCGGGGCACCAACCCGGCAATCACAGCGACACCGTCTGGCGGCCTGATGACAAGACCCGCGAGGAACCCGATCGCGATGATCGCTAGCAGTCCGACGATCACGCGCTCGAATGGTCGCTGGCCGAACCGGCTCTGGAGCGCCAGGAGAGCCATTGACACGGCGCCGACGATCACCCCGCCGAGCAGCAGCGGCAGATTGAACAGCAGCTGGAGCGCGATCGCCCCTCCGATCACCTCGGCCAGGTCGGTGGCGAGCGCGACCAGTTCCGCCTGCGCCCAGAAGGCGATGCGGCCACCCCGCCGCATCCGCTCCCCAAGTAGTTCGGGCAGAGTCCGCCCGGTCACGATGCCGAGCTTCGCCGACTGGTACTGCACCAGCGCGGCCATCACATTCGCGACGACGAGCACCCAGACCAGCAGGTAGCCATAGCGCGCGCCGCTGGTGAGGTTTGCGGCGACGTTGCCGGGATCGACGTAGGCGATGGCGGCAACGAAGGCAGGGCCGAGCAACAAAAACGGCCTTGCACGTCTCACCCCAGCAGCTGCTTCCGCACGACCGGCATGATGGCGGCGAAAGCCCGCTGGCGATGGCTCACCGCGTTCTTCTCGTCAGGTGCCAGCTCGGCTGACGACACGCTGTAGCCCGCCGGTTTGAAGACCGGATCGTACCCGAATCCGTTCGCGCCGACCGGTTGATCGAGCACCGTTCCCGGCCAGACACCGAGCTCGGTGTGCTCGAATCCGTTCGGTAGTACGAGCGCGGCGGCACACCTGAACTGCGCGGCTCTGTTCGTTTCGCCGGCCAGGTTCGTGAGCAACAGGGCCACGTTATCCGCGTCGATACGGGTTCCGGCATAGCGGGCCGAGTGGATGCCCGGGGCGCCGCCCAGCGCATCGACAGAAATACCGGAGTCGTCCGCGATCGCCGGGAGCCCGGTGTGTACGGCAGCCGCTCGGGCTTTGATGAGCGCGTTCGCCTCGAACGTGTCGCCATCCTCGACCGGCTCCGGACCGTCGTAGCCGATCAGCTGGATGCCATCGAGCGCCGGCCCGAGGATGTCGCGCAGTTCCTCGACCTTGTGCGCGTTGTGAGTGGCGAGAACGAGCTGCATGCTCGCAAGGTTATCGGGCCAGCGACTCGTTCTGCAGTCTCGTAAGGTCGGCCGTGCCGCCGAGCGCCAGGTCGAGCAGCGCGTCGAGCTCTGTGCGATCGAACGGCGCGCCCTCGGCCGTCCCCTGGACCTCGATGAACAGGCCGCGACCGGTCGCCACGACGTTCATGTCGGTCTCCGCCCGTGAGTCTTCCGTGTACATCAGGTCGAGCATCGGTGTTCCGTCGATGATGCCCACAGACACAGCGGCGACGCTGTCGATGAGTGGATTGGCGTTCTGGCCGATGAACTTCTTGGTGCGGCCCCACTCGAGTGCGTCCGAAAGGGCGACGTATGCACCGGTGATCGCTGCGGTGCGGGTGCCGCCGTCGGCCTGAAGCACGTCGCAGTCGATCACTATGGTGTTCTCACCGAGGGCCTTCATGTCGACCACAGCACGCAGCGAGCGACCGATCAGGCGCGAGATCTCGTGGGTGCGGCCGCCGATCTTGCCCTTCACCGATTCCCGGTCCATGCGGCTGTTCGTCGAGCGTGGAAGCATCGAGTACTCGGCCGTGACCCAGCCCTTGCCTTTTCCAGTCATCCAGCGCGGAACGCCGTTCGTGAAGGATGCCGTGCACAGCACGCGCGTGCGACCGAACGAAATGAGCGCAGAACCTTCGGCCTGGTCGCTCCAGCCGCGCTCGATGGTCACGGGACGCAGCTGGTCGAGTTCGCGGCCGTCCGCACGGGGTCCGGTCATGGTGTGTCTTCTTTCGGTAGATGAATGACGCCGGTTTCGACGAGCTCGACGTTGGATACTTCGGGCCCGAGAAAACGTCGCGCGAGCCGCAGGAACTCTTCTTTGCTGTCGCCGGTCGCCTCGAAGCGGTACTTGTCTGTGACAGGCGCGCCCGAGTGCTGGATGCCGTGCTCGACCAGCGTGCGATAGACGTCGAAGGCGGTCTCCTCCGCGCTCGACACCAGGGTCACGTCGTCGCCGATGACCAGCTGGATGGCGGCAGACATCAGCGGGTAGTGCGTGCAGCCGAGAACCAGGGTGTCGATGCCCGCCTCCCGGAGCGGTGCGAGGTAGGCCTCGGCATCCGCGAACAGGGCCTCGCCGCTGGTGACTCCGCGTTCGACGAACTCGACGAATGATGGGCAGGCGCGGCTGAACAGGGTGAGGTCGGGGGCCGCCGCGAACGCGTCATCGTAGGCGCGCGACGCGATGGTTCCCGCCGTTCCGATCACCCCGACGCGCTTGTTGCGGGTCTGGCGCACCGCCGCGCGGACGGCCGGCTGGATCACCTCGACGACAGGCACACTGTAGCGCTCGCGGGCATCCCGCAGCATCGCCGACGAAGCGGTATTGCAGGCGATCACGAGCATTTTCACGCCCTGGGCGACCATGTCATCGAGCACCTGGAGGGTGTACCGGCGCACGTCGGCGATCGGCTTCGGGCCGTACGGCGAGTGAGCGGTGTCGCCGACGTAGAGGATGGATTCGTCGGGCAGCTGGTCGATGATCGCCCGCGCCACCGTGAGGCCGCCGACGCCCGAGTCGAAGATGCCGATCGGTGCGTCATTCACAGGAATCGAGCTTACCGGCACTCAGTAGGCTGGCGCTGTGACCAGCTCGCTCCTGACCGACCGCTACGAACTCACCATGATCGACGCCGCGATCGGCAGCGGAACCGCAAACCGCGACTGCGTCTTCGAGGTGTTCGCCCGCAGCCTCCCCGGCGGTCGGCGTTATGGCGTGGTCGCCGGCACCGGCCGCCTGCTCGACCTCATCGCCGACTTCCGGTTCACGGATGCCGAACTCGGCTGGCTGCGCGACAACGGCATCGTGGGGCCCGAGGCCCTGGCCTGGCTCGCCGACTACCGCTTCACCGGCAACATCTTCGGGTACCAAGAGGGAGACCTGTATTTTCCGGGGTCCCCGATCCTGGTGGTGGAGGGAACCTTCGCCGAGGCCGTGATCCTGGAGACTCTCGCTCTCAGCGTGCTCAACTATGACAGCGCCGTCGCCAGCGCCGCGGCGCGCATGGTCTCCGCCGCGAGCGGCCGGCCGCTCGCCGAGATGGGGTCACGCCGCACGGGTGAGTGGAGCGCCGTCGCGGCGGCCCGCGCCGCCTACATCGCCGGTTTCGGCGCGACCAGCAACCTGGAGGCCGGGCGCGACTGGGGCATCCCGACCATGGGCACCGCCGCCCACTCGTTCACACTCCTCCACGACACCGAGGAGGAGGCCTTCCGCGCGCAGGTGGATGCCCTCGGGCCCGGCACGACCCTGCTCGTGGACACGTACGATGTGCCGACCGCGGTCGAGCTGGCGGTGAAAGTGGCGGGAACGGGGCTCGGGGCCGTGCGGATCGACAGCGGCGACCTGCCGGAGCAGGTGGCGGCCGTACGCAAGCAGCTCGACTCCCTCGGAGCCACCGGTACGAAGATCACCGTCACCAACGACCTCGACGAGTTCACGATCGCGGCCCTCCGCGCGGCCCCGGTCGACTCCTACGGAGTCGGCACCTCGGTGGTCACCGGCTCCGGCTCGCCCGCCGCCGGCATGGTTTACAAGCTGGTCGCGCGCAAGGATGCCGACGGCGACTGGATCTCCGTCGCCAAGAAGTCGCCGCAGAAGGCGACGGTCGGGGGCCGTAAATACCCGATCCGCGAGTTCACCGACGCAGGCAAGGCGACCGCCGAGGTAATCCACATCGGCGAAGCGCCGGCGGATGCCCCGCATCACCGCCCATTGCTGGTGCCGCTGGTCGAGAACGGCACGCCAGTCGACGACTATCGCGGAGTCGAGGGCGTGGCCCTCGCGCGGTCGCACCACGCGGATGCCATGGCCGAGCTGCCCGCCGAGGCGTTCCGTCTCGGCCGTGGCGACCCGGTCATCCCGACCCGCTACGCCTGACGCGACCACGCCAGACGCGCCACGCGGCGCGAAAGTCGCCAAATCGCCGTTATCACCGTCGTGCCGGGGCAATTTGGCGACTTTCTCGACGTCTCGCCTGCCACCCCGCCGACCGGAGCCTGCGGGACAGCCGACCGAGGAACGGGTCGGGATCGATGAACAGGTCGTCGGCCTGTGACCTCAGCGCAGACCAGTCGTTGTCTGCGTAGGTCTCGAATCGCACGATATCCGAGCGGAACTTCCCGCGGGACCGATGACCATCGCCCTCGTATTCGACCAGGACGCGGAACTCCGGCCACACGAAATCCGCGACGCCGATCTCCAGACCCGCACGGTCAAGAACGGGAATATTTAGCTGCGGAACCGGAAGGTGTACCGCCTCCATCATTTGCCTGAGAACACTCTCGGTTCGGGATCGAGCGCCAATCCTGACGCGGGCGCCGGCACGAATGAGCGCGGACGAGCTGTGGATGCCGGCAAAGGCCAGCGCAGCGGACCGCAAGGCGGCAAGATCGCCAAGCGGCGTCTCCCCCACGACGATCGCGTCTCCGAGAGCGACGAGATCCATCGGATCAAGAACTGCGGACAACTGTGCCCACACCACCTCCGGCGCCAGCACGGGCAGGGCGAACAACTCCCCCGTCTCAGTGTCGAAGTGAACGACATCGCGAGCGCGCCACCGATCCCGAGCAAGACGATGGCCTCGAACTCCGCGACCATACGGTGGAGTGACATCGCTCGGTGACGTCACGTCGATAGGGCCGTCCGACGGCACATACGACGGCACAGGAAGACCGTATAGTCGCGCCGCGGTCACGTGGCTGAAGGCATTGCCTGCCCGCATCCTCTGCAGATAGGCGTAGCACGACCAGAACGTGTCAGTCGGAAGCGACGAGAGCGCGCGGACCCCATGAAAGTCCGCTCGCAGGTCTGGGGCGCGAAGTCGTTTGGCGCTGACCCCCGCGCTTTGGCCGATCCTGGTCGAGAACGGCGCGTTCTCCAGCGAACCTGGGACAGGAGTCGGTTTCCGCACGATTCAGCATGATCGATCGCCATCGGTGGGCGGATTTTCATCCACAGCCACCCGAACGTCGCCAAATTGTCCGTTTGCGCTCGTTCAAAGGACGATTTGGCGACTCTCACGTAGAAAGTCGAGAAACAGAAAAGCTACGCGGTCAGCGATTCGTAGATCTCTTTGCACTCGGGGCAGACCGGGAACTTCTCCGGGTCGCGACCGGGCGTCCAGACTTTGCCGCACAGCGCGACCACCGGCTCGCCGCTGAGGGCCGACTCCAGGATCTTCTCTTTCCTGACGTAGTGCGAGTAGAGGTCGTGGTCGCCCTCTTCTACCTGCTCGTTCTTGAGCAGCTCTTCCAACTCGCGGTCGAGCACATCCGAATCTGCCATGCACAGATTTTACGCCCGATGGGCAGTCAGTTGCGCAGGGTGAACGCGAGAAGTTCGGGAGCTCGCGCGTCGAAGATCCGGCCGCCCCACTTGACCCCGAGGAAGAGTCCGCCGAGTCCGAGAACCAGTCCGAGCAGCAGGGCTCCCCAGGCCCACCAGATGCCGAACGCGAGTCCGAGGCCGGCGAGCGCGACCGGAGGCAGGGCGATCAGGAGGGCGAAGAAGAAGGCCAGCGACTGGATGAGGCCGGCCGCGCTGCCGCTGGCCTGCGGCTGGGCGAACGGGCTATCGCCGGGTCGCACGGCGGGGTACGGGAACCGTGCGGAGATCACGCTCGACAACCCGAGACCGGCGAGCAGGATGCACGCGCTCACGCCGATGAGGGACGGAAGAACGTCGACGCTGCCGTACCAGGCCGCACACAGCGGGGCGCCGATGAGAATGAGCGGGACCCCGAGCATGAGCGAAGGAACCAGCCGGCCGAATCGGTCCGCGCGACCCGTGGTGTTCGAGGCGACGTGCAGCCAGATGGCTGTGTTGTCGTAGGCGATGTCGTTGTGCGATGACCACGACAGGAAGAGGCACATCACCGGCAGGGGCAGGAGTGCGAGTGCGTGCAGCGGAACACCGGCCACCGCGAGCACGATCACGAAGATGATCGGCGCTGCCGGGATCGCGACCATCGCGGTGTGGTACCGGGCGTCACGGATCCAGTAGGTGATGCTGCGGGCGGCGATCGCCCCGGTGGGGTTGTCGGGCAGCCGCTCGAACCAGCCCAGCCCGCTGTAGCTGCGTTCGCGCGACAGACGCTGGGGGGTCACCAGCATGGTCGCGACCAGCGCACGCCAGGCCACAGCCAGAAGCGCCGCGAATACGACGGCGATCAGCAGCTCGAGCAGCGCCTCGCCGACATGTCCGGATGCCGCGGCCGCGGGCGCCGCCCACGCCGCCCCCAGCGGGGTCCAGGCGGCAACCCGCGCGATCGAGCCGAGCACGGCAAGACCGTTCTTCGCCCAGTCGATGCTCACGAGAAGTGCGACAAGGGGTGAGAGCGACACGATCACGAGGAGTGCAACGAGTGCGGAGATCTCGCGCGCTCGGCGGGTGGCCAGCAGGAACGACGCGATCGAAGTACTGACCCGCGCGGCGAGGGTGCAGGTGACGATGATGAGCACAGCCCCGACGACGGCGAGGATGGCAGACAGTGGGGTGCGCGACCAGGTGACCACCTGGGCGATGGAGATGATGCCGATCACCAGAGCGGGCACGCCGATGAACGCGGTGATGGCCAGCCCGGTCGCGAGCCGCCCGGTGGGAATGCCGTACAGCGAGAACGCCCGCGGGTCGAGGGTGTCATCCACTCCGAACGCGAGCGGCACCAGGATGAAGCAAAGCACGATGAGCGCGCCCGCGGACACGGCGACGCTGGTTGCCACCTCGACCGTCGCAAACCTCAGCGCGACGAGCGCAAGCACCGCGACGAACGCGGCGGCGAGCCCGTATGCAAGCGCGAGCACCATGCCGAACACCTGGAGCGGGCTTCGTCGGAACGTGTTGGCGAGCAGCCGGAGCTTCAGTCGGAGAAACTGTGCAACCACTCCATGCCCTCCGCGGTCTTTCGCCCACCGGCGAGCTCCACGAACCGGTCTTCCAGTGATCCTTCGCCGCGCACCTGGTCGGTCGTGCCTGCGGCAAGCACCTGACCGGCCACGACGATGGCGACGTAATCGCAGATGCGCTGGATGAGATCCATGCTGTGGCTGGACAGCACCACCGTGCCGCCGGCCTTCACGTAGTTCTGCAGGATTTCGGTGACATTCGCCGCCGACACCGGGTCGACCGACTCGAACGGCTCATCGAGCACCAGGAGTCGCGGCGAATGGATCATCGCGCTGGCCAGGGCGATCTTCTTCGTCATGCCGGCGGAATAGTCGGTGACCAGTCGGCTCAGCGAGTCTTCCAGCCCGAAGGCGGCCGCGAGATCCGCGGACCGACTCCGAACGGTTGCCGCGTCGAGGCCGCGCAGCGTGCCCGCGTAGTAGAGGAGCTGGCTGCCGGTCAGCCGGTCGAACAGTCGCAGCCGGTCGGGGAGCACGCCCATGTTGCGCTTGGCCTTGACCGGATCGCTCCAGACGTCTGCACCGTGAACGGTGATCGTGCCGGAGTCCGGTCTCAGCAGTCCGGTCACCATCGACAGCGTGGTGGTCTTGCCAGCGCCGTTCGGTCCCACAATTCCGAAGATCGATCCGGCCGGCACAGAGAGGCTGATGTGGTCGACGGCATGCGTCTCACCGAACTGCTTCGTGAGGTCGGAGACCTGCAGCACGATCTCGACGGGCGGCTTCGCGGACTCGGCCTTCGCTTTCGCCCTCGGCGCCCGCGCACGCGGGGTTCGAGGTTTCGGGGTTGTGCGGACGGGTGACGTCGATTTCACGGCGGCCGTCGTGCCCTCCGAAACCGTTTCTTCCTCAGAATCTGCGTCCACGCACCAACCGTATCAACGAGGCGCTGTGCTCCTGTGCGGACACTATGAGTTCTGTCACGAATTGGCAACATCGGGTGTCAAGCCCTGTGCCGGAAATTTTCCCGCCGGTAGTGTTGTTATCGCACAACGATGTGTCCAGACAGCAGTCTGGGGATTAACAGAGAGTGAACACCGTTCACTCGCACCCCGGTCGCACTATCGTCAATCGAGGAGACAACGTGAGCACGCAGATCGTCATTCTGGCAGCCGGTATGGGCAGCCGTCTCGGCCGCACGCTTCCGAAGCCCCTCACTGAGTTGAGCGACGGCCGCACAATCATGCAGCAGCAGTTCGACAACATCCACTACGCCTTCGGTGAGAAAGCTCCCGTGTCGATCGTCGTCGGCTACAAGCTCGAGCACATCGTCGACGCGTTTCCCGACGCGAGTTTCGTCTACAACGAGCAGTACGACCAGACCAACACGTCGAAGAGCCTGCTCCGCGCGCTGCGGGCATCCAAAGACGGCGGAGTGCTCTGGATGAACGGCGACGTCGTGTTCGACCCGATCGCCCTCGACCGTGCCGCCGAGATGGTCGCCCGTGACCAGTCGTTCATCTCCATCAACACCTCGAAAGTCTCCGACGAAGAGGTGAAGTACACGGTGGATGCCGAAGGCTTCATCAACCAGCTATCCAAGACGGTCGTCGGTGGGCTCGGCGAGGCCGTCGGAATCAACTACGTCTCGCGTGACGACAAAGCGGCGCTCATCCGCCAGCTTGCCCGCGTCGGCGACCAGGACTACTTCGAGCGCGGTATTGAGCTGGCGATCGAGCAGGACAAGCTACGATTTGAGCCGGTAGACATCTCCGACCTCTACGCCGTGGAGATCGACTTCGCCGAAGACCTGGAGCGGGCAAACCTCTACGTCTGACGCGCGGTTCGGGGGTGCTGACGTAAGGACCCCGGCTGTGAGTGCACTGGTGCAAACGCGCCCTACGCAGTCGCCTGCGCAGAAGTATCGCCACTCGCTGTGGCTGCTGACGAAGCGCGATCTGAAGGTTCGCTACTCCACTTCGTTCCTCGGCTACTTCTGGTCGATCCTCGACCCGCTGGTGATGGCCGCGATCTACTGGGTGGTGTTCACCCAGATCTTCCACCGCGGCCGGGTCGGCGAGGAACCGTACATCGTCTTCCTACTGACGGCGCTGTTGCCGTGGACGTGGTTCAACGGGGTGGTCTCCGATTCGACCAAAGCCTTCACCAAAGAGGCGAAGCTCATCCGCTCCACGAAGATCCCGCGCAGCATCTGGATTTCGCGGCTGGTGCTCTCGAAGGGCATCGAGTTCGTAGTGAGCATCCCCGTGGTCATCGCGTTCGCGCTCATCTCGCAGGCCACCAGCACGCCGGCCCACCTGCACTGGCAGGTCGTCTTCGTGCCCATCGCCGTCGTGATGGAGGCGGCACTCGCCCTCGCCTGCGGCCTCATCGTCGCGCCGCTGGTCGTCTTCTTCCGCGACCTGGAACGAGCCATCAAGCTCGGCCTGCGGTTCCTGTTCTATGCGTCGCCGATCATCTACGGTCTCGAGCAGGTTCCGGGCACTCTTCGCGGCATCCTCGCCTTCAACCCCATCTCGGGTATTTTCTCGCTCTATCGCGCCGCCTTCTTCCCGAAGGAGCTGGACTGGTTCGACGTTGGCATCAGTGGCATCATGACCGTCGTGCTGCTCGTCATCGGAATCCTGGTCTTCCGCCGCACGGTGCCGACCGTGCTGAAGGAGATCTGATGGCAGAGCCAGTCATCGTGGTCGCGGACGCCGGAATCCGGTTCAAAAGGAACAAGCAGGCCCGCCGCAGCTTCAAGGATCTCTTCGCGGGCCGCAAGCGACGCACCCGGCCCGGCGAGTTCTGGGCACTGCGCAACGTGAGCTTCAGCGTGCAGCCGGGTGAAGCCGTCGGCGTGGTCGGGCGCAACGGCCAGGGCAAGTCGACCCTGCTGAAGCTCGTCGCTGAGGTCATCTTCCCCGACGAGGGCCGTATCGAGGTGCGCGAAGGGGTCGCACCGCTGATCGAGATCACCGGCGGCTTCGTCGACGACCTCACCGTGCGCGACAACGTCTACCTCACCGGCGGACTCCACGGCATGAAGAAGTCGGAGATCGACGCCGAGTTCGACGAGATCGTCGCGTTCTCCGAGATCGGCGACTTTCTCGACACCCCGTACAAGCACCTCTCGAGCGGTATGAAGGTGCGCATCGCGTTCGCCCTGATCTCCCGGCTCGAGGAGCCGATCATCCTCGTCGACGAGGTGCTCGCCGTGGGCGACCGGGCCTTCCGCGAGAAGTGCTACCGCCGCATCGAGGAACTGTTGGCGGGCGGGCGTACGTTGTTTTTTGTGTCACACAGCGAGAAGGACCTCAGGCGATTCTGCACGCGCGGGCTCTACCTCGATAAGGGCAAGCTCGTGCTCGACAGTTCGATCGAGGAAGTGCTCGACCGCTACAACGCCGAGTACGGGGTGAGCGCGTGACGATCATCCCAAGCGGCTCGACGGCTCCGGCCATCGTTCCCGCCATCGCGAAGGCTCCCCCGGTCGACAAGGGACTCGAGAGACTGCTTTCGGTGCAGCGCCCGGTCGTGCTCGCGCATATCCGCAGCATCCGTCGCCGCAATCCGCAGGCCACCCCCGCCGAGGTCATTAAGATCCTGGAGCGTCGTTACGTCATCGCCGTGACGACCGGGGGCGCTGCCGTCGGGGCGAGCGCTGTCATCCCCGCGGTCGGCGTCGGCGTCTCGTTCGCGCTGTCGGCAGTCGAGACGGCGGGCTTTCTCGAGGCCAGCGCCCTCTACGCGCAGTCGGTCACCGAGATCCACGGCATCGCCGTCGAGGAGCCCGAGCGGGCGCGCACCCTCGTGATGGCGATGATGCTCGGCACGACCGGCTCCGACCTCGTCAAACAGCTTGCCGGCCAGATCACCGGCAAGGGTCCGGCTAAGCCGAAATTCTGGGGCGAGCTGGTCACCAAGAGCCTGCCCGAAGCCGCGCTGAACCAGGTCGCTTCGCGCGTGCAAAGCATTTTCGTCCGCCGCTTCGCCACCTCGCAGGGGGCGACATTTATCGGCCGGGCGATCCCGTTCGGTGTCGGCGCCGTCATCGGCGGTGCCGGCAACAACATTCTCGGCCGCAAAGTGGTCACGAGTTCACGGACGGCCTTCGGGCCCGCGCCGACCACCTTTCCGCCCGGTCTCGAACCGCGCATCCGAATCCCCGGGGAGCCGACCATTGTCTCGCGCGTCGGCGAGGCCGGCAAAGCGGTGGGCGATGCGGGCAAGGCAGCCGGGACGCGTGTGGGCAGGGCGGTTGGAACCCGGGCAGGCGTGACGGGCCGTGCGCTCGGCGGCGCGGCAGCGACCGCGGCGAAATCACTCGGCTCCCGCACTCGCCGCGCACTGCCGCCACGGCCCGCCCGGCCGTCCGCCGACTGATACCCCTCCCTCACAGGCCGCCGCCGGCGGCCGACTCGTGGCAGGGTCTGACGGCGCCTCTACCGTTCGGGGATGACCGGCCCGCGCTCCACACCGCCAGATTCCGCATACCCCGTGCCGTTCGCCGTGGAGCGCGACTCCGGGCCGCGCCGATACGTCATCACGAACCGTGGACAGGAACGTTTGGAGGGAATCACCATGCACCTCCTCGGGGCGGGAGTGATGCCGGCGAGCGTGCCCGCTGCGCTCGAGCCGGGCGAAGGGCTGGAGGTGTTCATCTCGGCGCGCGACCTCGCCAGGAGCACAGTGCTCGTGGTGCGCTGGTTCCGGCCCAATGGTGACGAGTACCTCTGGCGGATGAGCTTTTAGCTTTCGTCGCGCCGGGTGCGCTCCCGCACGAAGTCGGCTGCCGTGAATGCCTTCGACTTAGGAGGCAGGGAACCCTTGCCGATGCCCGACATCAACACGCCCGGGTCGATCGTCAGCACGGCCGCGATGAGCACGATGGTGTGGAAATTCGGGTTGCCCAGACCGCGTTCGATCTTGCCGTAGTTCGAGACGTTCATACCCGCGAGGTGGGCGATCTCCTCCTGGCTGCAGGCCAACGCGATGCGTCGTTCACGGATGCGTTCGCCGAGGATGCGCGCGGCATCGGAGATCGGCTGGGGCATGGTTCATTGCTACGCGCCGCGTCGACAAACGACCAGATGCTTGCGCGCTGGGGCTTTTATACCTCTAGAGGAAATACCGCGCTCAGAGGGTGAGATGCAGTCGAAGTGCGTCGTCGAGATCACGCATGCGAGCGGGCGAAACCCGTCCGATCACCCGCACGAACCGCTCGGTCGACACGGATCTCACCTGCTCGGCCTGCGCCTTCGATGCTGCCGGAAGTCCGCTTTCCGCGGGGCGGAGCAATACCTGGAATGGGTAGACACTCGCGAGATTCGTCGTCAACGGAACCACGGTCACTACGCCTCGGCCGCGGCGCTCCGCAGAGTTGTTCGCGGCGTTGTTCGAGACGATCACCGCCGGACTCTGCTTGTTCGACTCCGAACCGACAGCGGGATCCAGCGAAACGAGGAAGATGTCTCCCCTCTCCATCACCGCAGTCCGTCGCCAGTTGCAGAGTTCCATAGCGCCCCGTCATCAGAGGCGTCCCACTCCTCCCACGCCGCGGCATAGGAGTCCGCGTAGTGATGATCCCTCAGAAGACGAATTGCGGCGTGAAGCGCTGCTGACCGTGAGGCGAACAGGCCTGCGGACGTTTGCGAGTCCACGAATTCAAGGTCTTCCGGTGGAAGACTAACACTGAGCTTCATACCCCGATGCTACTCCGGTAGCACCGGGGTCAGTCATCCCCCTCGGTCTCGTCGTCATCACCGACGTCGTGCGAGTTGACGTCGTCGGGATGCTGGGCGGCGAACCGGTCCCAGTCGTTCATCAGTTGCCGGATGGCGGCGTTGAAGCGTGCCGTCGCCGCGCCCGGCGCAGTGTCGCCGAAGTGTCGATGCACCCAGAACCCGAGTCTCTCGAGTGCCGCCTTGTCGTGCAGCACGCGGTCGACGACTCTCACTACGTCGGGGGCCTCCGAGACTGTCAGCCACTCGGCCTGGCCGAGGTACCCGTCGTCGTCGATCTCGGCATCACCCGAGACCGGGCGGGTGACCACAAGGGGTTTGCCGGTCGCCAGCCGGTCGTAGACCATGGCCGAGACGTCGCTGATGGCGACATCCGCGGCTCCCAGCTGCCAGCCGAGTTCGGGCCCGTCGTCGAAGACGTGCTGGGCGAGGGGGTCCTTCGAGTTCGCCGATCTGATGGCCGCGATGATCGTCTCATTCGCTTTGCGGGTCTCGGGGTCGAGCACGCCGGTGCGCGGATGCGGGCGATAGATGAGCCGATGGGCGTCACTCGCGAGGAGCGCGGCGGTGAGCGCGACACCGTGAGTGCTCACCGACCCGTAGGCCGCGGCATCCCGGTCACCCTCCCAGGTTGGCGAGTACAGCACGACGGTGCGGCTGTCGGGCGTGAACGGGAGCGTGCCATCCAGGTGATCGGCCTGCGGGCGGCCGATCATCATGGTGCGGCCCTCGACGTCGAAGTCCCAGAGCTTGCGCCGCAGCCGATCGCGGGCGGCCTCCCCCGCCACAAGGCTGTAGTCGTACGCCTTGAACTGGTTCGTGGTCATGTACATCTTGTCGCTCTCACCGTGATTGATGAAAACGTGCCACATGCGCCCGTAACGGAACATCTGGAAGTTCTTGGCGTTCTGGTTGGCATACAGAACGACGTGCAGGTCCTGCTCGGCGATGAACTCCTCGAGCTCGATGACCGTTCGCACATACGTGACCGGCACCGGCGACTCATCGACCATCACGAGCGCCGAACTGGGCGCCCGCGAAATGATGACGGTCGGCCAGGTCTTCGCCAGTTCGGCGAGCGGCGCGTACCACTGGCGCACCTGGTACAGGTTGACCTGCGTGTCGGCGAAGTAGAGCGCGATCTTGATCGACCCCGGCGCGAGCTTCGGCTGGCGACGAGAGACCTTTTCCATTTCGCGCCGGTTGGCACGCGATGTGACGAGGTTTCGGATGACCCGTGCGGCGGTTTTGACGTCGTTGAGGAGTGGCACTCTCCGATTAAAGCAGCGCCGGATGTGAGGAAACCCCGCTGCTAGGCTCCACACGTGCCAGCGTTCGACTTTGCGAGAGGAAATGCCCGCAAACTGCTGTCACTTCCGCTCTATGCGCTCGGCGTCGGCGCGAGCCTGGTGATTCCGCGCAGGCGCGGGCGCTGGGTTTTCGGCAGCGGACCCGGTATCGGCGAAGGCGCACTCGAGCTGTACCGGTACGTGCACGAGCAGCATCCCGAGCTCGGCATCACCTGGCTGGCCCGGGACGACGCGGACGTGGCAGCGGCCGCCGCGCTCGGCATCACGGCCGTCACCAAGACCTCCCCGCGCGGACTCCTCCGCACCCTGCGCGCGCAGGTGGTGGTGCTCACCCACGGCTTCGGCGACGTGAACCGCTACGGCACCCGCGGCGCCTTCGTCGTGCAGCTCTGGCACGGGGTGCCCCTCAAACTGATCCAGCTCGACTCGCCCGCGACCATGACCATCGGCATCCCGGGTGCCTGGCGCCTGCGCGGCGTGCTGCGCCGGTTCTACCGTCGGGGCTTTCGTGCGATCCGGATGATGCCGGCCGCGTCCGAGCTGGTGGCGGCCCGGCTGCGCACCGCCTTCGCGCTCGGCGACCAGGTGGTCGCGACGGGAGACCCACGCGATGACGTGCTCTCGCGCACGACGCCGGCGGCCGCCCTGGCGGCGCTGCTCGACATCCTTCCTGCTGCCGGGTCCGAACGACGGATCGTCCTGCTCGCCCCGACCTGGCGTGACGGCGACGCCGACCCGGGCGCGCCCACGGCCGAGGAATGGCGACAGGTGGCCGACTGGCTGGAACGCGCGGACGCGACGCTCATCGTGCGTCCCCACCCGCTGAGCGCCAGTGACTATGCGGCCGGCACGTCCGCGTCGTCGAGGGTGCACATGCTGGGCTCCGACCTGCAGACCGACATCACCCCACTGCTGCCCGCCTTCGACCTGCTCATCACCGATTACTCGTCGATCGCGTTCGACTTCTCCCTCACCGGCGGCGCGCTGTTCTTCCTCGCACCCGACGAGGAGGCGTACACGACCTCACGTGGCCTGTACGAGCCGTATCGGGTGTACTCCAGTGGCCGCTCGGTGCACACCTGGACCGCCCTGATCGCGCAACTGGACCGATTCGACGACGACCGGAGCTTCGCCGCACTTCTCGCCGCGCAGAGTGCCACGATGGCCACAACGCATTTCTCCTATCGCGATGGCGGCAACACTGCCAGAGTGTACGAAGAAATCACGAGGAAGTCGGGCAACTAGATGGCCGCAGTGACGCGGACAGCAACGGTGTTGCCAGCAGCGATCGACAGCGTGAGCGTCGATGCCGATGCACGGTCGATCGTGCTCGGTGGGCCATCGAGTGATGTTGTGTTCGTCGACTTCGGCGGATCACGCCAGAAGCTGAGCGGCACCGTCTCGAACGAGGCGGGGCGGCTTGTGGTCAGGGTGCCGCTGCTGCAGTCCCGCTGGCGCTCCGCCGTACTTCCCGCGCAGTCCGGTGAGTATGTGCTCCTGGGCGCCGCGCTGGCCGCGACGGCCGAGCTGCCGGCACCGCAGCTGATCGAAGGTGTCACGCGCGTGCGTTTCGAACGTCGCGGGGAGAGCCTGGTCGTCATCCTGGAGCCTCCGCTCACCGACCGCGAGCGCGGTCCGTTGCAGCAGGCCGCCCTGGAGTCCGACTACCGCGCAACCCGATACGCGCCGATTAATGCCGTTTTCTTCGAGAGCTTCTACGGCAGGAATGCGTCCTGCAACCCGCTCGCCATCGATCGCGAAATCGCCCGACAGCGCCCCATGACCACACGGTATTGGAGCGTCGCCGATGCCTCTGTCGAGGTGCCGGAGGGTGCGGTCGCAATCATCAACGGCAGCGCGGAGTGGTGGCGCGTGCGTGGCTCGGCGCGCCTGCTGGTCGTCAACGACTGGCTGCGCAAGCGGTACAAGCCGCGGCGCCACCAGCGGGTGTTGCAGACCTGGCACGGCACCATGCTGAAGAAGCTCGCACTCTCGAGGAGCGGACAGGGCATCCGTGCCGCGATCGCCACGGTGCTGGAGAGCCGACGCTGGAACGTTCTGCTCGCCCAGAACGACTACAGCCGCAGGGTGTTCCGGCGCGCGTACGCGTACCTCGGCCCGGTCTGGGAGGTCGGCTACCCGAGGGATGACGTGCTGCTGTCAGGCGATGCTGCCGCGGTGCGCGCGCGACTCGGCATCCCCGAGGGCGTGACCGTGCTGCTCTACGCGCCGACCTGGCGGGACGATCGCCCCGACCACGTGGATCATCTCGATGTCGCACAATTCGCGCGCGAGCTCGGCGATGGCTATGTGACCCTCATCCGCGGCCACTCCCGCACACTTCTCCCCGGCGAGGATGTGCACGCCGAGGGAGTGCTCGATGTCACCGGATTTCCCGATGTCTCGCAGCTCTTCCTGGTGGCCGACGCGCTCATCACCGACTACTCCTCGGTGATGTTCGACTTCACAGTGACGGGTAAACCGCTGTTCTTCTTCACCCCCGACCTCGAGCACTATCGGCGAACCCTGCGTGGGGTCTACTTCGACCTGCTGGAGGTTGCGCCCGGCCCTGTTGTCCCAGAGATCGGCACGCTGGTCGACCTGGTGCGCCGCCGCAACGAGATCGCACCGGAGTTCGCCGCGCGCTATGACGCCTGGCGCGCCCGGTTCAATCCCCGGGACGACGGCGGTGCGGCCGAACGAGTGGTCGCGCGCCTGATCGCCGAGGGCCTGCTGGGCTAGTTCGAACGGGACGTGTCGACCGTGTCGCGCGCTCCGCGAACCACGCCGACGATGAATCCGGCACCCCAGCTGAGGTGCATGGTCGGCAGCACGTAGAAGAAACGCCAACGGTCACGCCAGCGCGCTCCCCCGCTGCGAGTGAAGCTGATGAAGGCGAGCAGCGCCAGATAGAGCAGCGGCGCGAGGTAGATGAGCGAAAGCACGATGCTCGGCCAGCCGCGCACCACCGAGGTGAGCTGCAGAACGAGCAAGGCAACGCTGAGAACCAGGGCGATCAGCAGGAGCGGTGGTGCAAAGAATCGCCACGGGTTGCGGCCGCGGAAACGACGCACCAGCTCACCGCGCCACACGCCGGTCGACACGAACTGGCGTACCAGTTTCGTCCAGCTCTCGCGCGGCCAGTAGGTGACCTGCAGGGTCGGGTCGAACCAGACGGCGTGGCCGGCAGCACGGATGCGGAGATTGAGCTCCCAGTCCTCGCCACGGCGGATGGTCTCATCGAACAGTCCGACCTCATCGAGCACCTCGCGACGGAAGACGCCGAGATAGGCGGACTCCGCGGGGCCCTCTGCGCCACCGCTGTGGTAACTCGCGCCACCCAGGCCAAAGCGACTGTTGTACCCGCGTGCGACGGCGCCCTGGAACGGTGCCTTCCCGCGAGCCTTCATGACCCCGCCGACGTTCGCTGCGCCGGTGCGTTCCAGGTCAGCGATCGCGCGCGCGGTGTAGTCGGGCTCGAGCTCGGAGTGGGCGTCGACACGCACCACGATCGGGTACTGGGACGCCCGGATGGCGAGGTTGAGGCCAACCGGGATGTCGGTATCCGGGTTCCGCACGATGATGATCCGCTTGTCGCCCGCCGCGAGCGAGGCGACGACCTGGTCGGTCTTGTCGGTCGACGGGCCGAGGGCGAGGATGAGCTCTTTCGGGCCCGCCCAATCCTGGTCGAGAACGGTGCGCACCGCGTTACCGATGTAGGCCTCTTCGTTCAGCACCGGCATTACGTACGACACACCGTGAGGGGTCGATGCCTTGGTGGCCATGGAGTCCAATGCGTGTCTGGGTCGAGTCGGTTGAGCCTAGCAGCGAACGTGCAGCAGGCACGGGCGCCGCAATCGCGGCGCCCGTGCCTGCTGTTTGTGGAAGGTTACTTGAGCGTGCCGAGTGTCACGTTCGTCGTGGTCGACTTGCCGTCGCGCACATAGGTGAGCGTGGTGCCGGCGCCGGCCGCGAGGAACCGCACCTGGGCGGTGAGGTCCGTGCTGTCGGTGATCGTGACACCGTCGAAGCTGGTGATCACGTCACCGGCCTTGAGGCCCGCCTTGTCGGCAGCGCCACCGGAGACCACCGAGGCCACCTTGGCACCCACGGTCGTGCTCGAGTCGGTGCTGGTGACGTCGCTGACGCTCGCACCCAGCAGGCCGTGTGTGGCCGAGCCGTTCTTCATGATCTCGTTCGCGACCCGCTGGGCGAGGTTTGCCGGAATGGCGAAACCGACGCCGATGCTGCCCGACTGGGTGCCCGTGGTGGAGGTGTCACTCGCGCTGGCGATCGCCACGTTGACGCCGATCACGTTGGCATCGGAGTCGAGCAGGGCGCCACCGGAGTTACCGGGGTTGATCGCCGCGTCCGTCTGGATGACGGGCAGCGAGATGGTCGCCGTCGCGGTGGTCGACTGACTGCCGCTGCTTCCTCCGGTGCCGCCGCTGCCGCTGCCGCCCGAACCGTCCCAGAAGTTGAACGGGCTGTTCGAGTTGCCGTTGTCGCTGTTGCCCGAGGAGTCGCCCGAGCTGGAGTCCGGCACCGCGGAGGACGCGATGGTGATGCTGCGGTTCAGCGCGCTGACGATACCGCTCGTGACCGTGTTCGACAGGCCGAGCGGCGCACCGATCGCGATCGCGGTCTCGCCGACGTTGAGCTTGCTCGAGTCCGCGAAGGTGGCGGGCTGCAGCCCGCTGGCGTCCTTCAGCTTGATGACGGCAAGGTCGACGATCGGGTCTGTGCCGACCACGGTGGCGTCATACAGCTGGCCGTTCGACGCGGTCACCTGGATCTTGCCGGTGGACGTCGCGCCCTCGAGGGTGACGACGTGGGTGTTGGTGAGCACGTAGCCGTCGGCGCTCAGGATGATGCCGGAGCCGGTGCCGGCCTCATTCGTGCCGGTGACGTTGATGGTGACCACGGAAGGTTCGGCCTTCGCTGCCACGGCACTGACGACATCCACCTTGTCGGTGTTGTTGACCGTGACATTCTGTGCCTTGGGCGCGGAGACCGAGCTGGTGTTCTGGTTGGCGGAGACCGCCCAGGCGGCCACTCCTGCGCCGGCACCGCCGCCGACGACAGCGCCGACGACGAGCGCGACCACGACGGGGACGGCGATCGAGCGACGTGCCGAGGTGACGACCGTGGGGGCTTCGGCGGATGCCGCGACCGGCTGCGTTGGAGCAGTCGGAGGAGTGGGCGGCGTGGATGCCGCCGGCGGGGTCGTTGCGGTCGGCTGCGGCGTCGTTGCCGCGCTGGGTGCGCTTGCTGCCGGCTGTGCGGCGGCCGGGGGCTGGGCTTTGGGGGTCCGAGCCCGAGGTGTCTTCGGGGCGGGGGTTTCGGCGGGCGGGATGTGGTCGTCCGGGCTGTCGGTCATGGTGCTGCTCCTTCCAAGCTTTGCTAGCATCGTGCGCCAACCTGAGCATTCTATTTGCGCGCGCTGAGAGCATGCCTCCGCTCTGCTTCATAACTGCTGACGGCTAGCATCCGGGGCCCGACGGGTTGGCCAGACAGTCCTTCGACACCAGGACGGTCTTCGCGTCCCCGGCGGTCGTCGACAGCGGGTTCGCTGGCACCGCCAGGGTGCCGGCCACCGCGATCCAGTCCCCGCCCGCGTAGCGATACTCCGCCCCGAAGTCGATCGTCAGAGTGATCGTGTAGTCCCCTTTGGCCCGGTAGACGTGACTCGTCGCCGTCGGATCGAAGTCCGTGATGCCCTGTGCGGCCCAGGTGCCGCCCTTCGTGGAGCGCGTGACTACGGTGCCGTCCCCGTAGTTCCAGTGAAATGCCTTCGGCGTGAACCGCACGGATGCCGGCTCACCCAGCAGGGTGCCGTCCTGCACCTGGGTCGACACCTCCGCATAGAAGTTCGTGCTCACACCGATCACAGCCCAGCCGTTCGGCTGCATGTGGTCGGTGCCCGCGGTCGGTGTGAAGCTGGCGAGGTCGCTGAGCGTGAGCGGGCCTGTGACGCCGTATCCGTCGCGATAACCCGGCGGGAGATCGTGCGAGCCCACCGGTTTCGGCGGGGCGGCGAACACGCCGTCGTTTACTGTCGGAATCTGCGGAACATTTGTCCCGGGTTTGGTAGAACTATCCGACAACGTGACCGTGCCCCCATCGACCGTGGCATTGACGCACGCGCCTGTTCTGGTGTCGCCAATGCTGCAATCCGTCGGATCCGCGAATGCTAACGAGGCAGGAACGAGGGCCACGCAAATAAATACGCCGCATGCCATGGTCATAATTCGTTGAGCGCGTGAGCTTCTTTTAGCAGACACTTTTTCCACTCCAAACTTCTTCACTAGAAACCAAGAGCTTCCGAAGGGGAGCGTTCCAGACAAGGGATACCTCCATTGAGTACTGCCGTCCACCACTGCGGACCACGGAATTGCCGGCAGCATCGGTCACATTGACCCCGGTGAAGTCGAGGCAGGAATAGAAGCTTGCTGGAGACGCTGACTCCCTCGCATTTGTCAAACTCGACATGTCCTCGGGCTGGAACTTACTGATCACGGTCGACCCCGATTGTCGTTGGCCATCGGACTTGAATTTCTCGACAGCTGTCTTGGCCTTTGCGAGCGCTTCGGCTGAGGCAAACTTGGCGAGCTCTGATGTGTCGTAGGTAGCGAAGTCTGCATCGAGCTGATTTTCATACGCCGCATACGCGTCCTCCGCTGCCTTCAGCGCGTCGGCATCCGTCGCGAAGAGGGGCGTGGCGCTCGGCACGGGGACGGGCGTGACGACGGGGTCGCTCGGGACGCAACCGGTGAGCAGGAGGGTGAGTGCCATGAGGGCGATGATCCGCATGCGTGAAAGCTAGAACCAGTGGCGGTGTGCGCGTTCGAGCTATCCACATGTCAGCGGATGTCGTGTTCGCCTCGCGTGGAGGAGGTGAACAGCTAGCGTGGGGCCATGGACGTTTCCGGAGCCTGGCAGCGCGCTGCCCGGGGCGCGATGCTGCTCGGTGCGGACGGTCGACTGCGACCGACGATCTTCGCCGAGATGTCCGCGCTGGCCGTCTCGACCGGTGCGATCAACCTCGGACAGGGTTTTCCGGACGAAGACGGCCCGGCCGAAGTTCTCGACGCCGCCAAGGCCGCGATCGATGGCGGAATGAACCAGTACCCGCCCGGCACGGGAATGCCCGTGCTGCGAAACGCGATCGCCGCGCACCAGGAACGCTTCTACGGCCTCACCCCCGACCCCGACACGGAGGTGCTGGTCACCGCGGGGGCAACCGAAGCCATCGCGGCCACGGTGCTCGCTCTCGTCGAGCCGGGCGACGAGGTGCTCACCTTCGAGCCGTTCTACGACTCCTACGCCGCGATCATCGCCCTGTCCGGGGCGGTACATCGCACGGTGGCGTTGCGCTCCCCCGACTTCCAGCCCGACCACGATGAGCTGCGGCGCGCGGTCAGCGGTCGCACCCGCGTCATCCTCGTCAACAATCCGCACAACCCGACGGGCGCGGTGTTCGGCCGCGAAACGCTGGAGCTCATCGTGGAGCTCGCCGAACAGCATGACGCGATCATCGTCACCGACGAGGTCTACGAACACCTCACCTTCGGCGTCGCGCACTTACCGATCGCGACGCTGCCCGGGGCATCCGACCGAACGGTCACCATTTCGAGCGGCGGCAAAACGTTCAACACCACCGGCTGGAAGGTCGGCTGGCTCACCGCGCCACGCGACCTGTTGCAGGCGATCCTCGCGGTGAAGCAGTTTCTCACCTACGTGAACGCCGCACCGTTCCAGCCGGCTATCGCCGTCGGACTGCGGCTTCCTGAGTCGTTCTTCACCGGCATCGCCGACGTGCTCGCGTCGAAGCGCGACCTGCTCTCGGCGGGCCTCATGGCCGCCGGGTTCAGCGTGAGCCCGTCGCTCGGCTCATACTTCGTGATCGCGGATGCCGCGCCCCTCGGCTTCGACGACGCCGCGGCCTTCTGCCGCCGGCTGCCCGCCCTCGCCGGAGTCGTCGCCGTGCCGGTGAGCGCCTTCGTCAGCGACGAGAACAAGGGCGAGTACGCATCCCTGGTGAGGTTCGCGTTCTGCAAAAAGGTCGACGTGCTGGAGCGCGCATCAGCGCAGCTAGCCCGCCTCTAGCCGATCAACTGACTGAAATTGTTGGATGGCGCCGGCCGTAACGACAAATTGCGTCAGTTGAGCGATAAAAAGCAGCGCGCTACGCGGCGACCTTGCGCGGCAGTGGTAGCGACAGGCTGAAGGCTGTGCCGACGCCCTCCTCCGACTCGACATCCAGTTCGCCCTCGTGCGCGGTGACGATCGCCTTGGTGATCGTCAGCCCGAGTCCGACGCCGGGAACGGCGTTGCGAGTGGCAGTAGATGCTCGGAAGAACCGCGCATACAGCTGGTCGAGCTCAGACGCAGGGATGCCCATTCCGGTGTCACGCACCGTGATGATGGCGTCTTCTGCGTTGGTTCCGACGCTCACCGTCACAGTGCCGCCGCGCGGCGTGAATTTGATCGCGTTGGAGATGAGGTTGTCACAGGCCTGACCGAGACGGACGGCGTCGCCGCGCACCACGATCGACTTGACGGAGCCGTCGAGCACCAGGTCGACCCCGGCGTTCGCAGCGTTGGGTTTCGCGGAGATCACCGAGGCGTTCACTACGTCACCGAGAGCCACGAGGCTCACGTCGAGCGGGAACCTGCCCGACGAGACCTGCGCGGTGAACAGCAGGTCGCCCACGAGCCGAAGCAGCCGGTGCGCGTTGCGCTCGGCGACCCCGAGGTACTGCATCTGCTCGGTGGACAGCGGTGATTCCTCGTCGTCGCGCATGAGCTCGAGGTAGCCGAGTATCGACGAGAGCGGCGTCCGTAGCTCGTGCGAGATGAGCCCGACGAACTCGTCTTTCAAGCGCGAGACCTCGAGGGCCTGCGTGACGTCCGTCGCTACGAAGATGTAGCCGATGGTGACGCCCTGCTCGTCCGAACGAGGCGTGACCGCGACCGAGACGCTGAGCTGCGAGCCATCGTTACGCACGTAGACCCAGTCACGCACCTCGGCGCGACCAAGTCGAGCCGACTCCACGAGCGCGGAGAACCCGGGGTTCAGCACGGTCGCGCCGGGCGGGTAGCTGAGTTCCTTCGCGCGAGCCTCGAGTTCCTCCTCGAGGTGGAACTCGAACATGTAGCGCTTGCCCTGGGTCTCGTCGGGGGCGAGCCCTAGCATGACCGATGCACCCGGGTTCCAGACGTCGATGAGCCCGGTGAGGTCGGTGCCGATCACGGCCTGCTCGGTCACGGCGTCGAGCACGCTGCGCGTGAGCCGATCGGCCGCGCGCAGACGTTCCTCGTTGACTGCGAGCGCCTGCGCACCCGCCATTGCCTCGTCGAGCAGCGCCTCGCGCTGGCGAGCCAGGTCGCGGATGGCGACGTACTGCTTGCGGCTCTGGCGGGACATCTCGTTGATGATCGCCGCGGTGATGCCATACACGATTGGGCCGACGACGCCCCGCAGCCACTCCGACGCATCGGCGGGAGCTCTCCAGTTGACCACGTATGGCAGCATTAGCGCGGCGGAGGCGCCGAACATCGACACGGCGATCCAGCGCCGTCCCCGCTCGGTCGCAATCCACACCATCGGCAGGATGATGAGCGACCCGAACAGGGAGGTGATGCCGCCGGTGCCCACCCGTAGGAAGGCGATGGCGGTGAGTGACAGACCCGGCACGATGAGCGCCCACCAGCGGTCGTAGGTAACCTGTCGGGTGAAGTACAGCGCCACGATCGTGGCGATGGTCATGAAGACCGACCCGACGATGACCGCGTACGGGCTCGTGATCAGGATCGAGGGCACCGAGATGGCCGTGATCGTCGCCGCCGCGAACGCGACAGCGGTTGGCAACTGCTTCAGCGCCGGCGAGGGCCGGTCGACCGACAGCCGGCCCATCACGATCTCCCAGAGGCGTCGCATTACGAGGCCGGCATCAGATCGGACAGACGGATGGCGAGCTCGCGGGGGCTGAACGGTTTGGAGAGGAAGTGCGAGGCGCCGGCTTCGAATCCGGCGTCGCGCGACTGCTCGTCGACGGCGGCCGACAGCATCACGATCATGGTGTCGTCGAGCGCGATGTCGTTGCGTACCAGCCTGCTCACCTCCAGCCCGGTCATCCCGGGCATCGAGACGTCGAGCACCACCATGTCGGGCCGGAACTCCAGGATGGCGGCGTAGGCCTGCGTGCCGTCCTCCGCGCTCGCCACCAGGTCGAAGCCGGCCCGGTCGACCGCGATCGCGACGAGCGCGCGGATGTCGGCGTCGTCATCCGCGATCACAACCCGGGGCTGTCTGGATGTTTCTGTCATTGTGCGCTCCATCTCGGCACGTGGTCGCGCAGAACGCGGCGCACCTGTGCCCCGGTGAATGGCTTCGGCAGGACTGCCTGGGCCTCTGGGTAATCTGTGGCGTCGAGCACCGAGGTGATCGCGATGGCGCACTCCGGGCGCTCCGCCTTGAGTCGTGCGGTGAGATCCCACCCGGTGATGCCGGGCAGTACGAGGTCGATCACCGCGAGATCGGGTGTCTGCCGGCTGTACGCGAGGATCGCTTCCTCAGCGCTGCCGACCGCGACCACATCACAACCGGCGCGTTCGAAGTAGCGCGCGAGCAGCGTGCGCTGGTCTTCGCTGTCGTCGACGACGAGGATCCTCGGTCGCGCGATCGCGGGAATGGTGACGGTCATGAGAAGAACACCTGTCTGATGATGATGAGCACCGCGACGATCGCGAAGGCCAGCAAAGCTTTGGGAATGAGCACGCGTTCGTGCCTGCGGTCAGCGTCGATCTCGCGCTGCTCCTGTTGTTCTCTCACGCGAGCACCCGTCCCGTCTTCTCGGTTTTGTCCCAGCGCGACTCGGCGTGACGGAGCTCTTTGATGTACGAGTCGAAGGTGATCGCGCAGAGCAGGGAGCCGTAGCCGACCAGGTAGATGAGGAGCGGTGAAAGCACTCGTCCCGCGCCTGTCTTGTCGACCTTGCGCGCCAGCCACGCGCCGACCATCGAGAACGGGATCCAGATGTAGATGGCCACGGTCAGCCAGAACAGTCCCGCCTCGTCCAGTTTTCCGCCGAACAGCCCCGGGAGGTAGACCTCGACCAGCTTCGGGAAGAAAGCGGTGAGCATCACGAGCATCGAGATGATGCCCGGGAAGGTGATCACCTCTCGCCAGGCGTTCGCCGCCAGCTTCCTGTCCATCTGGGAACCGAGCGCGAGGATATAGACGTAGGTGCACGCCGCCGAGATCCACAGGGTGCGGAACAGGATTGACGCCAGATCGCTCTGGATCAGCAGCAGGCCGAGCAGGCCGATCGACGACAGCACCATCGCCACCGGCAGCAGCCAGAGGCTGAACCAGACCAGGCCGAACGAGATCGTGCCGAGCTTGTGCACACGCGACGGGCGGAACCAGATCTTGCGATAGCGGGCGGTGACCGAGACGTTTCCGCGGGCCCAGCGCAGGCGCTGCTTCCACAGGGCATCCACCGACCCCGGTTCTTCCGCCAGCACGATCGCGAGTGGCTCGAAGACCACCTTGCGGCCCCTCAGCTGCGTCTCGAAGGTGGTGATGGTGTCTTCGGCGAGCGAGGAGGTATCGATCTGGCCGCCGATGGCGATGAGGTTCTCACGGGTGTGCAGCTGAGCCCCGCCGGCGAGGCAGGCCTGGGCACCGAGCACGTTCTGGGCCCGCCGTGCGGCCGGCTGGCTGAGGATGTACTCGATGCCGATGAAGCGGGTCAGGTAGTTCTTGTCCGCGCTGCCCTCGCGGATGTACGCGGACACCGCGCCGACCTCGGGGTCGGCGAAGTGACGGGTCATCTTGCGCAGCGAGTTCGGCAGGTATTTGACGTCGGCGTCCATGATGAGGAGCGCCTCCATCCAGTCGTCCTCGAGGATGATGCGGATGCCGTGGTTGAGGGTGTGGGCCTTGCCCTCGCCACCCTTCTCACGACGCAGGTGGAACACGCTGCCCGGGTATTGGGCCGCCTTAGCGAGAATCACGTCCGGCGTGTTGTCGGTGCTGGCGTCGTCGACGACGTAGACGCGCAGCCTCTCGCGCGGGTAGTCGAGCGCCATGAGGCGGTCGATAGAGCTGCCGATGACGGCGCCCTCGTTCCAGGCCGGCACCACGATCGCCACGCGCGGGGCCATCGGGTGAGCCTTGCCGTAATGGTTGATGAAGGCGTGGAACGGGATCGCAAGGAACGAATACGCGGCGGACAGCACCGGCACGGCAGCTGTCGCGACCAGGATGAGGAAAAAGATCTCGAGGGCGATCATGCGGCAACCCCCTGGAGGAGTGTCGCCACGGCGTGGTAGCGGCCGACATCGCGCGCGATGTGGCTGTCGGTGGATGCCACGAGGGTGACGCCGGCCGAGCGGGCTGCCGCGAGGGAACGGGGAGACGGGCACGCCCACTTCTCGTTGACCTCGACGAGGGTTCCGGTGCGTGCAGCTCCCGACGCCCAGGCCGCCAGATGTTCGTCGGTCAGGTCGCTCTCGCTGAGCCCGACCTTCGGAAGAATGGAGAAGCAGTGCGCGAGCTGGCCCTCGTCGACGCCGCCCATTGCCGCGACGAGCGCGCCGACCAGCAGATCGAGTGCGTCGGATGTGGAGAGCCCGTCACGCAGGCGCGCGACGGTCGCGCTCGGCGACCAGGGGCCGTCGTAGCCGGGGAACTGGTGATCCGCGATGAGCACGGCCCCGCGGTAGTCCGCGGGAAGGTCGAGGCGGCCGCTGGCATCCATCATCTTGGTCTCGACGCCGGTGAACACCGTCAGCCCATCGGGAACCGGTTCGGCGGCGACGGCCGCGAGAAACTCGGGCACCCAGGTGGTGTCCGCGCGCACGTGGTCGACCAGGCGCAACTCGGTGAGTCCGACGGCAGATGCTGCCGCGATGTTCTCGGCGACGGTGCTGACCGCGTCGTCGGAGAAGGTGGAGTGCACGTGGAAGTCGCCACGGAGTATGGAGTCCATCAGTCGTCCTCCCCGTGCGCCGCGTTCTCGGAGTGCAGGATCTCACTGGGGTCGACGAAGACGTCTTCGAGGTAACGGACGTTGGCGATTTCGACGAAGTCGACATGCGAGGGAAGGTCGTGGCCGAGGGCCAGGTCGAGCGCGAGCGACGGCATGTCGACGCCCGCGGCGATGGTGAGCGGCATCGCGCCCGGGAAGCGCGGGTTCACCTCGAGCAGCGCGGGCACGCCGTTCACGTCATAGCGCAGCTGCACGTTGGCGACCCCGACCAGATCGATGGCCTCGGCGACCGCGGTGGCGGTCGCCTCGAGGCCGTCGTCTTTCACCGTGCGGCCGGCAATCGAGACGCCGGAGTCGACCCGGGTGCGAGTGCGCGGCACTGCGGCGATCACGGTGCCCGCCGCGTTCGCGAATACGTCGACCGAGAACTCGTCGCCGGGCAGCAGTTCCTGCGCGATGAGCGTGTCGTCGTCGCCGAGCTCGTTGAGCGCGGTGCGGTCGTGCACGAGTCGCACCCCGCGCGAGCCGGCACCACGGCGCGGTTTGACGATGATCGGAAATTCCCAGTTCACGGCCGCGGCATCCGGGCCGACGAGTCGGGTGATCGGCACGCGGGCGTACGGGGTCACCCGCGCGGCGAGCGCGAACTTGTCGAGCGTCACGTCGAGGGTCTCGAGCGAGGGGGCGGCCAGAACGGTCGATCCGAGCTCGCCACGGCGCGCGGCCAGCGACGGCAGCTCGAAGTCGACGGTGGAGAACAGCACGTCGATCTCGTCCGCGGCGCAGATGGCGATCAGCTCGTCGACGAACTCCGGCGAAAGGCCGCGCGGCACGATGCGACGACGGTCGGCGTCGACGAGGTAGAGACCGCTCGCCCAGCCGTCCATGTCTGCGGCGAATACCTCGACATCCGTCCGCTTCAGAAGCGAACGAATTACCGCAACACCCGCTGGCCCCCCGGCCCCCGTCACCAGCGCCCTGGTCATGAGTCGCCCAAGGCCTGGCGTTGCTTCTCAGCACGTACTGCGGCCGAGATGTCGGAACGTGACACCGAGACGTCGGCCGACTCGCGAACGATCTCCAGCGGCTCGCAACTGACGCCCTGCCCGTAGCGGGACCAGTATCGTGCGGTGGCGAGCACGAAATCGGGCTCGAGGTAGCCGCGAATCTCGGCCTGCGACGCGAAGCAGGCGATCAGCGCCAGCTTCGACTCGGTGAAGCCGTCGATGGAGACGAAGCGATTGGGCCGGTAGTCGACCGTGGCCGACGGGCTCTGGTAGCAGGCGACGGTGCGAACGTTGCGGGTGGCGACGAGGCTCGCCTCGTGCACGGCACGGTGGTCCTGGTGACGGTCGTGGTTGCTGTGGGTGTAGACGATGCTGGGGTTGGTTTCCCGCACCACCCGCTCGATGATGCCCACCGTCGGGTCGGAATTCGAGATCTGGGTGTCGACGAGATCTTCCATGAAGAGTCGCGCGCCGATTAACTCGGCGGCGGCGAGCGACTCGTGCTGGCGGTCGTCCGCCTCGCCTCCGCGTGCTCCGCGGGAGAGAGTGAGGATGGTCACGGTGTCGCCGGCCGCCCGGTGCGCGGCAAGGATGCCGCCGACGCCGATCTCCACGTCATCCGGATGAGCTCCGATGGCGAGCACCACCTCGCGCTGCGGCGCCGCGGCCTGCGCGCGCCGAAACTCCTGGGCGAGACGCGTGACGACGGAGATGAGGTCGGATGACGTCACCGGCTTGGTGAGAAACTCGTCGGCCTGGCTGCGCAGGGCCTGCACCGCGTAGTCGATCGACACGTGTGCGGTCATCACGACGACGGGCGTTCCCGGCCGGTCCGCGCGGATGAGGTCGATCAGTTCGAGTCCGGTGAGGCCGGGCATCTCGATGTCGGTGATCACTACGTCCGGTTCGAAGCTGGCGATCATGGTCCTGGCGAGCAGGGGATCGACGATCGTCTGCACGAGCATGCCGCGCTTCTCGAGCACCGTCTGGGTGAAATAGGCGACATCGGCGTCGTCTTCGACTACGACAACGCGGTACGCCTGATCCACCATGATGTACTGCTCCCCCGAACTATGGTGTGCTGACTCTACTCGGGGGTATCTCTATTAGAGCGGATGCACGCCGAACCGGCGTAGCCCCAATGCGGGGTTCACGGCCCTCACCTGGGCGATCCGCTCCGCCGTGGCCCAGCCAACCGCCACACCACTGTTTTCGCCGATCGTGACGAGCTCAACGCCCATCGGATCAACGATCATGCTGTTGCCGGCGCCGATCGGCGGAGCCTGGTCGGCTGCGGCGAAATACACCGTGTTCTCGATCGCCCTTGCCGTCACCAGCGTGCGCCAGTGCTGCTCCTTCAGCGGGCCGCGCACCCACTCGCTGGGCAGCAGAACGATGTCGGCACCGGCATCCACCAGTCTCCTCGTGACCTCCGGGAACCGGATGTCGTAACAGGTCTGGAGGCCGACGACGAGACCCGCGACCTCGAAGGTCTGCGGCGTTTCGACGTTGCCGGCGAGCACCCAGTCGCTCTCCCGCTGCCCGAACGCGTCGTACAGGTGCAGCTTGCGGTAGATCGCGACGAGTTCGCCGTGCGGGTCCAGCGCGACGAGGGTGTTGCTGAGTTTCGTGGGATCGTCGGTCGACTCGAGCATGCCGGCGACGATGTGCACGCCGAACACGGTGGCCAGCACACGAAGACCGTCGACGAATTCCCCGTCGAGTGACTGTGCAGCGGCAACCGAATGGGCGCCGAGCTGCGGAGTGAAATACGACGAGTATTCCGGGAACACGACCAGTGCTGCCCCTCGTTCGACCGCCCGCGCCGCCAGGTCGCGCATGGCCATCAGGTTGGCCGAGGTGTCGTCACCGGGCGCGAATTGCGCGATGCCGATTCCGAGCGCCCCGATTCCGGGCGATCGCCCTATCGCGCCGGTGTCCGCCATGCCGCTAGCCTAGGCCGCATGACCGCGACGCCACCCGCTTCCCGCCGAATTCCGGTGTGGCTGTGGATCGTGATCGCCGTGATCGTTCTCGCGGTGATCGGAGCGGCCGTGTTCCTGCTCATCGACCGCCCGACGTCGGTGAACTCCGTCCGTTCACCGGCACCTTCGCGCTCCCAATCGCCATCCGCATCGCCATCCGCATCGGCAACCCCCACCCCCACCCCGTCGCAGTCGGCCGTTGCCGGCGGGGGCACCTTCGACAGTTCGATGGACGACTACGTCGCCAGCGCGCTCGACACCCAGAACACCGCGGTGCTGTCGGACGGCGGAGTGTTCACGAACCCGGTCGATGTCGTCGCCGCGGCAAGCGACCAGAACGGCCCGTTGAGCCCGGATGCCGCGGTCGATGCCATGGCCTTCATGTTCGACCCATCGACGGAGGAGACTTGGAATCTCGCGCTCCCCGCTTCCACCATCGCCGCGTACCGCGCCGGCCCGTACGGCTACTTCTTTCCTGTCGGAGCGATTGTGGCCCGGTCGGCTGACGGCCACGTGTTCTCGTTCGTCGGGCATGACCGGCTGATCACGACCATGTATATGGCCGGGTCGGAAGATCTGCTGCTCGGCCACTAAAATCGTCGGGTGAGCCACGCCGGACCGAAGACACGACGCTACCTCCCGGCGTGGTTCTGGGTGATCGTCTCCCTCGCGGGCGTGGTCATCCTCCTCTTCGGCGGCGGCACCCTCGTCGCGGGGCTCATCCCGAAGCCCGGAACGGACACCGCCGAGAAGACCGCTGTCACCCGGCCGACGAGCACTCCCACAGTGATTCCCACCCCGACAGCGTCCGCAACGACCGCTCCGGTTGTCGCAGCGGCTGTGCCAAGCAGCCGCGGTGTGTCCACCGGCGGTGCATCGACCCTCAGCTCGGATGACATTTCGGCCATCGAGACCGCCGTCTCCGCGCATGACACCGCAACCATCCAGACCTATCTCGGGGCGAGTGTCGGCGTCGTCATCACGTCGAGCGGACAGTCCGGCAGCCAGGACGCCGGCACCGCGCTCAGCGAACTATCGAGCATGTTCACCAACACCGACCCGTGGAGCTTCACGGTGGACCCGACTCAACTCGCCCACTACCGCCAGGGCAATTTCGGCGCGTACTTCCCCAGCAAGGCGATCATCGGCACCTCCACCGACGGCCACGTCATCTCACTCATCCCGAGCGGCGGCACGATCATCGCGATGCTGATCGCGAGCGACAACACGCTGCTGCTCGCCAACTGATGCATCGGCGTTCCGTCGGCTGGCTCACGTCCGGCGCGATCATGCTCGCGATCGTCGCTGTGATCGTTCTGCTCGTCGTGTTCCAGGGCGTGCAAAGGGGCCCGGCAGCCTCCCCCCGACAGCAATACCGCAGCCAGTCGATCTTCACGCAGGCGGGGCGGGCCTTCTCCGCACACACCGGCTTCGTCACCATCTCTCTCGCGGCCGATCGACCGTCGGCGTCGAAACTCGGGTTGCCCTCCAGCGGTGACACGACGGCGGCGTACAGCGACCCGCTCACCGTCTCAGTCTCCGCGGGAGGCGACAGCGTCCAGCTGCAACTCGTGCAGGGCGTCGACATCCTCACCGCCGGCGGAAAGATCACCGAGGTGCTGTTCAGTACCGAGCAGCCGTACGACGAACAGTTCGAGAATGCGACCGAGCTGATCGCCGCCGCGGGAACGACCGCCGACCTGGCCGCGTTCACCGCCGCACTGCAGCAGACGAGGGCCGAGTCGAACCAGGACAGCTACAGCGCGACGCAGGATCTCGACGGCGGCGGGATGTCGACCCGGGTTGAGCTGTCCGGCAGCCAGGGACTGGCGAAGCTGGCCATCCGCATCACCCCTGCGTCCTGAGTCGGAGCCCGCGCCTAGCATCGTCGCATGACGATAGTTCTGCGCGACCTCGATGATTCCGAGCTCGACCTGCTGTTCGAGTGGGAACAGCACCCGGTCGCGATCGAGATGGCGGCATTCACCCGCGCGGACCCGTCCGATCGGGCCGCTTTCGACGCGCACTACGAGCGCATCCGTGCCGACCCCGACGTGATGCTGCGCGCCATCGATGACGGCCAGGGGCTGGTCGGCACCATCGGCAGCTTTACGATCGAGGGCGACCGCGAGATCACCTACTGGATCTCGCCCGAGCGCTGGGGAGAAGGAGTCGCGTCGGCCGCGCTGGCGGCCTTCCTCGACATCGAGCACACCCGACCCCTGTTCGCCCGAGCCGCCGACCACAATCTCGGCTCGACCGCCGTGCTCGTGCGCGCCGGCTTCGAACGGATCGGCGGCGACACCGGATACGCGGCAGGCGTGGGTCGTGAGGTCGTGGAGAGCATCTTCCGCTACACTCGAACATAACTTCGAAGGTCTGCGAGGTGGCCGCGATCGAACCAATGCTCGTCGACTACGAAACGCTGCCTCCGGCCGAGGCGCCGGTGCGCGTTCGCGCAACACGGCCTCGGGCCGCCGAGGTTCCGCCCACCTTGCCGCTGTGGGACGACGAGGTGCTGGCGCGCATCGAGCGCGCCCGGGCGGCCGCGCTGGAGCGTGACGACGTCATCCGCTCACTTGCCGACTTCGAGCACCTTCTCGGCGAGATCGACCTCGTGCCCGCCGAGCAGGTGGCTGCACTCCCTGACGGAACCGAGGTCTTCGTCGCGGGCCGGCGCGTGTCGCGCACACGGGAGGGCACGACCATCGTGGTCACCCTGCTCGACGGAACGGGAACCTGCGACGTCATGTTCGCTCCGGAGAAGCTCGGTGCCGGCGAACTCGTGCTCGTCTCCGGGATCGCCGATGGCAGCGCGGTCCGCGCGAACGAGTCTTGGGACCTGCGAGTGCTGCTTCGCCGCTACCAGTCGTGAACGGTTCCGTCGGCGAGGCGGTTGTAGGGCAGGTAGGCCTGCACGTATGGGTACTTGCCGGCCTCGTCGACATCCAACTCGACACCGATGCCGGGCTTCTCCCCCGGGTGCAGAAACCCGTCGTTCCAGGTGAACGACTGCTGGAAGACCTGGTCGGTCTTCTCACCGTGCTTCATGTACTCCTGGATGCCGAAGTTGTGGATGGCGAGCCCCAGGTGCATCGCGGCCGCCATGCCCACCGGTGACACATCGGTCGGCCCGTGCATGCCCGACTTGATCTGGTACTGCGACGCGTAGTCGAGCACCTTCCTGAGATGGGTGATGCCACCGGTGTGGGTGACAGCGCTCCGCACGTAGTCGATCAACTGCTCGCGGATGATGAGCTGGTAATCCCAGACCGTGTTGAAGATCTCACCGATGGCGAGCGGTGTCGTGGTGTGCTGCCGCACCAGCCGCAGCGCTTCCTGGTTTTCGGCGGGGGTGCAGTCCTCCAGCCAGAACAGGTCGTAGGGCTCCAGCGACTTGCCGAGCTGGGCCGCCTGGATCGGCGTCATCCGGTGGTGGCCGTCGTGCAGCAACGGGATTTCCGGCCCGAACTCGTTTCGCACCGCCTCGAACACCGTCGGCATGTGACGAAGATAGCTGCGGGTGTCCCAGTCCTCCTCGTTCGGCAGGCCGCCGCGCTGCGCCGGCTCATGGTCGTAGCGCACGCCGGTGTTGGCCTCGTAGGTGGCGTTTGAGGCGATGCCGTAGATGGATTTCAACCCGGGCACCGCCGACTGGATACGGATGGCACGGTAGCCCTGTGCCTGGTGCTCGCGCACCGAGTCGAACAGTTCCTCGGTGTCGCGGCCGCTCGCGTGACCGTAGGCGAGCAGGCCGGTACGCGACGCTCCGCCGAGAAGCTGGTACAGCGGCATCCCGGCCGCCTTCGCCTTGATGTCCCACAGCGCCACATCGACCGCGGCGATCGCCGCCATGGTCACCGGGCCGCGACGCCAGTAGGCGCTGCGGTAGAGAAACTGCCAGGTGTCTTCGATGCGGGACGCATCACGACCGATAAGGAGTGGAACGAGATGGTCGTTGAGATAGCTCACGACGGCAAGCTCGCGCCCGTTCAGCGTGGCGTCACCGAGCCCGGTCAGCCCGTCATCGGTGGTCAGTTTGAGCGTGACGAAGTTGCGATCGGGGCTGGTGACGATGACCTCGGCCTTGTCGATGATCATGTGAACTCCTTCTCTACTCGTGATGCGAATGCCACGTCGGCGGCGAGCGCCGGGTCGACGTCGACGAGAGTGCCGCCGGTTGCCGCGATCCACGCCGAGATGGCCTGAGCGCAGGCAGCCGCGTCCCTCCCGTCGACGAGCTCCTTTTTCGCGACGGGAACGATTCGAACCCGGATTTTCGTGAGCGAATCGAGAGCGATCTGGTCGAGGCGATGCACGATTCGCGGATTACGGAAGCGCTCGAGCAGCGCCTCGGCGTAGGCGACCAGGTCGAGGTCGGGCAACTGGCGTGCATCTTCCGCCCACAGGGCGCGCACGGCGTCGAGACAGCGGCTGTCGGCGATCGCTTCGGCTACCGTGCCGTGTCCAAACAGCTGGCCCTCGGCCGCGAGCAGCGTGTGTGCGCCGTTGAGCATCCAGAGCTTGCGGAGCTCCCACGGTTCGATGTCGTCGACGAACCGCGCGCCGGCCGTCTCCCATGCCGGGCGCCCGGAGGGGAACTCGCCGCTCAGCACCCAGTCGGAGAACGGCTCGGTGACGACAGGGACGGCATCCTCGAAACCGGTCGCCTCGAAGACTTCGGCGGATGTCCCTTCCGCGGCCCGAGGGGTGATGCGGTCGACAGAGGTGGAGACGAAGGAGACGTTCTCGGTCAGCGCCGGATCGAGGTTTTCGATGGCCCGACGCACGACCCCTCCATTGTCGGGAAGGTTGTCGCACGACACGATCGCGAGCGGCGGCGACCCGGCGTCTCGTCGCGCCCGCAGCCCTCGGGCGATCCGCTCCATCGCCGGACCCGGCTCGTAGCCGGCCTCGGTGATCGTGAGAGTGAGGATCGCTGTCTCGGGTGCTGCCACAACGCGCGTGAACTCGGCGACGTCGTCCCCCGGCACCGCACGCACGATCGAGGCGATCTGCTCGAACCCGTCACGATCGGCACCGCGTTCGACGAGCGTGTATAGGCAGTCCTGCTCGGTCAGCTTCGTCGCGAGCGAGGCGCTGCGGCCGGTGAACGCGACAATTCCCCAGTCCGCCGCGTCGGCTGCGTGCTGGGTGTACCAGGCCTGGTGAGCGCGATGGAATGCGCCGAGGCCGAGGTGCACGATTCGCTCGGGCGCCCTCACAGCTTGAACACCGCCCTCGGGATGTCGCCGACCAGGTCGTCGATGATCCGTTCGGCGGCCGACAGGTCGACGCGGCCTTCTCGCACCAGGCGGGCCAGGTAGCCGGCGTCCGCCCGCCGGGCGGTGTCGTGCCGCGCCGGAATCGAGAGGAACGCACGCGTGTCGTCGATGAAGCCGGAGCTGCGGTAGAAGCCCGCCGTCTCCGTGACGGCCGACCGCACCCTGGCCATGGCGTCCGGTGCGTCGAGGAACCACCACGGCGCTCCGATGTAGAGGCTCGGGTAGAAGCTCGCCATGGGCGCGATCTCGCGCGAGTACGCCGTCTCGTCCACCGTGAACAGAACGATGTGCAGGTCGCGCTCCAGGCCGAAACGCTCCAGCAACGGCCGCAAGCCGTGAACGAAACTGGTGGGCACGGGCAGGTCGTGGCCGGTGTCCGGTCCGAAGCGGTCGAACGTCGGGGTGCTGTGATTGCGGAGCACGCCCGCGTGGATGGTCATCACGAGTCCGTCGTCGACGCTCATGCGCGCCAGCTGCAGCAGCATGTGGCCACGGAACGTGCGCCGTTCCTCCACGGTGCCGCCACCGACCAGCACCAGCTGGAACAGCCGTTCGGCATCGGCGGGGTCGAGATCCACCGTGTACGGCTCGACGACGCCGTGGTCTGCCGAGACCGCCCCGTGCCGGATGAAGTGCTCGCGCCTAGCCTCCAGTGCGGCCAGGTAGCCAGCGAAGGTCATCTGGCCGAGCCGTGCAACCGCGTCGGCGAAGCCGGCGTTATCGGGATCGACGTACCGGTCCGGCCGGAACGTCGGCGCGACCCGCAGCCCCGCCGACTGCAGCTGTGCGTGAACCGCAAGATCGTCGAGCGGATCATCGGTCGTCGCCAGAAACTCGATGCCGAACCGATCGAACAGCGCGCGGGGGCGGAACCCCGGCTCCGTCAACCTGCTCGCGATCTCGTCGTAGGTATGCATCGTGAGCGGCGGGTCGATGCCGAGCACCGTGCCCAGCGCTTCGTCGATCCAGTAGCCGGATGCCGTGCCGGCGAACAGGTGCCAGTGCCGGGCGAGCAGACGCCAGGCCTCGCGCGGGTCGGCATCCGCGCCCAGTTCAGCGAGGTCGACGCCCGCAGCATGCAGCAGCCGAGTGACGTAGTGGTCGTTGGTGATGAACAGGTCGGCCGGGTTCGCGAACGGCTGGTCGTCGAGAAGGAGCGACGGCGGAACGTGCCCGTGCGGGGAGATGATCGGGGCTGCGGCGACCCTCGCGTAGAGGTCCGCCGCGATTGCGCGCGTCGACGGGTCGACCGGCAGCAGGCGGTGCGGATCGCGGCGCTGCGATGAGGGCATGGGGACAAGTCTGGCGCACTCCGCCGATCTGGTGGATGATGTTGGGCCATGACCGAGTACATGATCTCTTTTCCCAGCGCCGCCATGGACTTTCCCGATGAGGAGTTCCAGGCCGTCTCCGATGCCGCGTTCGCCTTCGTGCAGGAGGCGAGAGCAGCCGGCGTGCTGCTCTTCACCGGCGGCATCGATGAAGACGTCGACCCGATCCTCGTCGCCGGCGACGGTACCGTCACAGAAGGCGGCTACCCGCAGGGCCCCGATCTCAAGGGCGGGTACGCGATCCTCAGGCTCGACTCACGGGACGAAGCAATCGAGTGGGCCGCGAAGATCGCGACGGCCTGCCGGTGCTCGCAGGAGGTGCGGCAGTTCCAGCCGGGGCGGATGGCGAGCCTTTAGCTCTCGCGCCGCGGCGGCGCGGTGCTCTCCCGCACGATCAATTCGTGGTCGGCGCGGATCGAGGTGCGACGCGCTGGTTCGCCGCGCAGCTCGCCGAGCAACAGGTTCGCTCCCAGGACGCCCTGCGCATAGGGGTCCTGCGCGATGGTGGTGAGCCCGAACGATGTCGCCATATCGTGATTGTCGATACCGATCACGGAGACATCCTCCGGCACCCGGAGCCCTGACTGCTGCGCTGCCAGAACGGCGCCGAAGGCCATTTCGTCCGAACTCGCGAAGACCGCCGTCGGTCGCGCACTCGTCCTGAAGACCTGCGCTATCACCTCGCGGCTCGCCTCCACCGCGAAGCCGCCACTGAGCAGCCATTCATCGCGTATCTCCAGGTTCGCCTCCCGCATCGCTTCCATGAAGCCGGCGCGGCGGTCGACGGGCAGACGGCTGTTGAGTCCCTCGTCGTCCGGGCCTCCCAGGTGCACGATGTCGCGGTGGCCGAGCTCGATCAGATGCTCGGTCGCGCGCCGCGCCACCGCCCTGTCGTCGACGCCGATGTTGCGGATGCCGGGCACCGGGCCGCCGATCGCCAGGATCGGGTGTCCCAGTGACAGCAGTTGCTGTCGTTCGGCCGACGTGAAATCGACACCGATCGCGATGAACGCGTCGGTCCGCTTGCGCAGCAAAGTCCTGTGGAAGGTGCGTTCGCGGTCCCCTTCGCGGCTGGCGAGGTTGTAGAGCAGCATGTCGAAGCCGGCATCCCGAAGTGCGGAATCCACCCCCTCGAGCACGGTCGTGTAGAACCAGCGACTCACCGACGGCACGGCGACGCCCATCGTGTCCGTTCGCCCGCTGGCCAGCCCCGATGCATTCGAGGACGCCACGTAGCCGAGCTCGTCGGCGATGCCGCGAATTCTCAGCCGGGTCGGCTCGGAGACGTTGGGCAGCCCGCGCAACGCTCGCGATACCGTCGCCGTCGAGACACCCGCTGCCTGGGCGACGTCGTGGATGCTACTCACCCCGGACTCCCCATGCAGCCGACACTATCCCTTGGTCGCGCCTGCCAGGAGCCCCCGGACGAAGTACCTCTGCAGGGCGAAGAACACGACGAGCGGCACAAGGATCGCGAGGAACGTGCCTGCGGACAGCAGGTACCAGGTTTGGCCGTATGTGCCGGCCAGATCGGTCAACAGCTTCGTGATCGGGAAGTTGGAACCAGACGTGAAGATGGTCGCCACGAGCAGGTCGTTCCAGACCCAGAGGAACTGCAGGATGGCGAAGGAGGCGATCGCCGGCCGCGCCAGCGGCAGGACGATCCGGAAGAACGTCTGCCCGTGACTGGCTCCGTCGATGCGGGCCGCTTCCATGATGTCGACCGGGAGCGCCGCGATGAAGTTGTGCAACAGGAAGATTGCGAGCGGCAGCGCGAAGATGGTGTGGGCGATCCAGATTCGGGCGAAACTCCCATCCACGCTGTTGAGGTTCAGCCCGGGGAAGACGGCCCAGTTGCCGATCGTGACGCCGTTCGAGAACAGGCTGAGCAGCGGAACGAGCGCGACCTGGATGGGCACGACCTGCAGTGAGAACACCGCGATGAAGAGCACGTTCTTGCCGCGGAAGTTCACCCACGCGAACGCGTACGCCGCAAGCAGCGCGATCGCGATCGGGAAAAGGGTGGCCGGAATGACGATGACCAGGGAGTTCACGAACGACTGGCCGACGGTCAGCGTGTCCGTGAAGTTCAGGGTGTTGACGTAGTTCGAGACCGTCAGGTTCGGGTTCGTGAAGACCGTCCACCAGCCCGTGGTGTTGATATCGGCCGGCTGTCGGAACGAGGTGACGAACAGCCCGAGGGTGGGAACGGTCCAGATCGCCGCGATGATGATCGCCGCGATGGTGGCGCCGGGACTCGACAGTCGCCGTTTGCTCTCGCTGAACGCGCCCGGCTCGCCCTTGCGAATGGCTCGCTCGCGCTGCCGTGCCGCACGATGCGACGTGGCAGCCGGGCGATCGATGTCGGTCGCGGTCACAGTCCCAGCCTCTGTTTCCTGATGTTATTGGCGTTATAGATGAGGAACGGAAGGATCAGCACGAACAGCAGCACTGCTTCGGCCGATGACGTGCCCGTTTGCGGGGGAAGATTCTCGAACAACCGCACCATCTGGAAGCTAATGACACTAGTGCCGTTCTGACCCTGCGTCGTGGCCGCGATGATGTCGTAGACCTTCAGCGACACGATGGCGATCGTGATCCAGGTGACGATGATCGTCGGCCGGATGCTCGGAACCGTGATGTTGGTGAAGCGCTGGAACGCACCGGCCCCGTCCAGCTCGGCCGCCTCGACCTGTTCATCGGGAATGCCCTTGATGGCCGCCGAGAGCAGCACCATGGCGAAGCCGGTCTGGGTCCAGATCAGGATGATGATCAACAGCGCGTTGTTCAGCGGATAGCTCTGAAGCCAGTTGACCGGATGCCCGCCGAATAGCACCACGAGCTGGTTGAGCAGGCCGATCTGGTTGCCCTGCTGGTAGTCGTAGAAGAACTTGAAGATGATGGATGCCCCGACGAACGAGATCGCGACGGGCATGAAGACGAAGACCTTCAACACTTTCTCGCCCCGGCTGCGGTCGATCAACACGGCGTATGCAAGACCGATCGCGGTCGCCAGGATCGGGGTGATGATGACCCAGATGACCTGGTTGCCGAGCGCCTGCAGCCCCTGGTTCGACGGCGCGAGCACGGAGCCGAAGTTGTTGAGACCGACGAACGCCGAACCGTCGTTGCTGAAAAAGGCGGCGATCACCGTCTTGATCAGCGGGTAGAGCAGCCCTACGGCGAGCAGCAGTACGGCCGGCGCCATGAAAGCGGTCAGCTGCAGCAATGAGCCTTTCCCCCCTCGCGCCCGAAGGTCGAGGAGGAACAGTCCACCGCCCAGCACGGCGGCCAGCGGCACCAGCCAGACCGCATCGTTGTACACACCGAGGATGAGAACGATGATGGCCGGCACGCCGATCGCGACCACGAGCCGCATGATCATGTAGCGGCGGCCCTGACGTGGCGCGAACTCCACGAAGAACAGGATGAGCGCCACGATGATACCGAACGCTACAACGATGACGGGAATCTGGGCCAGCGGGGGCAACCCCGCCAACCATTGGAAAAACGCGGTCACAAGGGCCCTTTCGAATGCGACGGTGAATTCGGGGAGGTGAGCGGAGGGTGAGGACCGCCGCGGTATGAACCGCGACGGCCCTCAGGTCAGGTCGTGCGAGGACCGGTTACTTGGCGTTGGCCCACGCCGCCTGGATCTCGGCTTCGGCCTGCGCCTGCGGCATCCCGTTCGTCCAGTCGACGATTCCCTTCCAGAACGCGTTCTCCACCACGGTCGGCATGGCATCGTCAGCACCGAACCGGAATGTGGTGTCCGACGACTGCAGCGTCTTGATCGCGGTCTGCAGCAGCGGGTCGGTCTCCTTCGAGGCCGTCACGCCCTTGTTGGCGCTGATGAACGAACCGTCCTTGACGGTGATCAGGCTGTTCGCCCAATCGGCGCTCGACAGGTATGCCATCACTTTCTGCGTCGCGGCGTTGTTGTTGAACGCGGCAGCGAAGTCACCGCCACCGACCACAGCGTTCGAGCCGCTGGTCACCGATGGAAGCGGGAAGGCCCACACGTCGCCATCCGAGCCGACCTTGGGTGTGGCCCCCGCCGCGGTCTTGGTTGTCGAGAAGTTGGCTTCCAGGAAGGTGGCCTGGTTCGTCATCGCGCACGATCCGTCGGCCACCTTGGCGGCGACATCCGCGAACGCCGTGGAGTTGATCGACGCTACGTCGCCGAAGCCGGCGTTCACGTACTTCGGGTTCTGCAGGATCTGCCCGAGCAGTGTGAACGCCTTGTCGATGGCGGGGTCTGTGAACTTCGTCTTGCCAGCGACCCACGAGTCGTAGGTGGTCGGTCCCGCGGAACTCAGCACCACCTCGGCGAGGAAGTCGGCACCGGGCCAGCCGGATGCCGTGCCCGAGTTGAAGCCGGCGCAGAACGGTGCCGCGCTGGTGGTCGACTGGATCTTGCCGATGTCGGAGACGAGGTCGGCGTAGCTCTTCGGAACGTCGATCCCCCACTTCTTGAAGTCGGCCGGCATGTACCAGATGTAGCCCTTGACGCTGGCGTCGAGCGGAGTGCCGTACATCGCGCCCTTGCTGGTCACGTAGCCCTGCCAGTCCTTCGAGAAGTTTTTCTTCACGTTGGCCTCGGTGTCGGAAGCGACCTTCTGCACCTTGCCGGACTGGATGGCAGCATCCAATAGGCCCGGCTGCGGGAACATCCCGATATCGGGGAGGTCGTTGCCCTGGATCTTGGTGGCGATATTGGTGGTGAAGTTTCCGTCGCCGGTGTACTTGATCGTGATGCCGTTGGTTTTCTCCCATGCGGCCCACGAGGCATTCAGCTCGGTGGCCTCTGTGCCGGTGTCCGGGCCGTAGATCGTGACGGTCTTGGAGGCACCGGACGTACTCCCGGAGCCGGGATTCGCCGTGGTGCACCCGGCAAGGACGAGCATGCCGGTTGCGGTGACCGCGACTGCTGCGACGATGCGGCGAGTGGATGACGGGCTGCGACTGACCACAGAAAACTCCTCTTTGAGTTACGCGAAACCGCCGCGACAAATGCCACAGCGTTGCGACTCTTGTCACGCTACGCCGGGTATGACCGACGTGCAACCGTTTGCTGTAAACGTTTGCATTACTGCATCGCCCGATGTGCACAACGTTTGACACCTCAGTGCACGAGCGTTCGGAAGGGCAAGGGACTGATGAAATCGTGGCCGTCTACACCACCAGGGGTGGAGTTGGAAAGACGATCTCGGCGGTGAACCTTGACTGGGAGGCATCGACTGCGACGTGGTCATCCTCGACGGCCCGCCTGGGTCATCACTCGACACCAAGAACGCAATCCTCGGTGCTGGTGGCTGGCGATGGAACTGTCACCGAGGGTGGTTACCCGCAGGGTCCGCACCTCAACGGCGGCTACGCCGTGCTCAAACTCGACACCCGCGCGGAAGCCGTCGAGTGGGCCACGAAGATCACGAGCGCCCGCCGGTGCTAGCAGAAGGTGCGGGAGTTCCAGCGGGGGCGGATGAGCTGACGTAGGGGGAGCGCTGGCTGATTGGGTGCGAGACGCCCGATCAGCTGACGATCGTCTGGGTGAGAGACCCCAAGCCTTCGATTTCGGTGATCAGGGTCTGTCCTGCGACCAGGAACTCTTGCGGGTCCCGTCCGAGTCCCACCCCGGCCGGGGTGCCGGTGAAGATGAGGTCGCCGGGATACAGCTCGACGATCGCCGACAGTCGGGCGACGAGATCTGGAATGGGAAACATGAGGTCTGCGGTGTTGCCGTCCTGGAGCGATCGGCGTTCGGCTCCTGGCGTATCGACTACGTGACAGGTGATGCGCAGCGAGTTGCGATCGTGACTCCTCGTGAGTTCGTCCAATGACACGATTGCTGGTCCGATGGGAGAAAACCCCTGCCCTGACTTACCGAGATTGAACTGGGGAGGGTTGCCCCAGTTCTGCACCGTACGATCGCTGATGTCCTGTCCAACAGTGAGGCCCGCAACGGCATCCCAGCCCGCGGCCCTGGGGATGTCCCGCCCGCCCGCACCGATGACGACGACCAGTTCGGCCTCCCAATCCACACGATCGCCGGTCAACCTCACCTCGGTGACCGGTCCGGTGAGACTCGAGGGAAACTTGGTGAAAACCAACGGGTTTTCGGGCACATCCAGTTTCGACTCGCTGGCGTGGGATGCATAGTTGAGTCCCACCGCGAACACCTGTCGTGGCCGCGGCACGGGCGCAAACAGCGACGCTTCATCGAACGTGACCGAACCGGGATGTTCGACGACATCGAACGTGGCCGCCCATTCCAGCAGCTCCGCCCAGCGCTCGTAGGCGGCTTGAGGCTCGGACGAGAAACGGCCACCACTGGCGTTCTCGATGTCCAGCGCTTTTGCGCCGGAGACAAGGACTGACCTGCCTAACAGGTTTGCAACTCGCACGATGTCTTCTTCCTCCTGTTAGGCGAGCTACCAGAGCTCGGGCAGGTAGACCTCGGGCTTCACCGCGGGCTCGTACTCTCCGGCCCGGGCCCGTCGGTGAATTTCTTCGAACTCGAGGCCGGAGGCCCGTGCGGCCACGAGCTGCTCCGGGTCAAAATGCTTCCCTATCGGGTTCTGGCCGAACTCAGCCGAGGCCCACATCCACTCTTTTCCGTTTGCCCAGCTGCCGAATGCGTCTACCTGAATTTCGACGCCGTTGCCCTCTGGGTCCTGGTAGTACGACGACATTGTCATTCCGTGGTCGAGATTGAGGAAGGGCACGACTCCGTCCTCGCGTAGCCGAACGTAGTTGTCGAGCCACTGCGCAAAATCTGCATACTCGAAAGCCGTGTGGTGAAGGCCGATGGTGTGGCCTTTATCCGAGGGCTCCTTGAGGTCGGGCAGCGCAAGAAGGGCGATGCGGTGGTTCGCCTCGTCGTTCGTCAGCCATGCGCCGTGCTCCGAGTAGAAGACGGGCTGGAGACCAGCGATCTTTTCGTAGAAATCCACCATCTCGTCCAGCTTGAGAGTGGCGAACGTTGTGTGATGAAACTTTGGCGGGGTGATCGGACGTGGACGTCGTTCGCTCGGCATTGAGGGCTCCTTCTTCGGAGATTTCGAGGACAATCAGCTATCTACTCAACCTAGAGGGTTATTTCGCAATTGTCCATTTATTTCGAAAATCTTCGGGATAAGCGCCTGCCTATCGATCGTCCTCCGCCACTCCCGCCTCGAGCAGCAGGTTGGTAGTCAGGGCGATATGCGCAGTGAGAAGTTGCGCGGCCGTGTCTGCATCGCGCGCGACGACCGCGTCCTTGATCGCCTTGTGCTCGCCGACGATGTCCCGTGGTTCTCCGTGCCCCAAGGGGATGGACCATCGTCGGTACAAATCAGCGGAAGCGCGAAGCTGAGTGGCGATGCCTGTCAACCTGGTGTTGCTGCAGCCGAACAGGAGAGCTTCGTGAAAACGGGAGTGACGGATCGCCCAGTCTTCGCTGAGTCGAGCGGGATCGTCGGCTGCGACGATCGGAGTCGCGGCAAGTTGGTGCTCTGCGGCAACCACATCCGACTCCCACTCGAGATTGCCCTCCTGAATCGCCAGTCGCAGGGTGAGGGACTCGATTTCCCGTCGAGCTTGCGTCAGATTGATCAGGTCCGCGCGCGAGATTCGTGTCACGGAGAATCCTTGCTGAGGGCTTGCCTCGACCAGGCCCTGCTCGACCAGACGAGAGAGCGCTTCTCGAATCACCCCGACGCTGACCCCATACGTTGAGCACAGCTCCGCAAAAGGGAGCTTCTGTCCCGGTTGAACCCTTCCAGCGAGGATGTCGGCTCGCAACTTGGCATAGGCGTGCTCCTGCCGAGTCTTGGTGCGTTCCGCCATGCGGTTCTCCGATCCCTGCCGAGGCCCTTCTCCAGGCCATCCCCTAAAGCGAGTCAGACGACTCTTCGAACATTTGCCAAGAAAGCGAAGGCTACCACTAGGTTCGAGTATCCTCAGGCCGTCATGTGACGACGCAGCGCGGTCATTCCGACCGCGAGCAGAGCCAGCTCATGAAGCTCGTCCAGTAGCACTGCCTCAAGTCGCTCATCCGCGAAAAACCTTTCGCCCTCCACGCGGGTTCGAGCAAATGGAATCTCAACGTTGTTTGCGGCGCGAACAAGCCCGAGGGACATCAGCACGGGGGCCAATGCGGCGGCCCCGCGAGTTCCCGCGGAAATGCCGCCGTAGCTGACGAACGCGACAGGCTTGAGTCGCCATTCCCCGTTCAAGAAGTCCAGTGCGTTCTTAAGCGCAGGGGCGTAACCGTAGTTGTATTCCGGCGCGACCAGGAGAAACGCGTCGGCCGCCGCAACCCTTTCGCTCCATTCGACAGTATGCGGGAGCGAGTATTGCGCCAATCGGGGATGTGCCGGCTCGTTGAGGAACGGAAGGTCGATGTCAGCAAGGTCTGCCATCTCAATATCGAACAGGCTCGTCGCCGACGCCCGCTCGAAAGCCCAATTGGCAATGGGCAGACCCACTCTCCCTGGTCGCACGCTGCCGATGATGATCATCAGCCGAGGCTTCGAATCCATGTGTGGCCCTCCTTGGAACCGACACCCATGTCAGAACCGTGATTAACATGCTATCTTCGAATATCAAATCTAAAGTCGAAATTAGCTACTTTGTTTTGGAGCAGCTACTGCATCGACGCGGAAGAGAGCTGGCGGACTGGCCGATGACGACAACCCGATCTTTGCTGTTGCGCGGCGCAACGGTTCTCACGATGGATGATGCCGTGCCAGACCTCATCGTCGGCGACGTGCTCATCCGCGACGGGTACGTAAGGGCGGTCGCGCAGCACGTTGAGGCGCCGGCGGGAACAGAGACCCTCGATGTAGCGGGCCTTATTCTCTTTCCAGGCCTGATCGATGCACATCAGCATCTCTGGGAGGCGCCATATCTCCTGCGGGGTTCGGGAATGTCCATCGGTGCCTACTTCGCCGACTTCGCCGGGCAGGCTGCTGCTGCCGTCACTGCTGAGGGACTCTACGAGTCGAGCCGAGCCGCATTGTCGAACGCAATCCGCTCAGGAACGACGTCCACTTTTGATTGGTGTCACGCAACGAACACGCCCGAGCACGCGGAGGCCTCCCTCGCCGCGGCGGTGTCGGCAGGCACGCGCTACGTCTTCGGATTCGGCCCGTCACTCACCGCGGGGTACTACGGAAGTGATCGGCTTCACCCCGTGGACATGGACGCGTTCGTCAAACGGCATGGGTCGCGACCGAGCTCCTTGATCACGGTGGCTGCTGCGTTACGTGGGCCCGATCTGTCTCCTCGTGAGGTCGCGGAGGCCGATATTCGGCATGCTCGCGAGCTGTCGATCCCCATCAGTATGCATGTGGGAACGCATCGCGTCGGCTCCGGCGGAATCGAAGCCCTCCTCGAACTGGGCCTGCTTGGTCCCGATCTCCAGTTCGTCCATGTCACTGATTCGAGCGCCAGCGAACTCGAAATGATCCGCGACGCGGGTGCGCGCGTCGCCATCCCTCCCATCGCTGAGATCGGTATGGGGACCGGGACACCTCCTATGGCCGCCGTGCTCCGCAGTCATGGCAACTACGGTCTTGGCGTCGACACAGCCCTCAGCGCACCACCTGACATGTTCAGCCAGATGCGCGCAACGGCGACCCTGCTCGGCCAAGGCGAGTGGTCGAACGATGGGACCCCGCCGGTCGGAAGCGATCCGAGGAGCGTTCTTGCGGCAGCGACCGCTGGAGCGGCCTGGGCTTCGTGGATGGAGGATGAAGTGGGGTCCATCCGGCCAGGAAAATTCGCAGACCTGGTGGCGTTGCGCCCGAGTCGGCCGATTCAATCCGTAAACGAGGCGTACGCCCAGGTTGTCTGGCTCGGGCATCCGTCGGCCATTGAGCTCGTGCTGATCGCCGGCGACATCAAGCTGGAAACCACCACCGCCCTTGGAAGGGGAGATACATGAACGGACTCAGCGTCGCAGTAGTCGGCGCCGGAGCGAATGGTGCCTCCATCGGCGCCGATCTGACCAACGCCGGTATCACGACAACATTGATCGAACAATGGCCCGCGCACGTCGAACGCATGCGAGAGAGCGGTGTGACGGTCAACATGCCTGGCCGGTCGGTCAATACGCCCGTACGGGTCCTGCACTTCTGCGAAGTCGCCACGCTGCGGGAACAGTTCGACATCGTTCTGCTACTTGTGAAGGCGTATGACACCCGCTGGGCTGCTCAGATGATCGAACCCTATCTGCGCATGGACGGCTTCATGGCAGGCGTCCAGAACGGCATGACCATCGACGCCATTTCTGACGTCGTCGGCACGCCGCGAACGATCGGCTGCGTCATCGAGATCTCCTCGACGATGTACGAGCCGGGTGTCGTCGAGAGACATTCCGGACCGGATCGGTCCTGGTTCGCCGTTGGCGATGCCGGACACGACGGCGAGGGAGCAGAGCAAGTCCGCGGACTTCTCGCGCACTCGGGAACAGCCGAACTCGTCGACGACATTCGTTCGACGAAATGGATGAAGCTCATTAGCAACGCGACGACGCTCGCAGCTACTGCCTCAGTCGGATTGTCGGTCTCGGATTCACTCAAGCTACCCGAGCTCCGACGATTCATGATTCAGGCCGGGCAGGAGGCACTTGACACCGCACTCGCCACAGGCCACAGCATTCGGCCCATATTCGGGCTGACAGAACGTGACGTGGAAGACCCGGCGACCGTTGTCGAGACGCTTCTCGACACCTTGGTCGGCGGTTTCACCTTGCCGCACACGACGACCACAGTGCTTCAGGACTGGACAAAGGGTCGGCGCAGTGAAGTCGGCAACGTGAACGGATACGTTCTGGAACAGAGCGCCGAGGCAGGCTTGAGCGCTCCCGCGAACCAGGCGCTGGTCGACCTTTCCCGGGAGATCGAGCAGGGCTCAATCTCCCCATCACTGGACAATCTCGCCTACTTGCTCGAGCGTCGGGACGCTCCGCAACGACGCGTGTCGTAAGGAGATCCCGTGCATCATAAGACGCATATCGATGAAGCCGCCGGCATGGTTTTGAGGGAATACCTGGGGCAGAGTTCAGGGTTTCGAAGTCAGAGCTTGATCGATGCCTCCCATGGTGCTGTCCACATGCGCGTCCTTCACAATGTCCTCGACCCCGGGGGAAGCGTCGCTCAGCACGTCCACTCCTACGAGGAGAGCTTTTTCGTGCTCTCCGGAGACCCGGTGCTCATTCTGGACGGTGTTCGATTTCAGCTGCATCCAGGTTCGACCGGTGTCGTTCCTATCGGTCGAACGCATGGCTGGATCGCTGCGACGGGTGTATCCCGGTGGGTTGAGACGGATTCCCCAATGCCTCGCGAGAACATGTCCGGCGTCGACACCTACTTCGTTGCTTCGGTCTCCTCGGGCGACGAGGCGCGGGATATTGACGTGCGAGATCCCCGGAACCGAAATCTTTTTCAATGGTTGCCCGAGCAAAACGACCTCGCTGCACTCAGACAAGGTGCGAAGGAGGAGTCGAATGCCGCCTCTTCGAGCATGTCAACGGCGGTGTACAGCTACACCGGCATCGCGGTGAAAGTACTCGTCAACGAACGTCTTGACGCCGAGGCGCACACGCTCCTGCTCGTCGAGTTCAACGACGGAGCTGAACTTCACGCTCACGACCATCCGTTTGAGGAGCTCTACTTCATCCTCGAGGGCACAACAGAAATGCACGCGGACGGTGAGAGCTACTCACTGTCAACCGGCGATGTCGTGTGGACCGGAGTCGGAACGGTGCATCAGTTCGCCAATATCTCGGGCCGCCGCGTTCGTTTCCTCGAGCCCCAGGCGCCGCAGCCCCCGCGTCAGCACGCCTACCGCTTCGCTCGCGAATGGAGTCACCTTGCGAGCGAACTCAGCACGGCAGCGTCGGGTTCGCTGCACTGATTGAGCGCTGGAGGTTCAGCTTCGTCCGTCCGTAATGTGAATGTAGCCGGCGTCTTCGAGGCTCGCAGCACCGCTGTATGTCCAGGCCATGACCACCGTCTCGGTATCTGAGGTATTCCAGAAACCATGAGTTACGTCCGGCGGAACCAGCGCTACGTCGCCGGGGTGCATCGCGACCCAGTCGTCGCCGATGCGATAGACACCGCTTCCCGAAATTATGAAAATGGTCTCCTCGGCATTCGGGTGCCGGTGTGATTCGTGTCGCGACCCGGGAGGCATCACCGAGTATCCGAAGACGCTATGCCGGCTTCCGAGCTGATCCTTGGTGACGAGAAACTGCACATCCATGTTGACCCAACCCGTGTCCGAGCCGTTTTCCCTGTCGACGGGCACACTTCTCAGACTCGTCTTTTGCGGGTGCTGCTCGACGGAAGCTGGGATCGATAGGTCCGACGACATTTCTGGTTGTTCTCCTTTGTCTGGGGTGGGCTTAGCTGGTAATGTCCAGGACCTTGTGCGCGCGGGCCATCACGGCGTCGCGGGACGCCACAATCCTCTGGCCCATGATGTCCGGATTCCATCCGAGGACGGTCCGCTGCCACTTGACCGGCGTGCCGGCGATCAGCACCGCTTCGATGTTTCCGCTGTTTGCGCCCTGGACGAGGGTACCAATCGCATTGTTCAGCGGGAAAACGTTCAGATCGTCAGTCCGTACGGCAATGAGGTCCGCATCCTTGCCAGGAGTGATCGAGCCAACCTTGTCTGAGAGCCCGTTCGCGACGGCGCCCGCCGACGTCGCGAAGGCGAAAGCTTCACGGTTGCTGAGCAAGCGCGGCGGGTCTTGGTCCCCCCGGTAGCGAGACGCGAACACCGCCATCCGCTGCACCGCGAGGACCGTGCGCATCTGAGTGAACATGTCCGGCGCAAGGGAGACCTCGATGTCGATACTCAGCGAAGGCTGCACGCCGAAATCCAGGCACTTTTGAATGGGAGTGAGTCCGCTTTCGATGCCAACCTGGGCATCTGACGTCGGGCAGAGCGAGATCGTGGTACCGCTTTCAGCGATAGCGTTCCAGGCGTCGTCGTCCAGGTCTGTTGCGTGAATCAGGGTGATATCGGCGCCGAGAAGACCCTTACGGAAGAGTTCGTGCACGGCCCGCGAGCAGGCGGGCCCGAACGCTCCGTCGACGCTGACGCCGATGCCAATGGAACGGGCCAGTTTGACGTTCTCGGCGCTGAACGCCACGTAATCGGGTATCTGGGCTTTCGACTTCGGCAATAGGCCCATCCGGAGAGTGATCAGACCCGAGGCCGGCAGTGTCTCGGCGAGTCGATCGAGATCGCCGGGCCACTGACTGTCCCATGCGCCGGTGAACGGTCCAGACGACACATGCACGGCGCGGATGCCGGCGTCATCGAGCGCTGCAATTGCGGCATCGCTGTGACCGGCCGAACGTGCGTTGTGAGAGAAATCGACCAAGGTTGTGATGCCCGACTCGATTGCTCCGTATGCCGTGAGAAGGTTGCCGACGTACATGTCATCGGGCGTGTAGTGGTGCGCCATCGTGGCGTGCATCTTCGCGAGATACCCGTCCTGGTCTTCATCCGGAATGTATCGGCGAAACTGGCCTTGCCAGGCGTGACGATGCGTATCGTGAAATCCAGGAGCAATGATGAGTCCCGCGCAATCGACGCTGATCGCGGTTGTAGCCGCCGGATGGTCGGAGAGGTCATTCCCGACCGCCTCTATCTGCTTGCCCAGGATGAGAATGTCGCCCCGCGGTAGATCTCCGGCTACGGGGTCGCCCGACACAATGGTCGCTCCGGTGAGCAGGATCGACTGGTTCGATGGCCGCGAGAGTAACTTGCTGAGAGTGTCGGCGTCCCTGGGAAGCGCGGCTTGACGGTCAGCGAGGTCCATTTGACGCACCCTCCGGTGAGTGCGGTTGAGCCAGACGATCATCCGAATCCTCAGATGCGTCGTCGACGCTGTGACCGCGAGCGGCTGCCCTCCTGCGGGCCGCCGAAAGCACGCGCCGGAGCGCGGGAAGGCCGACACCCACGCAGATGATTGCCGCCTGGATGATGTACTGAAGCGACGGTGCGGCTCCGCTCGCGGTGACCACCGCCGTGAGCTGGGTCAGAAATACCGCAGCAACCAAGGTTGCAATCGTGCTCGCCTTGCCGCCTGAAAGTACAGCACCACCCAGTACAACAGCCGCGACCGAGGCAAAGAGATATGGATCACCGCTGTTGATGCCAGGCGTCCGTACGTATCCTGCCAGAAGCAGGCCGGCGATCCCGTAGAACAGCCCGCCACCCGCATACGCCCAGATTTGAAAGCGCCTGGGACGAATACCTGCAAACAGAGCGGCTTTAGGGTTGTCGCCGGAAAGCTCGAATCTTCTCCCCCAGATCGTGTACTTCACGATCAACCCGAGAAGCAACGCAACCACAAGGGTGACGACCCCGGGCGCGGGAACTCCGAATAGTCGAGCCTGCGCGAAGGTAGCCAGCTGATTCGGCACGTCAACCGTCGAAACGCCGTTGGAGACGACCTGAGTCGCGGCGAGCAACAGCGCGTTCATGCCGAGAGTGGCTATCAGGGGAGGGATTCGCAGGAAGGTCACGGCCAGTCCGTTGAGAAAACCGCCAACGACCGTTGCGCCAAGAGTGAGAAGGATCGCCAGCGCCAAGCGGGCAGGGGTTCCCACCCCGAAATGCGCTGCGCCCACCGCCGCAAGCGAGATAGCGCCCGGCACGGAGAGATCAAAGCCGCCCTGCTGAACAACGAGCATTTGACCGAACGACGCGAGCACGAGGATCGATCCGAATACCACGAGGGGCGCAAAAGCACTCGATTGAACGCTGGTTGGTGCGACCAGCGGGCTGATCACGAGAAAGAGAACGAGCGCAGCGACGAAGATCGCGGCGCCCGGTCGCGTGATTAGTCCCCGCGCCACGCCCCAGCGACCGTTCCGCGCTTCACGGGCAGGGGCTGACACTCTGGTCATCGTGCACTCCGTACCAGTCGAGCGCGAGAGTACAGCGCAGCAGAGACCAAAATCAGCACGCCTGGAGCGGCGACTTGCCAGGCGAGGCTCAACCCGAAGAATGTCGTGGCTGAAAGCGCCAACGTGAGAACCACGGCTCCGACCAAGGCGCCGATATACGATCCTCTTCCGCCGGTCAGACTCGCGCCGCCAAGGATCACTGCAGTGATGCTCGTCAATGTGTACGTCGTACCCGACGTAGCGTCACCAACGTTGTTCTGGGCGACCAGCAACACGCCGGCTGCTGCTGCGAACAGGGAGCAAAGAAGATAGGCGCCCAGCTGGGCGACCGCTGAGGAACCGGACATCCGGGAACTCGCGACATCATCCGACCCGATCGCACGAAGCTTGAGCCCCCATCTGGTCCGACGAAGTGCTCGTTCACCGATGATCGCCACGATCACCGTTACCAGGAAGACCCCGGGTATCGGACCGAGTCCGAGGTTTGAGGCATCGCTGAGAGTCGTGCTGAAGGTGCCGGCTGCCGAAGGTCGGAGAAGCAGAGCAACTCCTTGCAGCCCGATGAAAGTGATGAGTGTTGCGACGATCGGTGTAATACGGGCGTAGCGAACAAGGACGCCGTTCAATAGGCCGACCATCGCAGCCACAAGAGCGATTGCGACCAGTCCGAGGGCAATCTGCCCTGGATCGGCCGTATCCGGAAGAAGAAAACTTGCCACGACTGTGACAAGCCCCATCAGAGGACCGACCGAGAGGTCCACCCCGCCGACCATGAGCACGGTCGCCTGAGCAACCGCAACAAGCCCGAGGATCGCGACCTGGGCCATGAGCGGACTCAAGTTTCGATCGGAAAGAAAAAGGGGATTGACGATGGTGGCGACAACGACCAGGACCGCGGCCACTACCAGTAGGACAGCCGTCGGCAGATAGTCGCCGGTAAGGAACCGGCGAACGACGGTCTGAGACGCGGAGTCGTGCTGCTCACGGCGCGCGGGAGATGCCGCGAGCGCAGTCCCTACGATCTTGTCCTCGGTTACGTCGTCGCCCGTGAGGGTGCGGACTATCTGTCCGGACGAGAACACCGCAACGCGATCCGAGAGACCTGCCAGCTCTGCCGCATCGCTTGACGTGACAATGACGCTCGCGCCCCGTCTGGCCGCATCGCGTAGGGCCGTGTAGATCCGCGCCCTGGTGCCGACGTCGACTCCAGCCGTCGGTTCATCAGCCAGCAACACCGTGGGCTCCGCGGAAATGGACCGGGCGACAAGCACCTTCTGCTGATTGCCTCCGGACAATGTGTCGACCGCGCTCTCGAGACTCGGAGTCTTGATCTGAAAGTCTTCGACCAGTTGCGTAACTTGACGACGTTCGCGAAGGCGACTGAGCAGGCCCCGTCGGGAGACGGTCCGGAGGCGATAGACCGAGGAGTTCTCGCGCACTGAGAAATCGCCAAAAAGTCCCTCGGTTGTTCGATCAGCCGGAATGTGCACGATGCCGGAATGCAAGGCCGCGGTGGACGATCCGAATCGAAGGGCGATCCCGCCCTTCTTGATCGATCCGGAGCCGTCCGCCACGCCGGCGATGATTCTCAACGCTTCGCGTTGGCCATTGCCTTCGATTCCCGCGAGACCAAGGATCTCCCCGGGGGGCACGGAGAAATCGGTCCGCGACAGACGGTCGCCGATTACGGATACCTCGAGCCGATCACCGCTGACGGGCTGATCGAGCTTGGAAGGGAACTGAGCTTCTAGCTTTGCCCCCACGATGTGCTCGACCAACTGTTCTTCGCTGACATCAGAGGTGGGCCATGTGCCCTGTATCGCGCCATCGCGCAGAACCGTGATCCGGTCGGAGACGTGTCGAACGTCCGGAAGACGATGCGAGATGTAGATCACGCAGCAGCCCTGGTCGCGCAATGTTTCGATCAGATGAAACAGGATTTCGATCTCCGCGGCAGAGAAGGGCTCGGTGGGCTCATCGAGCACCAGAACTTTGGGCCGCAAAGCGACCGCGCGTGCCAATTCGACAAAATGGCGACCGGCCGGGCTCAGGTCGGCAATGCGCGCCTCAGGCGACACGGCCGCACTCACCGCGTTCAGGCGCTCATGAGCCCACGTCCGCGCCTGGCGACCCCGCGGACGTTCACTCGGAGGTGCGCCCAGAATCAGATTCTCTTCAACAGTCAGATCGGGAAGGACGGCGGGATGCTGGTAGACCACGGCCATCCCGAGGCGTCTGGCCTCGTTCGTGTCAGCTCGAGTGAGAAGCCTTCCATCGATTCGAATTTCGCCGAAATCGGCTGAAATAGATCCGGCGGCCACTCCGATCAGTGTCGACTTGCCAGCACCGTTCTCGCCGACAAGCGCGTGAATCTCGCCGGGATTCGCCTCGAATGAGACGGACTTGAGGGCGGTCACGCCTGCGTAGTGCTTCGTGACCCCTGAAAGGCTCAATGCGGATGATTGCAACTTTAGATCTCTCTCAGGGGTCACGTCGTTGTTACTGAACTAGCACTTGGGCTCGAGCGCTCCGCCTGCGACGGAGTCTTCGATGAGGGCTGCCTTGAGAATCGACGGCTCATTGTCCGTAGTTCCCTGATAGTAGGCAATGGCCTTTCGAAGCGCCAGCGCACCGATGTCGTTGCCGCTGCTCGTCGCTGCGATCTGGAAGTTCGGGTTAGCTGCCTTGTTCTGCACGTACAGGCAGGCTCCCGCGAACTTGCTACTGTCCGGCGTCGCCTGACCGTCTTCCATCGTCACCGGGACGAGCGGTCGACCGGCATTGTGAAATGCCTCGATGATCCCCGGCAGGTTCTGAACACTCTCGGTAACGATGCCGTCGATCTTCGGATACTGCGAAAGCAACGTGGCGACCGCCTGAGTAGTACTCGCGGCATCCCAGTTCGTGACCGCCGGCGAGTCGTTCAGGATCTTCATGCCGGGAGCACTCTTGAAAGCTTCCTTGACGCCTTGCTCCGTGAGGGGCGTAAGGGAGTTTCCCGCGGGGCCTCCGATCAGGAGAATGTTGCCCTGGCCGTGGAGGGTGGAGGTCAACCACTTCCCGAAGAGCACACCGTCGTTAACGCGATCGATCTGAATGTTGTCGATCTGATCGGTTCCGGTCTTCGCACCGGTCGCCGGAGCGCCCCAGGTGATCATCGCGACACCGGCCTTCATGGCCTTGCCCATGACAGGGCCTACCGGACCCGCATCGGGGATCACGGTGATGACGTTCGCACCCTGGGCGACGAGGGAGTTGATGTCCGAGATCGCCTTACTGGGATTTCCGTTCGCCGCGGTGCGAATCACCTTCACGGTGTTCGAGCACTTCTTCGCCTCATTCTCGACGACCGCGTAGGAAACCGCTGACCAGGAATTCTGTCCCAGCCCGTCGGCGATTCCGATGACCATCTTCTTCTTGCCGCACACCGTCGAAGGATCGGACAGTACCTGGTCACTGGTGCCCGTCTGTCCCACGGACACTTTTCCGTGAGAAGAGGAGGAACTTCCTCCGACTGTTGAGCAGCCAGCAAGCACCAGGCCTGCGACAGCCAGACCTATGATCGACGCCGCCATGCGACGACTGCTTTTGCGATACACCTTCATTGTTGCCTCTCTGTGAAATCGACGTTGATAACACCCGGTGCGACGCGCGATCCGATAACAAGGACGAAGTCATCCAGCAGCAACCCCACTCGATTGCGGGGCTGTCCCTTTCTTGACTCCGGTGTCGGGCTTCGCTCGAACCCCCAGGTAGCAGTTCGCGAGCTACTAGGTATCACCATGTATACCCGTCCGTGTTCGAAAACACAACCGAAGTTCGAAAATTACCTTGCATAGCTGTGACGCCCGCGACCCGCACGCCTGGGCGCGCCAAAACGATCGAACGCGGATAGCCCGCGCCTTCCTCGGCACTCGAGAAGACGGCAGCGACCGGTGTCATGAAAATGGTTCCGCGCCTCGTGCCAGCGGCTTGCGGCCGCGCTGTGCGGTTGCGTTGCGGGGCGTGTCCCACACGGGCTACCCCAAACGGCGCTGAACGCGCCGCCCGGGCCACTCGCCGTGCGGCGCCCTGCTATCTCCTCACGACAAATTGAAAAAAGGCCCCGCTTTCGCGGAGCCTTTTTTCTATTTAAGTTGCGGGGACAGGATTTGAACCTGCGACCTCTGGGTTATGAGCCCAGCGAGCTACCGAACTGCTCCACCCCGCGCTACAAGGGTTAACACTACCAGACGCCCGGGCGGTCTCGACCCGAGCGCGAGGTGCCCGAGAATGCTGCCGAAACCGAGATTTGACGACATTCTTGGGCACTTCGCGGCAGAGGCAGGTCCTAGTTCTCCAGGGCGAACAGATTGTTGAGCGCGGTCACCAGCGTGTTGTCCGCGGTGGCGTATGCAGACAGGTCACCCGACTTGAGCGCGGTCGCCCGCGCGGTGAGTGCCTGCTGCACGGCAGCGAGCGCCGCCTTGAACTGCGCGTCATTCGTCGCCGTCGTGGTCGGTGTGGTGTCTGACGGCGACGGGGTGGGAGTCGTCGAGATGCCGCCGTCGCCGGCCACCGCGCCGGCGTCGCCACCGAACAGTTGGTCGAGCGCTTCGGAGAGCGTGTCTTCGAAGGCGATGTTGTCACCGAAGGCGACCAGCACCTTGCGGAGCACCGGGTAGCTCGTCTCCGCCGTGGACGTCACGTAGACGGGCTGCACATAGAGGAGTCCGCCGCCCACCGGCACGGTGAGCAGGTTGCCCTTCTTCACCTCGGTATCGCCCTTGGCGAGCAGCGCGAGCTGGTTCGCCACAGTCGTATCGGTGGTGAATGTGGTCTCCACGCGCCCGGGCCCGGGCACAGTCGTCTGTTTAGGCAGGGAGAGAAGCGTCAGTTTGCCGTAGGTGCTGGCCTTCTTGCCCGCCGTCGACCCGGCATCCGAGTCGGCTGCCAGGTATCCGGTCAAGATACTTCGGGTGCCGGCACCCGTCGACTTCGGTATGTAGGTGGAATAGAGCGTGAAGGCGGATTTGCTCTGCCCCGGCAGCTTCATCGTGAGGTAGTACGGCGGCTGCAGCTTGGCGGTGGATGCCGGCGACACCGGATCGTTCGGCGTCACCCAGGCGTCGCTCGCCGAGTAGAACGTGTTGGAATCCGTCACGTGATAGTTGCCGAGAATCTCGCGCTGCACCTTGAACAGGTCGGCCGGGTAGCGCACATGGGCGATCAGCTGGGCGCTCATGTCGCTGATCGGCTTCACCGTCGACGGGAAGATCTTCTCCCAGGTCTTCAGGATCGGGTCGGTCGGATCCCACGCGTAGAGCGTCACCTTGCCGCTGTAGGCGTCGACCGTGGCCTTCACCGAGTTGCGGATGTAGTTGATGTTGTCGAGCGCGAGCTGCGGCGCCGGGGTGTCCGTGTCGGAGATCGCGTTGCTCAACTGCAGCACTGACGAGTACGGATACTGGTCGCTGGTCGTGTAGCCGTCGACTATCCACTCGACCTTGCCGTCGATCACGGCCGGATACGGGTCGCTGTCGAGGGTGAGGTACGGCGCTATGGCACGGATGCGGTCGGACGGGTCGCGGTCGTAGAGAATCTGCGAATCGTTGTTGACCGCGTTCGACAGCAGGATCTGCTCCGACTGGAACTTGATCGCGTACACCAGCTTCTTCAGCACGGTGTCGAGCTTCGGCCCGCCATTGCCGGTGAACGTGGTGCTCGCGTTGCTCTGCGAGCTGGAGTCGCCGGCCGGGTAGTCGAGCTCGACCTTGGTGCCGCCCTTCGGGCCGCCGACGATCGAGTACTCCGGAGAGTCCTCGCCGAAGTAGATGCGCGGCTGGAATTTGCCCAGGCTGCCGCTGACCGGAATGCCGGACTCGAGGAAGACCGGCAGGCCGTCGCTCGAGCGCTGGTTGCCGTATGCCGCGACCACGCCGTAGCCGTGCGTGTAGACGAGGGTGTTGTTGTACCAGCTCTGCGATGCGCCGGTGTTCGACTGGTTGAGCTCACGAACGGCGATTACCGTGTCCTGCGACTTGCCGTCGATCGTGTACCGGTCGACATCCAGGTAGGGCGCGAACTGGTAGTACTGCTTGATCTGCTGGAGCTGGGCGAAGGAGTCCGAAACGAGCGCCGGGTCGATGATGCGAATGCTCGCGGTTGTCTCCGCGTCATTGCGCAGTGCGCCGGCCTCCGCAGTGGTCTTCGCCGAGTACGGGGTCTCTTTGACGGTCGAGACTCCGTAGGCGTCACGCGTGGCCGCGATATTGCGGTCGATGTAAGTCGATTCAAGGCTGCGCTGGCTCGGCTCGACCTGGAACTTCTCAACGATCCACGGGTAGACCGAACCGATCAGCAGCCCGCTCACCAGGAGCAGGGCCGTGCCGATCACGGGCAGCCGCCAGCGCCCGATCACGGCGGTGATGATGAAGAGAATCGCGACGACGGCGGCAATGCCGGCCAGAATCTCGCGGCCGGGGATGACCGCGTTCACGTCGGCGTACGAGGCGCCGATGAACAGGTTGAGGTTGCTCGAGGTCTCCGAGGCGAGCGTCGAGTACTGGTCGAGCCAGATGCTCACCGACTGCAGGGCCAGGTAGATGGCGCCGGTGGTGGCGAGCTGGATGCGGGCGGTGCGCGAGATGCGCAGCTCGCGGCCGTTGAACCGCAGCGCGCCGTACAGGTAGCTGGTGGCGACCGCGGCGATGGCCGAGATGAGCACCGCGGCAGACGCGAACGCGCACACCGACTGGAAGAACGGCAGCGAGAACAGGTAGAAGGAGATGTCGAGATGGAAGACCGGGTCGGTCTTGCCCGCGGGCACCCCGTGCAGCCACTCGAGCGCGAGCTGCCACTTGGATGCCGAGGCGACGCCGGCGAAGATGCCGATCAGGGCGGGGATGCCCCACATTGCGAGACGGCGGAGCGGTTCAACCACCTGCTGGTAGCGGTCCAGCTGGGCGTTCAGTTTCGCGTAGACCGGGCGGCGCCGGAAGGCGATCTCGATGCTCAGGAAGATGGGCACCGACATCCCGAAGAATCCGATGAAGAACATGACGGTGCCGGCGACCCACTGCGTGGTGAGCACGTTGAGGTAGCCCACCTGGGCGAACCAGAGCCAGTCGGTGTAGAGGCTGGAGAAGATGAAGAAGGCGATGACGAGCACCGCGACCACGCCGATGGTGATCAGGAAGGCGAGTCGGGAGCGGGACGCAGGCCTGCGAGGCGCTTCTGTTGGTGCTGAGGTCACGAAACTGCTCCAGGCGTCGGTGGCATGCTGTGGTCACCCATTGTAAAGGCGTTACTTGGACGGGCAGGTCAGGAGTCCGGAAGTGCTCGAGCCGGAACTGATGGCGGAAAGGGCCTTGAGGGAGTCCTTCAGGGTCTTCACGGCCAGAACGCGGATGCCGCTCGGAATATGGCCGGTCACCTCGTCGCAGTTCGAATACGGCGCGAGGAACCAGGTGGCGCCGGAGTCGCGCGCGCCGTACAGCTTCTGCCGGATCCCGCCGATCGCACCGATGTTGCCCGAGCTGTCGATCGTTCCGGTGCCGGCCACCTTCTTGCCGCCGTTGAGTTTTCCGGCGGTGAGCTTGTCGATGATGCCGAGGGCGAACATCTGGCCGGCGCTCGGGCCGCCGACGTTCTCGAGCTGGATCTTCACCGAGAAGGGGAAGGTGTAGGCGATCGACGGATAGATTCCGACGATCGGTACATTGTCGTCCAGCACCGGGGTCAACTGCACGGTCTGCTGCGCCTTGTCGCGCACGATCACCATGCTGAGCGGATGACCCGCTCCCACCTTGGCGACGATCGCCCGAAGGCCGAGAACACTGTCGACCTTCTCGCCGTTGGCCGAGACGATCGTGTCGCCCGTCTTCAGGATTCCATCGGCCGGCGACCCGGCGGTGAAGCCGCCGACGGTGAGGGTGCCGATGATCGGGTAGCCGAGGGATGAGAGCGCGGCGGCGATCGCGTCCTGCTGGGAGTTCTGCATGTCGATCGCGTCCTGCTTGTTCGACTGCTGCACCGTCTCCCCCGGCGCATACAGCTCATCCATCGGGATGACCGCCTTACTGGGGTCGAGCCACGCCTGTGCCACGTCGAACCAGCTCGGCGACTGGCTGGGGTCGCCGTAGACGTTGACCGTGAGCATGTCGAGCGCGCCCGAGGTCGGATACGTCTTCTGCCCCGGGATGTCGATGAGCGGCACTTTCTGCCCGTTGTTGTCCACCTGCCCGAGCGTGTTGAACACCGGACCGGGACTCTCGATCGCATAGGGCGCCGGCACCATGGCGAAGATGACGGCACCGACGAGGGCTACGGCGAGCAGGATCCAGCCGATGCGACGGCGGCGGCGGCCCTGATCGATCGGTGCCGGGTCGTCGGGGAAGAGTGCCACGTGCATCCTCATCGGTTGTTCGCCACGGGCGCACCGTCGCGAGCCCTGGGCCTAGCCAAAACACAGCCTCTCGTGCCGTGCAGCGGCTAGCGTAGTTGGTATGCCTGAAGATTCAGAGCAGGACCCTGAGGACGAGTTCCGCGAGCTGCTGAGCCAGTTCCTGTCCGGCAACTCGGAGATCGACCCGGCCCGCCTGGCGAGCGCCGCGGGACTACCGAACGATCCCGAAATGCTCAAGAACCTCATCGGCCAGCTGCAGAGCGCGCTCCAGTCCACCGATGACGGCATCAACTGGAAACTGGCACTCGACCAGGCCCAGCAGCTCGCCACCGCCGATTCGCGCCCGATGACGCCGGCCGAAAGATCCTCGATCGAGCAGTCGCTGCACGTGGCGGCGCTCTGGCTCGACGAGGCGACCGAGATCACCGAGCTCACCACAACGCCGAAGCTCATGACGCGCACCGAGTGGATCCGCGCCACCATGCCGTTCTGGACCCAGTTGGCGGAGCCGGTCGCCCTCAGCATCGCGAACTCCCTCACCGACGTTCTGCGCGAGCAGGCGCCTGAGGAGATGAACGGCATGATCGAGGGCGCGTCCAAGCTGATGCGCAACGTCGGTGGCACCCTGTTCGCTATGCAGCTCGGCCAGGTGGTCGGCCAGCTCTCCAGCGAGGTCGTCTCCGGTGGCGACATCGGCATCCCGCTGCTGGGCAGCGGTTCGAACGACGAACAGCAGGCCGCGATCCTTCCGCAGAACCTGTCGCAGTTCGGCGCGGACCTCGACATCGACCAAGACCAGGTGCAGCTCTACATGGCGGTGCGCGAGCTCGCGCATGCCCGGCTGTTCCGTCATGCCAAGTGGCTGAAGCTGCAGCTCACGACGTCCATCACCGAGTACGCCCACGGCATCCGCATCGACACCGACCGGCTCGAAGAACTCGCTGCCGACTTCGACCCGGCCAACCCCGAACAGCTGCGCGACGCCATGGTGAGCGGTGCGCTCATCCCACCGAAGACCGAGGCCCAGGTCGCCGCACTCGGCCGACTCGAAACGACACTCGCGCTCATCGAAGGCTGGGTGGATGTCGTGACGGCCCAGGCCACCACACGACTCCCGAAGTCTGGCGCGATCGCCGAGACGGTGCGGCGCCGGCGTGCCGCCGGCGGACCGGCCGAGTCCGCGTTCGCCACGCTGGTCGGCCTCGAACTGCGGCCGCGCCGCCTGCGCGAGGCTGCGGCCATGTGGCAGAAGCTGACCGACGAGGTCGGCCCCGAGCTGCGCGACTCGCTCTGGTCGCACCCCGACCTCATCCCAACGACGCAGGACATCGACGACCCGGTGGGCCTCGTCATGCGCCTCACTGGCGCCGAACCCGAGCAGGATCCGATCGACATGGCGATCCAGGACCTGCTGAACGACGTCTCCGACGACCGCCCGGTCGAGGGCGACGACGGCACTGCCAAGGGCTGACCTCGCGGGTAAAGCGGGTCGAGCGTGTCGAGACCTCACCGACGTAGTTCGCGGGTGAGGTCTCGACACGCTCGACCCGCTTTCACATGTGGATGAGTTTGACGGAACGGCCTGATCAGTCGGCATGCTGTGCCGATGGTTCTCAAACTCGACCCGAAGTGGCCCCTGGTCTGGCGTGATCCGCACAGCCTGCAGCTCGGGGTGGACAGGCCGGTCGCGGTGCTCGAGGGCGTCACGTCAGAGCAGGAGCGCATGGTCGCCGCCCTGGTCGCCGGGGTGAGTCGCTCAGGGCTCGACATGCTCGGCGCGCACACCGACGTCGACTCACTTCTGGTCGCGCTGGCGGGAGCGCTGGTCGGCGAACGTGCGGCACGCACCGGGGTCACGGTGCACGGAGCCGGACCGACCGTCGACCGCCTGAACGAGCTGCTTCCCGTGGCCGACTCCCCCGTCGTCATCGTCGCGCACCACGTCGTCTCCCCCGAGTTGCATGGCTACTGGCTGCGCCGCGACATGCCTCACCTGCCCGTGGTGTACGGCGACGCGAAGGTGCGCATCGGGCCGTTCATCGAGCCGGGCACCGGGCCGTGCCTCTACTGCCTCGAACTGCACCGAACCGACGCCGACCCGGCCTGGCCGGCCATCGCCAGCCAACTGCTCGGCCGGCGGGCGTCGACAGAGACGGCGCTCGTCACAACCGAGGTCGCGGCGATCGTCGTGCGCCTGATCGAGCGACGGGCATCCGCCGGGCCCGGCACGGCTCGGTCGATCGAGCTCGATGTCTCTACCGGGCGCACAAGCGAACGCGACTGGGTTCGGCATCCGGACTGTCGATGCGGCGGAATTGTCGAAGACGGCGCTATTGAAGCTCGGCGAGAAAGCGTGACTGTTTCCGCTGGACCGCGCGCCCCGATCCGGATTTCGCCCAGGACAGGTGCAGCCGCAGTCGAGCTCGCGTGACGCCAACGTAGAGCAGCCGGCGCTCCTCCTCGATCGCCTCCTCGGTGCGGGCGTAGGTGATCGGCAGGTAACCCTCGCTGAGCCCGACGATGTAGACCGAGTCCCATTCGAGGCCCTTGGCCGAGTGCAGCGTGGCGAGGGTGACGGTGGCGAGTGTCGGCTCGTGCTGCGCCGCCGATCGCTCGAGCAAGTCGTCAACGAAAGACTTCAGCGTGGTGCCCGACGGGGTGGCCTCGGCGAGCCCGATGATCGCGTTGAGCGACTCCCAGCGTTCTCGCACAGCGCCGCGGCCCTCTGGCGGGTCCTGCGTCCAGCCGAGTGAGCGCAGCACGTCGCTGACCGTCTTGAACAACGGCTCGGGCGTGCCGGCCACCATTGCGCCCTTCAGCATCATCAGCGCCTGCTTCACCTCCTGCAGGTCGAAGAACCGCGGGCCGCCGCGCTGCTGGAAGCTCACTCCGGCGTCGGAGAGCGCCGCTTCGATCACCGCAGATTGCACGTTGATGCGGTACAGGATGGCGATGTCCTGTGGTTTCGCTCCGCCGTCGATTTCGTCGGCGATGAGTCGGGCTATCGAGTTCGCTTCGGCCGTTTCGCTCGGGTACGCCACGATATCGGGCGCGGTCGTGCCGGTTCGCTCCACGGCCGCCCGCAGGCTGAGCGCTCCGGGTCTCGAGCGAACCAGGCGATTCGCGGCATGCACGATGTGCTGGCTCGAGCGGTAGTTCTGCTCGAGCCGCACGATCGTCGCGTCGCGATACCTCGCCGGAAAACCGAGCAGGAAGTCGGCGGATGCTCCGGCGAAGGAATAGATCGTCTGGCTGGCGTCGCCCACCACGCAGAGGTCCTGCCGGTCGCCGAGCCAGAGGTCGAGCAGGGCCTGCTGTAGCGGCGACACATCCTGGTACTCGTCCACCACGAAGAACCGGTACTGCTCGCGCACCTGCTGGGCGACGCGCGGCTCGCTCTCGATCATGCCCGCGGTCGCGAGCAGCACGTCCTCGAAGTCGAGCTGCCGGCGCTCGTCTTTCAGGTTCTCGTAGGCGGAGTGCAGCGCGATCATCCGTGTCGCGTCGAGCTGGGCGGGCAGCGGGCGCTGCTCCACCACCCCGGCGTACTGGTCCAGGGTGAGTCGCGAGACCTTGCGCCACTCGATCTCGGCCGCGAGGTCGCGAAGCGTGGCCGTGTCGAGCTTGAGCCGCAGAGTGTCTGCGGCATGGCCGAGCATCCGTCCCTTGCTTTCGAGGATGCGGGGCATGTTGCCGCCGATCACCTGCGGCCAGAAGAACCCGAGCTGGGCCAGCGCGGAGGCGTGGAACGTGCGCGCGGCCACCCCGGTGGTTCCCAGCTGGCGCAGGCGACTGCGCAGCTCGGCGGCCGAACGAGTGGTGAAGGTGAGCGCCATCACCTTCTCCGGCCGATACACGCCGGTCGCGACCCCGTAGGCGATGCGATGGGTGATTGCGCGGGTCTTTCCCGTGCCGGCGCCGGCGAGCATCACCACCGGGCCGAGCAGCGCCTGCGCAGCTATTCGCTGCTGCTCATCGAGACCCTCGAGCAGGGATTCGGCGGAACCGCCGGGGGTCGTGCCGTCATCCATCTCCCCGCCTACCAGTCGATCTCGTCCTCGATCGGTCCGCCGTACCAGTGCTCGAGAATGGCGCGGGCGATCGACGCGTGCCCCGGGAGGATCACCTCGCCGAGGGAGGCTTTCAACTCCGCGCGGCTGAACCAGCGCAGGTCGAGGATCTCCTCGCCGTCGGGGGTGAGAACCTGGTCGACGTTGGGATCGACGCGCGCCGTAAAGCCGAGCATCAGGCTCGCGGGGAACGGCCACGGCTGCGAGCCGAGGTAGACGGGGTCGACGACCCGGATGCCGGACTCCTCGAAGACCTCACGGATGACCGCGTTCTCCAGCGACTCACCCGGTTCGACGAAGCCGGCGAGCAGCGAGTAGCGATTGCCCTCCCAGAGGGCGTTGGAACCGAGCAGGATGCGGTCGTCGCCGTCGATGATCCCGACGATGATCGCGGCGTCGGTGCGCGGGAAGATCTCTTTGCCCTCGGGATCTTTCCGCACCCATCCGCCGAGCTCAGGTGTGGTGGGCTCACCGGTTCGCGGCGAGAACCCGTGCGAAGCGTGCCAATTCACCAGGGCCAGCGCCACGGTGAAGAGTCCCGCGTCGAGCGTGGACAGCCTGCTGCCGATCGAGCGCAGGTTGCCCCACTTCTCGCGGTCGGGCTCCAGCGCCTTCGCCTCGTCGTCGCCGAGCACCACGGCGGCGACGGACACACCGAGCAGCGGTTCGGCCGTGGCCTTGCCGAGGTAGAGGCGGAGCGTCGTGACCGGCACGGCCGACGGCGTCACGAGCCGCAGCGAGCCGTCGTCAGCAAGCAACGCGGTGCCGTGGGTGAGCACGACCACACGGGTGGCGTCGTCAGCCCACAGCTCTTCGAGAAGCTCGGGCCGATTGCGCGTCAGATAGTCGCGGTCCAGCTCGTGGCGGGAAAGCGGCAGCAGCGAGAGGAACTCACGGGACACGTAGCGACCAATCATCCAAACCAAAGGGACCAGCGTGGCGTTCGAGGCCGGTCGAGCCTCACGACTTACCCTGTCGGTATGGCCAGATCCCCTCTCACTCTAGCCGCGCTCGCGACCTCGGCCGTTCCCGAGCTCGACGTCGTCGGAGCGAGCGTGATCGGCTCCGGAACGGACGGCGACTACGAGTCGGCGATCCTCACCGGTCGAGACGGACGGCACTGGATCATTCGCGTCCCCACCTCCGAACTGGCCGAATCCGAGCAGTCCGGCGACCTGGTGGCGCTTCGCGCGCTGAGCGCCGGGGTGCGGTCGCGGCTCCCCTTCGAGGTGTCGTCCTTCGCTGGGCAGGTTCCGGTCGGGGGCACCCGCGCCGTCGTCTACGAGTTCGTCTACGGCTCGAAGCAGCCGGTGGATGTCTACGACGGCGAGCTTGCCGTCTCCGCCGGGCGCGCCATCGCCGCCATCCACGCACTGCCCACCAGCTTCATCGCCGATGCCGGCCTGCCCGTGCTGTCGCCCACCGAGATTTTGCGCGGGCTGGTCACCGTGATGGACCGCGCTGCCGCGACCAACCTGGTGCCGGCGACGCTGCTCGGGCGCTGGGAACGGTGCACCGAGAACTCGGTGCTCTGGCAGTTCGCCCCCACCGTGATCAACGGCGGCATCACCGCGGACTCGTTCCTCTCGGTCGGCGACGAGATCACCGGCCTTCTCGGCTGGCACAATCTGAGCGTCGGCGATCCGGCGCGCGACCTGTACTGGGCTCTCGCGTCGGCCGGCTCCGACACGGTCTTCGACTCGTACTCGCTCGTGCGTGGCGCGTCAGACCGGCAGGTGCACGAGCGAGCGCTGATCTACTCGGAGCTCGAGGTGGCCAAGTGGCTGCTGCACGGCACGAAGCAGCGCGACACCGAGATCGTGGACGACGCGGTCGAGATGCTCACCAACCTCGCCGACAGCGTGGCGATCGACATGAATCGCAACCTCGGCGACACCGCTGCCATGAACGCGGCCGCCGTCAGCGCGGCTGCACTGAGTTCGGCTGCACTGAGTTCGGCCGCCCTGCGCGCACGATCCTCAGCCGTCGACTGACGGTCAGCCGTCCGGAGCGGGCCAGAACGAAGCCGATCACCACCGCGGCGATCGCGGGAACGACCCCTGCGGTGACCATCGCGGTGCGCACGCCCCAGTCCTCTGCGATCCAGCCCATCAGCGGACCGCCGAGCGCCTGCCCACCGAGCATTACCATGCTGTAGATCGCCATGACCCGCCCCCGGATGGCGCGGTTGGTCGAGAGTTGCACGATCGACTCGGCGCCGGTCGCGAAAAGCAGCCGCGTCATCCCGATCAGCGCAAGGAAGACAAGGAACAGCCCCGCCACCGGCGCCAGCCCGGTCGCGACGAGAGCGAGTCCGAACAAACCACCGAACAGCACGATCGAGCGCAGGCGCACCGTCATCCTGCGGGTCGAGAGCAATGCCCCGCTCAACGCACCGACCGCCGCGGCCGAGCTGTACAGGCCGTACCCCGCTGCACCGGTCTTGAACACGGTATCGGCGAATGACACCAGAAGCACCGGCAACGTCATGCCGAAGGTCGAGACAAAGGCCAGCATGGCCATCGGCCAGAAAATCGTCGGCTTCGCGAGCACGTAGCGCACGCCCTCGCGGATCTGCCCTTTCGACCTGGCCACGCGCGGCGACGGCTGCAGTTCGTGCACGCGCATGCAGGCAAGCGTGGTGACGACGATCGCGGCGGCGACCGCATTCACGCCGATCGACCAGCCAGCACCGACCACGGCGACGAGAATGCCGCTGATCGCGGGCCCCACCAGTCCACCGAGATGGAAGATCGACGCGTTCAGGCTGATGGCATTGCGCAGGCGCTCATTGCCCACCATCTGGTTGACGAATGCCGAGCGCGCGGGCGATTCGAGCACGGCGGCACAGCCGAGCAGGAAGGCGACCAGGAACACCTGCCAGGACTGCACGAGCCCGGTGATGGTGAGCGTGCCAAGCGTGCCGCACAGGATGACGGCGGCCGTCTGCGTGCCCATCATGAGTTTGCGGCGGTCGACCCGGTCCGCGATCACGCCGCCCCAGACTCCGAATACCAGCACGGGGGCGAACTGCAGAAACACGGTGAACCCGACGGCGGTGACGCTTTTGGTCAGTTCGAAGACCAGCCAGTCGATGGCGATTCGCTGCATCCAGGCCGACGTGTTGGCGATTACCTGCGACACCACGTAGAGCCGGTAGTTGAAAATGCGCAGCGAGGCGAAGGTGTCGCGCCAGCGCGGTCGTTCGAGCAGCACCGGCACCGGTTCGGTCGGCGGGAGGATGGCAGTGGTCTCGGTGGTTGTCACGTCAGTCAACGCTACGGAAGCAACGGTCATTGCTGAATAGAATCGAGACTATAAGACTCATTACGTTTGCCAATGAGAGGTCTGGATGTTCGACCCGGTTCTACTGAAGACCTTTGTAACGGTCGCCGAGACATTGAGCTTCACCGGCGCCGGACAACTGCTGGGCCTCAGTCAACCCACCGTGAGCCAGCACATCCGTCGGCTCGAACAGGAGGCGGGGCGCAGCCTGGTGGTTCGAGACACCCGCGAGGTGCGGCTCACCGACAACGGCGACGCACTGCTCGGCTTCGCGCGCACAATCCTCGCGGCCCACGACCAGGCCAGCAGCTATTTCACCGGCTCCGCCATGCGCGGCCGACTACGGTTCGGATCGGCCGACGACCTGGCGCTCACCCAGCTGCCCCAGATCCTCCGCGACTTCCGGCAGCTCTATCCGCACATCAATCTCGAACTCACCGTCAACCAGAGCCACGTGCTCACCCGGCGGCTTGCGGCCGGACAACTCGATCTGGTGTTCGTTCGCCAGGCCTCGGATGCCCAGGCCGGCCGCCTGGTGCGTCGCGACCGTCTGGTCTGGGTCGGCCATCGAGCCCTGACTCTCGAGCAGGGACAGGCGCTGCCCCTCATCGTGTACCAGGCCCCGAGCCTCAGCCGCACGCTGATGATCGATGGCCTGGAGCGCTCTGGCCGCACCTGGCGCATCACGTGCAACGTGCGCGAGATCAACGGCATGGTGGCGGCGACCCGAGCCGGCATCGGCGTGGCGGCGTTTCCGGGAAGCCTTATCCCGCTCGACCTGGTCGAGCTGCCGGCGTCGTACGGGCTGCCCGATCTCGGTACCGTCGACTTCAGCCTGCTCGACAATCCGACGGCGCCGCGTGAACCGGTCGACGCTCTCGTGTCGGCGATCGTCGGGCGTCAGGTGGTGCCCGGTCCCTGAGCGGGTACCACCTTCGCCCACTCGGTCTCGAGCTCGGCACGGCTCCAGAGCCGTTTCGGGCGGATGATCTCGTCATCTGCGACGTAGTAGAACACGGCGTCGATGACGTCGGGGTCGATGCCCTTCCACTCGGCGAAGGCCTGCCGGTAGAGCGCCAGCTGCAGCTGCTTCGACTCCAGGTCGGCCTCATCCTTCGGCGCTTTGCCCGTCTTCCAATCGACCACCTCGAAGCGCTCGCCATCCGAGCTGAACACCGCGTCAATCTTGCACACGACGACTCGGCCGGCGAGCGGCAGGTGGATCTCGCGCTCCACCTCGACGGCGGAACGGGATGCCCAGGGCGAGCCCTCGAAGATCTCGATCAGCCGATCGAGGGCCGCCTGCTCGCTCTCCGCGTACTCAACAGACGCCGTCGCGACGGCGGTGCCGCCCTCCGGGTCGTCGAGTTCGAAGGCGAACGCATCGATCGACTCTGCCGTGCCGCCGACACCGAGGCGTTGCTCGACCCAGGCGTGGAACAGCGTGCCGAGCCGAGTGGCGCGGTACGGGCGCTCCGGCATCGGACGGCGCAGGGATGCGGCCACGGCGCCGGGATTGCTCACGAAATCTTTGAAGCGGGACGCCGGCACCCGCACCGGCAGTTCGACCAGCTGTTCCGCCAGGGCGCGGGCGCGACGCTCCTCGAGCAGCAGCTCGACATCCTCGGTCCACCGGCCGGTGTCTGCGCCGCCGCCAGAGGACGCCGCGGACGTGCGCACGAGCTCGGCCGCGTTCAGAACGGCCTCCTCGCGACCACCCAGTCGTGGCAGCGGCCAATTGGGGTCGTGCTCTTCCAGCGTCTCAGGATTCTCGTCGAGTTCGCTCGCTTCGGGCGGGGGTTCGATGATGCCGGCCTCCGCCAGCTCGGTCAGGTAGACGCTCGGCGGCCGTTCGGAGTTTCCGGCCCAGAACGAGCCGGTGAGCAGCAGGTCGTGCTTCGCGCGGGTGATCGCGACGTAGGCGAGTCGACGCTCCTCCTCGTGGTGACGCACCGCCAGCGCGTCCTTGAACTCGGCGAGGCTGTCGTTGACGTGCTTCTGCGTGGGATGCCCGAACCATTCGAGCACCGGAAGGTGGTCGCGGTCGCCGCGAAAGTCGTACGGCAGCTTGCCGAAGCGCACCCAGCCGAGACCTTCGCGGGACGAGCCCGGCAGTTCGTCTTTCACCAGCCTCGGCACGACCACGGCATCCCACTCGAGGCCCTTGGCGCCGTGGATGGTGAGCAGCTGCACGCTGCCCGGCTCGGCCGACTCGCTGCGCGGGCCCATGGTGTCGTTGCGTTCGGCACGGTCGAGCCAGGACAGGAAGCTGCCGAGAGTGCCGAGATCGTCGGCAGACAGGAAGTTGGCGACCTCGTCGTGGAACGCGTCCAGATTTCCGAAAACCCGCACATTGCGCGAATTCGCCGCGACCTCGATGTCGAGAAGAAGCTCCTGCTCGACCAGGCGCACCAGGTCGAGCAGAGCGAGGCCGCCGCGCGAGCGAAGGAATTGCAGCTGTCTGCCCGCCGCGCGGAGGCGCTCAAGGCCGACCGGGGTGAATCCAGCGAGCTGACTGTGCCCCTCCTTCGCGGTCGAGACGAAGTCGAGGGCGTCCACGATGGAGCGACCATCGTCATCGACGACCGACTCGCGCTGCTTCTGCAGAAGTTCGTCGGCGAGCGGCGCCTGCGCCCAGTCGCGCTTCGAGAGCCAGCCGGCCACGGAGGAGAGCTGCTTCAGGTCGCGCAGGCCGACGGACCAGCGCGCGCCGGCGAGCAGGCGGAGGAGCGCGCTGCCTGCCGTTGGGTCGTTGATCACCCGGAGCGCGCTCACCAGGTCCACGATCTCGGGCGTAGAGAGCAGGCCGCCGATACCGAGGATGTGGTTGGGCACGCCGAGCCGGTCGAGGTCGGCCGCGAACACGGCCATGTGGCGGCGATTGCGGAACAGGATGGCCGCCGACCGTTTCTTCGGATCGTCACCCTCTTCGGCGGGCAGGGGCTCGGCGAGTCGCGCCTTCAGCCAGTGCGCGACGGTGTCCGACTCCTCGCGGATCGACTCCGGGTATTCGACCGTGACGGTGCCGTCATCGGCCGAGTCTCTCGCCACGAGCTTCTCGACCAGCTCCGGATCCCGCTCGCGGAACTCGGCGACCGTCGCGTTCGCGGCGGCCAGGATGACCCGGGCGTTGCGCCAGCTGGTCGAGAGCGCGAACCGGCGGGCGGGCGAAGTCCGGGCGAAATCGCCCGCGAACAGCGCGAGATTCGCTGCCGACGCGCCGCGCCATCCGTAGATCGACTGGTTCGGGTCGCCGACCGCCATCACACCGTGGTCGGCGAACAGCGCGGCCAGCAGGCGGGTCTGCACGACGCTGGTGTCCTGGTACTCGTCGAGGATGACCACGCGGTAGCGATCGCGGTACGAATCGACGACGGCGGGCGAACGATCGCACACCTCGAGAGCGAGGGCGACCTGGTCGGAGAACTCGACCAGCCCGCGGCGGCGTTTCTCCAGCGCGTAGCGGTCGGCGAGGTCCACGAGCGCGGGCAGGGCGGCGACGATGCTGACGGCCTTCTCCACCTCGACGTACGGCGTCGACTTCGCACGGCCATCCGTGATCGGCAGGTCGAGCAACGTCGAGAACCGAGTGGCGAGCTCCGCGACCGAGGCCGACTCCGCCACGTTCTCGCTCATTTCGTGACTGAGCTCCAGCACGGCGTCGGCCAGCTGGCCCGAGCGACGTTCGAGAGGTACCAGCCGGTCGTCACCCCACTGGCTGACCACCTGGCGCGCCAGCTGCCAGGCCGATGCCTCGTTGAGCAGCACCGACTCGGGCTCGCGCCCCACGATGAGCGCGTTCTCCCGGAAGATCGAGTTCGCGAACGCGTTGTAGGTCGAGACCGTCGCCTGGCGCAGCTCGCTGCCGGCCTCCGATTCGTCGACGATGCCCGCCGCGGCCAGCTGGGCGATGCGCGTCGAGATGCGCGACGCGAGCTCACCCGCAGCCTTGCGGGTGAAGGTGAGGCCGAGCACCTGGTCGATGGTGAGCCGGCCGTTGGCGACCAACCAGACCACGCGATTCGCCATCGTCTCCGTCTTGCCGCTGCCGGCGCCGGCCACGACGAGGGCCGGCGTGAGCGGCGCCTCGATGACGGCGACCTGCTGGTCGGTGGGCGCGGGAAGGCCCAGCAGCTCCGCCAGCTCGAGCGCGCCGATCTGAACCGTCATGCGCTGACCGCCCGCACGACGTGGATGCCGCAGTTGCCGTAGGCGTGACCGTCGAGGCAGTGCGTGTCGAGCTGGGCGACGAAAACGCTGCCCGCCATGCCCTCGGCATCGTGCATCACCCGGTCGCTGAACTCGGCCATCGTCACGTCGGTGAACGCCGCCTGCGTGGGGTTGCGGTAGTTCTTCTTCTGGGTGCCGCTGGAGAGCACGACCAGCTTCGCTCCCCCGTTGCGCACGCCCTCGGGGATGCTCTCCAGCGACCCCGATTCGAAGGCCAGCTGGTAGGCGCCCAGCTGGGCGTTGTCGACCACCCCGGCATCCGAGATCGGTTCGCGTGCCCCGGTCTTCAGGTCGACGATGATCGCTGTGCCGTCGGAGAGCAACTCGACCCGGTCGATCTTGCCGGCCAGCACCGCCTGCCCCACCTCGAGTTCGAACCCGACCTCGGTGCTGAGTAGCCGGCCGCCCGCCGCCGCGAAATCGTTGAGGTATGACGACAGCCGGCCGGCGATCACGCGGGCGCGTCGCTTCTCCATGTCGGACTCCCACGCGGAATCGAACGACAGCTCGCCCCACCGTGCCTCGATGCCGCTCCACAGCGCATCCGGCGAGATGTCGGGGTCGGCTTCGAGCCCCACCTGCTCGGCGACCGAGTGGACGATAGTACCCAGGTTGGATGCCGTGCTCGACGTCGTTCCGCCCAGTTCGCCGATCAGCCAGTGCAGCCCGCACATCTCGAAGGCCTCCAGCCGCGAGGGCGAGACCCGCACCCGGGCGTCCGGCTGCTCCAGGTCGACAAGCGGCGCCTCAGTCGACCACGGCGCCACGCCATACCAGCTGGCCGGATCGGCGCCGGGAACGTCGTTCTGCGCCAGTTTCGCCAGCGCGGCGGTCGCGGTGGCGCGCTCGTCGGTGCTCGTCGTGTCGACGGCGACGCGACGCAGCCGCCCGACCAGCCCGCGCAGCGAGAGGGGGTACTTGGTCTCGGCGACCGGGATCTCGGTCGAGCCCACGATGAACCTCATGAATGGGGAGGGCAGGGTGTCTTCGCTCGCCACCGCCGTCACCAGCACCCGCTCGGTGGCGCGAGACACCGCAGAAGCGAACAGTCGCAACTCGTCGTTCATCACCGCGGCGCGTTCGCCCTCGAGAGTGACCTCGCCTCCCCGCACCAGGTCGACGAAAGCCTGCGCGCCCAGCAGCGATCCGCGGATGCGGGGGTTCGGCCAGACCGCCTCCTGCACGCCGGCGACAATCACCGTGTGAAACTCGCGGCCGAGCACGCTGGCGGGGGTGCCGATGCTCACGGCCGCGCCGAGGGCGCGCGGAGCGAGGGTGTCCTCCGCCACATCCGCCCCCGCCCAGGCGTCGAGAAATACGCCGGGCGGATTGTCGGGGGTTCGTTCGACGAAGCGCTTCGCCGTGGAGAACAGGGCGACCATCGCGTCGAGATTGTGGTTTGCCTCGTCGGCGACGATGCCCGAGCCGAGGGACTGTTCGTACCAGAGCGTGTCGAGCTTCGACCGTGACCAGATTCCCCAGAGCAGCTCCTCGATGGTGGCTCCCCCGCCGGCTTCCTCCCGCGCGGCCCTGATGGTCTCGGCGAGATGGGCGGCCTGGCGCGCCACCCGGGTGTCGATGCTCGCGAGGCGGGCGGGATGCTGCAGCGCGTCGACGAGCAGCTCATCGGTCGAGCGAGCACCGTCGCCCGCGAGTTCCTCGTGTCGCAGCGCGACCCGAAGCTGACGCAGGGTGACCGGGTCGAGGCCGCCGAAGGGTTCGAGCATCACGGTGACCGCGGTCGCGGGGTCCAGTTCGATCCGCCCGAGCGCCACCTCCAGCACGCGAACGATCGCGGCCACGACGCCCTCGTCGCGAAGCGCACCACCCGGCCCGGCCTGTTGCGTCGGCACCTCGAGCGCGGCGAGCCCTCGTGCGAGGCCCGGCACCTGGCCGCCGGAGCGCACCACCACGGCGAGCCGGGACCACGGCACCCCGTCGAAGATGTGGGCCTCCCGCAGGCGGCGCGCGATGAGCGAGACCTCGGCGGCCGAGCTGCCGACGGTGAGCGCTTCGACCGCACCCTCGACCGGTGAAAGTGATGGTGATCCCCGCTGGACGCCCGCCGCAGACGCGCCGATGCGCCCGGTGATGCGGGAGACCAGGGAACGGATGGCCGCGCCATGACGATGGACGGACGACAGCTGCAGCGTCGTGAGGCCGGGGATGCCGAGGGCAGCGCCCAGCGTGCCCAGGATCTCCGGGCGCGCGCCACGGAATGAGCCGACCGCGACATCCGGGTCCCCAAAGGCGATGACCGACACACCTCGTAGTACAAGCGCTCGCACGAACGAGAGCACCGACTCGGTGAGCTCCTGCGCGTCGTCGAGCACCAGCAGCCGCACCTCGGCGAGCGCACCGAGGTCGTCTCCACGCTCGACCACGCCCGCTGCATGCGCCACCAGCTCGGAGGAGTCCAGGTTGTTGCCGCGATAGAAGGCGAGCACGCGGCGATAGGTGGTCATGAAGGCGGCGGCCGCCGCCCACTCCTGGCGGTCGTGCTCGATGCCGAGCTGCCGCAGCCGTTCGGCCGTAACGCCGTACTCCTCCACCCGCATCAGCAGGTCGCGCAGTTCGGACCGGAAGCCGGCCAGCCGTCGCAGGTCGATGTCGAGGAGCGGCGGCCAGCTGTCACCGGTGCCGTCGGCCAGCTGCCCCTCGACCAGCTCCGCGATGATCATGTCTTGTTCGGCGCCGGTGAGCAGGCGCGGCGCCTCGTCACCCGAGCGCACGGCGGCATCCCGCAGCACCTGGAACGCGACCGAATTGGCCGTGCGCGCGAGAGGCCCGAGGGTCGGCACCGCGAGGCGCTCCGCGATCGCGTCGCGAAGGCGCGTGGCCGATGTGCGGTTGGCGGACAGCACAAGCACCGACTGCGGCGACCAGCCACGGACCAGCACACGGTCGGCGACCAGTTCGATCAGCGTCGACGTCTTGCCGGAACCAGGGGCGCCGATCACCGCGGCCGACGAGTCGTCGGCGAGCTCGATGACGGCCCGCTGCGACGGGTCGGGAACGAACGGTTCGACTGCGGTAGCAGCACCGGTGGCGGCATCGCTCGCTGCGGTGAACGCGGGTGTCGCCATGACCACCAAGCTAGCGCCCCCGTGCGACATCGGAGCGCGCCGTTTCTGCCAGTAGAGAACTGTGCCGAACGCGCGTGCCCGGGTGTCGTAATCTAGGGCCATGGACGTACGCATCGGCATCACCAACAGCCCCCGCGAGATCAGCTTCGAGTCGGCGCAGAGCGCTGCTGACGTGGAGAATGTCATCTCGACGGCCCTCGACGGCGGGGCGAAGTACTTCAAGCTGGCCGACAACCGCGGCACCATCTACATCGTCCCCACCGACCAGTTCGGCTACATCGAGGTCGGCTCCGAAGAGTCGCGCCGCGTGGGCTTCGTCGCCTGAGGACGGTGCGTTAGCCATGGAGTTGCTGTTCGTCACCCTCGGCGGGGCCATCATCGGTCTCGGATTCGGGTACCTGCTGCCTAAGCACGGCACCTATGGCACTCTCCTGCTCCCCGGAATCGGCGCGATCTCGGCCGCCGTGCTCTGGGAGGCATTCACCTGGCTCGGCTGGAAATACAGCGGCGGGTGGATCTGGGTGGTCGCGCTCGTCGGCAGCGGCGTCGTCGCCGCGGTGGTTGGCATTCTCGTCGGTCGTACTCGCGCCCGCGGCGACGTCGAACTGCTCGGGCGGCTCAGCAAGGCCTGAACCTCACTGAACGCGCGAGCTAGGCCGTGAGGCCCAGCGCGTCCATACGACGGGTGTGCGCCGCGATGATCTCGGTGAACACCGGCTCCAGGCGTGCTTCGTCCGACGGGCTGCTCGGCGGCAAAGCGAGCGCGGTGCGCGCGATCAGCAGCGTGTCGCCCACCAGGCGACGTCCCCACATGGCCAGCTTCGACGCGATCCGAGGGTCGGCGTCGATCGCCTCCCGAAGCTGGTCGACGAGAAGCTCGTGCCCGTCGGGCTTCGCATAGATCTGCTGGATGCGGGCGGCGGCATCCGCGGCCAGTCCGGTGGCGAGCCGCCGCGAGAAGTCGTCGAGGAGTCCGGCCGTCAGATAACAGGTGGTGACCGTTTCGAGCCAGGTCGCGCCGTGCGTGCGAGCGCGGTAGGCGTCGATCGATGGGGCATAGTGCTTCATCGCGTCGCCGGCATCCGCTCCCCGCCGCTCCAGTTCCTCCACGAGGTCATGGTGCTTGTCGAGCGAGTGGCCGGCGACCTCGCTGACCACCTCCTTCACCTCGGTGGTGGGGGCGTTCGCCACGGCTTCGGAGAGCGCCTCGAAGACGGTCAGCTGGAGATAGGCGGCCTGTGCGAGAAACTGCGGGAGACCCGGGGTGAGCTCGGCGAAGTCGATGCGGTTGGTGCCGGTGGCGACCTCCCCGCGAGAATGCAGTCGCGGAACGACGATGCGCTTCTTCCGACGGCGGAACCAATTCACCACCCGCATAGCCTAGCCGCGCGTCGCCCGACAGGCCGCTGCAAGCGAACGAAGCCGGTCCGGGGCCCAGTGACCGCTAAACTGAAGGCAATACCTCCCAATTCTGGTGGAGGTTTCTGCACGCCCCAGGTCAAAGCGGGCGTCGCCGCTTCACGACAGGGCAACACTATTTCTACTTTTGCAGATTTGAATATCGACCAGGACATGGTCGACGCACTCGCGACAAAGGGCATTCTCGAACCCTTCCCCATCCAGACGCAGACCATCCCGATGGGCCTCGACAAGCAGGACATCATCGGCCAGGCCAAGACCGGTACCGGCAAGACCCTCGGGTTTGGGCTGCCGCTGCTGCAGGCGCTCGGCAAAGACCCGGCCCCCGGAGTGAAGGCGCTCGTCGTGGTGCCCACCCGCGAGCTGTGTGTGCAGGTGGCGGAGGACCTCGTGCTCGCGGCATCCAACCGGTCCACCAAGATCGCTGCCATCTACGGCGGCAAGGCCTACGAGGGCCAGGTGGAGCAGCTGAAGGATGGCGCCCAGGTCGTCGTCGGAACGCCCGGCCGCCTGCTCGACCTCGCCAGCCAGCGCATGCTGTCGCTGAAAGACGTACAGGTGATGGTGCTCGACGAGGCCGACAAGATGCTCGACCTCGGCTTCCTCAGCGACATCGAGAAGCTGTTCGCGCAGACGCCGGCGACACGACACACCATGCTGTTCTCGGCGACCATGCCCGGCCCGATCGTCGCCCTCGCCCGCCGCTTCATGAACCGGCCCATCCACATCCGCGCAACCGACCCCGACGAGGGCCGCACGCAGGCGAACATCAAGCACGTCGTCTACCGGGCGCACTCGCTCGACAAAGACGAGGTGATCTCCCGCATCCTGCAGGCCGAGGGCCGCGGCAAGACCGTCATCTTCACCCGTACCAAGCGCGCTGCGGCCAAGCTGGTCGAGGAGCTGAACGACCGCGGCTTCAACGCTGCCGCCGTGCACGGCGACCTCAACCAGGAGCAGCGCGAGCGGGCCATGGCGGCCTTCAAGGCCGGCAAGAAAGACATCCTCATCGCCACGGATGTCGCGGCCCGTGGCATCGACGTCAACGATGTGACGCACGTGATCAACCACACCATCCCGGATGACGACGACACCTACCTGCACCGCGCCGGCCGCACCGGCCGCGCGGGCAAGACGGGCATCGCGGTCACCTTCGTGGACTGGGATGACATGCACAAGTGGACGCAGATCAACAAGGCCCTCGACATGGGCATCCCCGAGCCGCAGGAGACCTACTCCTCGTCTCCGCACCTGTTCAGCGACCTCGACATCCCGGAGGGCACCAA
>JAODAT010000131.1 GCA_025463565.1 Microbacteriaceae bacterium
GCCCGGGTGCTGGAGAAGCTCGGCTTCGTGCGCGAAGGCACGCTGCGGGAAGACTGCATCGTGAGCGGCGAGGTGTCGGACACCTGGGTGTACGGGCTACTCAGGCGTGAATGGCGAGCGATGCAAGTGCGGTGAACACGTCGACCCGGGTCTGCCCCTCCGTCGGCAGAACCTGGATCGCGACGTGGTCGGCCCCGGCCGCAAAGTGCTCGTCGATGCGCGCACCGATCGCCTCCACGGAACCGAGACCGAACACCGCGTCAACCAGGCGATCACTGCCGCCGTTCTCGAGGTCGCTTTCGTCGAAGCCCGACCGCAGGAACGTGCCGGTGTAGTTGGGGTATCCGAGGTACGACGCCAGGAACTCGCGCGCTCTCGCCCGCGCGCGCTCGAGATCCGGCTCGAGCACGACACCGATCTCCGGTGCGAGCACGGGTGACGGGCCGAGAAGGTCACGCGCGGATGTCGTGTGGGCGACAGGGACGAGGTACGGGATGCTGCCCAGGGTTCGCTCCGCTGCGAGTCGCAGCGCGAGCGGCCCCAGCGCGGAGAGCACTCGCCGATCGGCGGGAACCGGCGTGGGCTCCGCATCCATCTCATCCAGGTATCCGCGCGACTTCGCGAGCGGCTTCTGCCACGTGCCCAGCTGATTCTTGGCGACCAGTGGAGCGTGGCTCGGCCCCACTCCGAGATAGAAGCGGCCCGGGTAATCCGCCTCCAGCGCGGTGAAGGCGTCGGTCACCTGCTTCGGTGTCTCGGCCCACATGTTCGCGATCGACGTGCCGACCTTGGCGGTGCCTGTGGCATCAAGCACCGCCCGAACGTCGTCGAAAACTCCCACGGAGGCGCCGCCCGCGATCCAGATCGTCTCGTACCCCAGCGACTCCGTCACCTTCGCGACAGTGAGCCGCTCGTCGAGCGGAACGCTCCGCGACATCCAGATGCCGAGCCGACCGAAGGGGTTGCGGGGTGAGGTCATGCTTCGACGCTAGTACCCGGCCGGCTGGTTGAAGATCACCACCAGGCTCACGATCTTGCCGTCGCGCACGCTGAAGTAGTTCGACAGGATCAACTCGGCGGGCAGGTTGCTCTTGTCGAAGGTGCCGTCGTAACGACCCCGCACGATCGTGTCCCCGTAGTGATCGATCACCTCGGTAACGTCGATGGTCACGCTGTCGCCGACCATCTCCTTCTCGACCCAACGGCGGATCGAGTCGATCCCGCTGAATTCGCGCCGGTTGTCGTTGACGTAGGCATCGTCGGCGAAGGTCGCGACTGCGGCATCCACGTCGAATGAATTAATCGCCCGGATGTGCTCGGCGATGACGCCGGTGAGTTCGGTTGACATTGGTTGTCTCGCTTTCGATAGAAGGCCGGTTGGCCTGGTGAATCCACTCTCCGGCGTGCGGTGAAGGGAGAGTCAAGTGCGGATGTCGCGTTGACTCTCCCCCAGCTGGAGGGCCCACACTTGAAACATGTTTGCTTCGCTCTCCATCGGTGATTTCGCAAGAGCGACCAACCTGAGCGTGAAGACACTGCGCTACTACCACGAAGCCGGACTGCTGGAACCGGCCGAGATCGACGCGAACTCTGGCTATCGCCGTTACAGCACCGGGCAGATCCCGGTGGCGCAGGTCATCCGTCGCTTCCGCGCTCTCGACATGCCGCTCGGCGACATTCGCGAGGTTCTCGAGGCGAGCGACATCACGACCAGAAACGAGTTAATCGCGGCCCACACCAGGCGCCTCGAAATCGAGATCGAGCGCACCCGCACTGTCGTGGCATCCCTCCGAAACTTATTGGACCATCCGAACCTCGACGTCACGATCGAACACCGCTCGATCGCATCAGCCCTGGCGGCGGCCATCACCGAGGTGGTCGATCTGGCGGATGCCGCGGCCTGGTACCAGGGCGCCCTCGGCGAGCTGCACGCGACGCTCGCAGCTCAGGGCGTCGAGCCGGCCGGGATCGCCGGAGGGATCTTCTCGACCGAGCTCTTCACCGACGAACGCGGATCCGCGACCGTCTTCATTCCGGTCGCCAGCGAGCTGCGTGCTCTGGGCCGTGTAGCAATGACGACGATTCCCGCCGTGGAGCTTGCCGTCATCGAGCATCTGGGCGCGCCCGAAGGAGTGGATCTCGCATACGGCGCCCTGGGAACGTATGTCACCGAGCATGCCCTCGCGGTCGATGGGCCGCTGCGGGAGTACTACGTCGTCGGCCCGCACGAATCAGCCGATCCTGCCGAATGGCGCACCGAGATCGGCTGGCCGATCTTCGCCACGAGCTGAGAGTAGGTTGGCACCATGAAGACCATCCTGATCGCTGTAGGTGCCATCGCTCTCGTCGTCGGTCTTATCTTCACCGGGCAGGGTTCGGGCCTGATCGGCGGCAGTTCGATGACAGGCAGCCAGATGTGGCTCATCATCGGGATCATTCTCGCGATCGTCGGCATCGTTCTGCTGGTGCTCGGTCTCCGGCGGCGCGGGCGCGCAGGCAACTAACCCGCAGCTAGTTACGGCGGCTCAGGTGCAACATCTCGGCCAAATTCATGGTGCGGGAAACCCGAGAAGCGCACGGTGTGCGACGGACTCGAGGTCGGCTCGGGATGCACCGCCTGACGCCTGAACCGCAAGTCCGGCGGTAACGGTCGCGAGATACTTCGCCAGCTCTGCCGCGTTTTCGCTCGCCGATAGGTCGCCGTCGTCGATCGCCCGCTGGAATCGGGCGGCAAACCGTGCCTCCCCGCCTCGTCGGCTTTCGTTGAGAAACGAGACGACGCGGTGGTGTTCGGGACTACCGGAGAGTCCGCCCTGGATGGATAGGCAGCCGGCCGGCTTGCCCGGTTCGGTGATGGCTCGCACATTGCTGCGCAAATAGTGCTCAGCGACCAGGCGCGCCGTGGGTTCGGCGATCGCATCGTCGATGTACGCCATGTCAACCACCGCGTACCGCCCGACCGCGCGCTTGAAGGTCTCTTCCTTGTTGCCAAAGGCCGCGTAGAGGCTGGGCCGGCTGATCTTCATGGCGGCGGTGATGTCATCCAGGGTCGTGCCCTCGTAACCCTGTCGCCAAAAGACCTCGATCGCCCTGTCGAGGGCTTCATCGAGGGCAAACTCGCGAGGTCGTCCACGCTCCGCCATCGCCAATTTCCTTTCGCTCGCTCGATTTCCGTACTTTTTAGAACAAATTTAGTCGGGTTGGGAATTCCCTGCCCGTCGGATGTCTTTTATGTACCAATCGGAACAGAAATAGGAGCTACATTCATGAACGCATCAACCCCCCTACCTCTCGCGGGCAAGACCGCTCTCGTCACCGGCGCCTCGCGTGGTCTCGGAGCGGGCGTGGCGGTCGAACTTGCCCGCCAGGGCGCACGCGTCGCAATCACCTACTGGTCGTCGCCGGATCGAGCGGACGCGGTCGTAAGGGAAATCATCGAGGCCGGAGGCAGCGCGGTGGCCATCCGCGCCGACAACTCCGAGCCCGACGGAGCGCGTCAGGGCGTGCGCGACGCTGCGGCGGCGCTCGGCTCCCTCGACATCCTCGTCAACAGCGCTGGCGCCGGATGGTTCGAACCCTTCACCGACACCCCGGATGAGCACATCGAGCACACCATCAACCTCAATATCCGCGGAACGGTCTACAGCACGCACGAGGCGCTCAAGTTCCTTCCCGACGGCGGCCGCATCGTCACTATCGGCAGCGTCACGGCAGAGAGCATTCCGTTCCCTGGCGGCTCCATCTACGGCATGAGCAAGGCCGCGCTCGTCGCCTTCACCAAGGGACTCGCGCGCGACCTCGGATCCCGCAAGATCACCGCCAACATCGTGCAGCCCGGTCCAATCGACACCGAGGGCAACCCGGCCAGCGGTCCGTCTGGTGACTTCCTCGCCGGTCTCACCGCCCTTGGGCATTTCGCGACGCCGACGGATGTCGGCGCACTTGTGGCATGGATCGCCTCCGACCAGGCGCACTTCATGACCGGCTCAACCGTCACGCTCGACGGCGGCTGGACCGCGTAAGCGACCCCGGAGAGGAGGGGAGACACCGTGCACGGCGAGACAGTATCAGGGGCGACGATCGGTCGCCTTGGGCTCTGGAGCATGGAGCTGCGAGGTTCCAACAAGCCCGAGATCCATGAGGCCGCTGCGGCGCTTGATGACCAGGGATGGCGGGCATTCTGGATCGCGGGCGCCAACGGGCCCGGCCTGTGGAGCGACGCCGAAGGACTCCTCTCCTCTGCCCCGCACGCATCAGTTGCGTTCGGCGTGATGAGCATCTGGAGCGCCGACGCGCGCGACGCAGCGGAGCAGCATCGTCGGCTCACCGCGACATACGGGCGGCGCATGATCGTCGGATTGGGTGTCAGCTCACCCGAGAGTGCCGCCGCCGCCGGTCGGGATTTCGGGACGCCCCTGTTGGCGATGACGCGCTACCTCGACGACCTCGACGACGGGTTCCCGACGCTCGACGCCGGTGACCGGATCCTCGGTGCGCTCGGGCCGCGAATGGTAGCCCTGGCGCGCGAACGTGCTGCGGGCATCCATCCGTTCCTGGTCACACCCGAATCGAACGCGGCCAACCGGGAGATCCTCGGACCAGACGCCCTCATCGCACCCCACCAGGCTGTGGTGCTCGAGACCGACCCCGCCAAGGCCCGCGAGATCGCCCGACGTGGAATTGGCATGTTCATCGGATTCCCGAGCTACCAGGCCAACCTGCGCCGTCTGGGCTTCGGGGACGACGACCTGATCCCGGGCGGAAGCGATCGACTCATCGACGCCACCGTCGCATGGGGTTCTCTCGACGACATCAGCCGACGTGTGCACGAGCACTGGGCGGCCGGGGCAGATCATGTCGCCCTGCAGGTGTTGTCCGCGGATCGCGGACTTCCCCGATCGCAGTGGCACGAACTCAGCGCGCTTCTTCCGGCCTAGACGGCAACACGCTGCACAGCTCGCGCAGTGCGCCCTCCCAGGCGCTGTCGGAGAGTGCCGAGTAGTTCACGACGAGTGCGTCGCGCGTGCTGTCATCCTGTCCGAGCGATTCGTGACGGAACGCGGACAGACCGCTGACCAGCAGTCCCTTGCGGGCCGCATCCTCGAGCACCCGACCCTCTGAACCGGGCGGGAGCTCGAGGACGGCCTGCAGGCCGGCGGCCATGCCGGTTACCCGGATGTCGAGCGAGCTCTGCGCGACGGCGGTGACCAGCTGGTCGCGCCGCCGCCGGTAACTCTGTCGTCGCGAGCGCACGTGGCGGTCGAACGCGCCCGAGGAGATGAATTCCGCGAGCGTGAGTTGCTCGAGCACGCTCACGACCTCGACGCTTCCCTTTGCTATCAGGACGTCGGCGAGGATGCGCTCGGGAACAACCATCCAGCCCACGCGCAGGGCAGGCGCCAGCGACTTGCTCGTGGTGCCGAAGTACACGACATGCTCGGGATCCAGGCCCTGCAGTGCGCCAACAGGCTTGCGGTCGTAGCGGAACTCCCCGTCGTAATCGTCCTCGAGGATCAGCCCTCCGGTGATCCGCGCCCAGTCGCGGACCGCGGCCCGGCGGTCTGGCGAGAGCGCGTGCCCGGTCGGAAACTGGTGGGCGGGAGTCAGCAGCACCGCGTCGACGTCGAGACGTTCCAACTCGTCGGTGCGCGCGCCCTGCTCGTCGACGGTGAGCGGCGGGATGTCGAGCCCGGCCTCCCGCAGAAGGTCTCGATAGAGGCCGAGACCATAGGCCTCGACGGCGATCGACCTGGCGCCGCGGGACTTCAGCGCTCGCGCGATCAGCCCCAGGCCGTTATGGAACCCGGCGCAGATGACGATCCGCTCGGGATCGGCCCGCACGCCTCGAACGCGCGCGAGGTAGTCGGACAGCGCCGTCCTGAGTTCCAACCGGCCGCGAGGATCCCCGTATCCGAACGCATCGGGCGGTGCCGTCGCCAGCGCGCGGCGGGCGGCAGCGAGCCACGCTAGGCGCGGAAACTCCGCAAAGTCCGCCGCACCGAGCGCGAGACCCTGCGTCGACCGACGCGCCGGCGTGCCCGTCTTCGCGCCCCCGGATTCCGCCCTGAGCGGTGCGGCCAGCTGTGCTACTCGCGTGCCCGATCCCTGCTGCGCGGTGAACCACCCCTCCGCGACCAGCTCGGAATAGCACTCCGTCACGGTGCTGCGGGCGATACCGAGGTCGGTTGCGAGGGTTCGGGATGCGGGCAGTCGAGTGCCCGGCGCCAGTCGCCCGGACCGGACGGCCTCCCGCAGCGCGTCCGTCAAACCAGCCCGCAGACGGGTGCCCGCCAGCTCAAGGTGCAGGTCGACGCCGATTCCGGCAAGATGGACATCCGAAGAATTGGTCTGGTTTTTCGCCATAGAAATGGACCATACTCGCAAGCCGCTCCATAAATACAGTCATAGGTATGGAAGCCACCCACAGAAGGCGCACTCTTCCGGCCGGCCTTGCGCTGGCCGGAACCGCGGTCGCATTCACGAGCCTGTATCTCGCCGCTGGATCGATCACCCCGCTCCTGGTCGAGTACCGGCTGCTGTGGAAGTTTCCGCCCTCGATGCTCAGCCTTGCGTTCGCCGTCTACGCGATCGGGTTCCTCGTCGCCGCGCTTACTCTGGGGTCGCTCTCGGATCACATCGGCCGCCGCCCGGTGCTGATCGCCGCCCTGGTCGTGCAGCTCGCCTCGAACCTGCTGTTCCTCTTCGCTCCCGACATCGGCTGGGTGGTCGCCGGCAGGATCGTGCAAGGCATCGCGAGCGGTGCCGCGACGTCGGCGTTCACCGCGGCCATGGTCGAACTGGCGCCGGAGAACAAGAAGCGACTCGGAACCATCCTCGGCAGCGTTAGCCTCACCGGCGGACTCGCCGCGGGCTCCCTTCTTGCCGGGCTCGCCATCCAGTTCACTGGAGCCGCGAGCACGATCATCTTCGGCGCGCTGATCGTGCTGACAGTCCTCGGCGGGGCAGTCGTGGTCTTCTCTCCCGAGACGATGCGCCGCAACGCCGGCGCGCTGCGCTCGATGGTCCCCCGGGTCTCGATCCCCCCTGCGGTCCGGAAGGAATTCGCAGCCGCCGCTCCCGTCGTAGCCGCAGTCTGGATGCTCGCAGGGCTCTCCGGCGGAATCGCTCCGAGCCTGGTGCGCAGCGTCTTCCACCTCGACAGCGGTCTCCTCGATGGCCTGGCCGGCTTCGTCGCGCCCGCCGTCTCGGCGGTCATCGGACTCTCATTCGCCCGGGTCGACCCCCGTCGAGCGATGACCATCGGCATCTACGCCTCAATCGTGGGCGGACTCGGCATCATCGGCGGAGTATTCGCCGGGAGCCTCGGCATCATGATCATCGGACAGGCCATCGCCGGCGTCGGGTTCGGCGCCTGCTTCACCGCCGCACTACGACTCCTCTTCCCCCTCGCGCTGGCCGACCAGCGGGCAGGCGTCGTGGCCGCGATCTACGTGGTGTCGTATGGGGCGTTCGGGCTGTCGATCATCATCGAGGGCCAGCTCGTCGGGCCGCTCGGCCAGATCCCGGCCGTGGCCGGCTACACCGCACTGATCGTGCTCCTCGCCCTCATCAGCCTCATCGCCCAGAGGCGCCTCACGCGCCGAGCCTGACCCAACAAGATCCCCACAAAGAAAGCAGGTACCAACCCATGTCCAGAATCTTCCTTGCCGGCGCATCCGGTGTCATCGGCCAGAAACTGATCCCCTTGCTGGTCGAGGCCGGCCACGTGGTCGGCGGCATGACCCGCACGGCGAACAAAGCCGACCAGCTCAGCCAGCTCGGCGCCCAGCCCATCGTCGTCGATGTCTTCGACCGCGACGCCCTGATCCAGGCTGTCCGCGAGTTCGCACCGGACCTCATCCTGAACGAACTCACCGACCTGCCCGACGACGTCACGAAAATCGGCGAGCACGGCGAACTTAACGCCCGCATCCGCACCGAGGGCAACCAGAACATCATCGATGCCGCCCGCGCGAGCGGATCTCCGAAGATCCTCGCGCAGACCGTGGCGTGGCAACTGCCGGATGGACCGGATGCCCGTGCCGTCGCCCAACTTGAGAGCACCGTGCTCGCCGAAGGCGGTGTCGTACTCAGCTACGGCCAGTTCTACGGCCCCGGTACCTACAACGTCGACCAGATCCCCGCCGAGCCTCGCGTGCAAATCGACCGTGCAGCCGAGCGCACCGTCGAGCTGCTCAATGCGCCGACCGGTGTCGTCGTCATCACCGACTGAGAGACCATCGTGAACGGGAGCGACTACACATATTCGACCGCAACCGAACTCGCCGCCGCGATTCGGGCGCGGGAAGTTTCTGCGGTTGAGCTCACGGGCGCCGCCATCGACAGGATCGAGCGCCTCGACGGTGACATCAATGCCGTCGTGGTGAGGGATTTCGATCGCGCGATAGAGGCGGCCCGAGATGCCGACAGCGCGAGAGCGTACGGTAATCGACGACCATTGCTGGGCGTGCCGATGACGGTCAAGGAATCCTTCAACATCGCTGGCCTCCCGACAACCTGGGGAATCCCACCATTAAAGGATTTCATCGCAACGGAAGACGCTGTTGCAGTGGCACGACTGAAGGCCGCCGGCGCGGTCGTCCTCGGCAAAACCAATGTGCCATTCGCCCTCGGAGACCTGCAGAGCTACAACGACATCTACGGAACGACGAACAATCCTTGGGATCTGGCGCGCACGCCGGGTGGATCATCGGGTGGGTCCGCGGCCGCGCTCGCAGCAGGATTCGGAACCGTATCCCTTGGCTCCGACATCGCGGGTTCGCTCCGCGTTCCCGCCCATTTCACCGGGGTGTACGCGCACAAACCCACGCTCGGCCTGGTGCCGTCGCGCGGCCACACCGCTCCCCCAGCGCCACCGCTGGCGTACGAGAGAGACCTGACCGTTGTAGGCCCGATGGCACGAAGCTCCGGCGACCTCTCACTCATGCTCGACCTGCTTGCAGCCCCCGACGAGACATCCATCGGCATCGCCCACCGGCTCGAACTTCGCTCCGCACGCCACAACGACCTCTCGGCCTTCCGCGTACTCGTCATCGATACGCACCCGCTCATCCCCAGTTCGGCGCAAACCCGGCAGGCCATCGAGCTCCTCGCCGACCGTCTCGCTGCAACGGGCGCAACCGTCGAACGTCACAATGCACATCTACCCGACCTCGTCGAGAGCGCGCGAATCTACATGCGTCTCCTTCTCGCATCGGTCGCTGCCGGCTACCCCGCAAATGCGTATCAAGCGGCCCGAGCCGTCGCTTCAACGATCGACCCCAGCGACGAAAGCCTCGCCGCCGAGCGCGCCCGCGGCTCGGCCCTGAGTTATCGAGACTGGATCACGACGGATTCGGCGCGAATCAGGCTCCGCCAACAATGGAGCCAACTCTTTCGTGAAGTCGACATCGTCATCACGCCCGTCACGCCCACCACTGCGTTCCTCCACGATCACAGCCCGGACCAATGGAGCCGCACAATTCCCATCGACGGGGTCGACTACAGCTACGCTGACCAACTCGTTTGGGCGGGGATGTCCACCGCACCCGGCTTGCCCGCGACCGTCGTTCCCATTGGAAAGTCGAACGACGGATTGCCGATGGGCGTGCAACTCATCGGTCCGCTATTCGAAGATCGCACGCCCATTCGCTTCGCCGAACTTCTCGAGCGAGAATTCGGTGGGTTTGA
>JAODAT010000132.1 GCA_025463565.1 Microbacteriaceae bacterium
GCGACGTCAGCCGGCCGATTCGGGTGAAGCCGGTCCGGCCGCCTGCTGCGCCGCGATCTGCCGGTGCACATCCTCCATGTCGAGCGCCTTCACCGCATCGATGACCTGCTCGAGCCCGGCGGCGGGCAGCGCGCCCGCCTGCGAGAACACGAGCACGCCGTCGCGGAATGCCATCAGGGTGGGGATGGCCTGGATGCCGGCCATGCCCGCCAGCTGCTGCTCGGCCTCGGTGTCCACCTTGCCGAAGGTGACATCCGGGTGCTGCTCGCTCGCCGCGTCGTAGATGGGGGCGAACATCTTGCAGGGGCCACACCAGTCGGCCCAGAAGTCCACCAGGGTGATGCCGGGCTCGGTGACGGTCTTCTCGAATACCTCGTTGGTCAGGTTCACGGTGCTCATGTCAGGAGTAAACACCTAGAGAGGTTTCTTACATTCCCGAGCGGCTCGGTTTGTGGGTTTCCACAATGGTTCGTGCGCGGTCGTAGGCAGGTTCGTGGGGTGCCGACGACTCTTTTCGCGCCCGAAGGAAGCGCTCGTACCGTGGATGACATGACCCAGATCGCTGACCGTCCCACCACGACTCCGGCACCCGAACCGTCGGTGTCCCCCAGCATCGACACCGCCTGGCTCGGCGAATACCTGCTCGGCCAGTGGGCCGAGGCACGTCACACCTCTCGCGCACTGATGGCGCTGCCCGAGTTCCAGCGCCAGGAGGGCCTCTCGCTCGCGGAGCAGCGTCAGCGCGTGTTCGGACAGCTCGCGCTGCTGGTCGAGTCGAAGGGCGTGCACCGCGCGTTCCCGAAGTCGCTCGGTGGCAACGAGGACCACGGTGGCAACATCGCCGCTTTCGAGGAGATCGTCACGGCCGACCCGTCGCTGCAGATCAAGTCGGGCGTGCAGTGGGGCCTGTTCGGCGCGGCCGTCCTGCACCTCGGCACCGAAAAGCACCACAATAAGTTCCTCCCGGGCATCATGAGTCTCGAGGTCCCCGGCGCGTTCGCGATGACCGAGACCGGCCACGGTTCGGATGTCGCCGCCATCGGCACGACCGCCACCTACGACGAGAAGACCGACGAGTTCGTCATCAACACCCCGTTTCGTGCCGCGTGGAAGGACTACCTCGGAAACGCGGCCATCCATGGCGTCGCCTGCGTCGTGTTCGCCCAGCTCATCGTCGCGGGGGTCAATCACGGCGTGCACGCGCTCTACCTCCCGATCCGCAACGACAAGGGCGAGTTCCTTCCCGGCATCGGCGGCGAGGATGACGGTCCCAAGGGCGGCCTGAACGGCATCGACAACGGTCGACTGCACTTCGACCACGTTCGCGTTCCGCGCGAGAACCTGCTGAACCGCTACGGCGACGTCGACGAGAACGGCGTGTACACGTCGAGCATCGCGAGCCCCGGTCGTCGCTTCTTCACGATGATCGGAACCCTTGTGCAGGGCCGCGTCTCCCTCGACGGTGCCTCGACCGTTGCGTCGAAGCTCGCGCTCGACATCGCGATCACCTACGGCAGCCAGCGCCGACAGTTCGTCGCGGGCTCGCCGACCGACGAAGAGGTCATCCTCGACTACGGTCGCCACCAGCGCCGGCTGCTGCCGCGTCTCGCGCAGACCTACGCGATGTCGTTCGCGCACGAGAAGCTGCTCACCGCGTTCGACGGCGTATTCTCGGGCAAGCGGGCGACGGATGCCGACCGCGAAGACCTCGAAACCCTGGCTGCAGCGCTGAAGCCGCTGAGTACCTGGAACGCACTCGACATCCTCCAGGAGGCCCGCGAGGCCTGCGGTGGTGCCGGCTTCCTCGCCGAGAACCGTTTCACGCAGCTGCGCGCCGACCTCGACATCTACACGACCTTCGAGGGCGACAACAACGTGCTGCTGCAGCTCGTCGCCAAGCGCCTGCTCACCGACTACGCCAGGAAGTTCTCGAAGGCGGACGCCGGCACCATGGCCGGTTATGTCGCCGGGCAGGTGAACGAGGCTGTCGTGAATAACTTCGGGCTGCGTCGCCTCGCCCAGAACGTGAAGGACTTCGGTTCGACCTCCCGCTCGGTGGGCAACGTGCAGTCCGCCGCAGCCCAGCGCCAGCTGCTGACCGACCGGGTGCACACCATGGTCGCGACACTCGCTGCCAACCTGCGGCCGGCATCCAAGCTGTCGCCGGCCGATGCTGCCGCACTGTTCAACCGCAACCAGAACGAGCTCATCGAGGCCGCGAAGGCGCACGGCGAGCTGCTGCAGTGGGAGGCGTTCACGGATGCGCTGGCCGGCATCGACGACGCCGACACGAAGAAGGTGCTCACCTGGCTCCGCGACCTGTTCGGCCTCACGCTGATCGAGAAGAACCTGGCCTGGTACCTCATCCACGGTCGGCTCTCGTCGGGTCGCGCCCAGGCGATCACCCGTTACATCGACGACCGCCTGCTGCCGCGACTTCGCCCGCAGGCCCTCGACCTGGTGAAGGCGTTCGGATTCACGCCCGAGCTGGTGCGCGCGCCGATCGCGTCGGGTGCCGAGAAGATCCGCCAGGACGAGGCTCGCGAGTACTACCGCGAGCAGCGTGCCAGCGGAGCGGCGCCGGTTCTGGAGAAGAAGCCGCGGCGATAGGCGGATTGAGCTTGTCGAAATCTCACCCACGAAATTCGTTCGGGAGGTCTCGACAAGCTCGACCCGCCCAATCCCGCTAACGTCTACTCCATGACGTTCAACCCCAACGCCGACATCAGCGGTGGTGCCGCGCGTTCCGGCGGCGGCGCGCGCACGGGCATCGCGCTAGGCGGTGGCGGGGGGCTGGCGCTCACGATCATCATCATCATCGTGAGCCAGGTCTTCGGCATCAACCTGAGCGACGACACCTCGGGTACCTCGACGACGTCGGACAGCGGTAGTGCGATCGCCAATTGCGACACCGGCGCACAGGCGAACGCCGACACGGTGTGCCGCATGAAGGGCGCGTCGGCGGCCATCGACGCCTACTGGGCGATCGAGGCTCCGAAGCTCGGCATCACGAACTACGCGACCCCTGGCTTCACCCTGTTCAGCGGATCGACCTCGACTAGCTGCGGGACTGCGTCGGCCGACACCGGCCCGTTCTATTGTCCGCCCGACAAGACGATCTTCCTCGACGTCGGGTTCTTCGACCAGCTGCGTACCGAGTTCGGGGCGACGGCCGGGCCGCTGGCCCAGCTCTACGTCGTCGCGCACGAATGGGGGCACAGTGTGCAGGATGACGCCGGTATTTTCCAGACGTACCCGAACACCGGTGCCACGGGTGCCGGCTCCGTCTCGGTGCGCACCGAACTGCAGGCCGACTGCTACGCCGGAGCATGGGTGGGCGCGGCGGCGACCACCACGGACGAGAACGGTGTCACTTTCCTCGAGCCGGTGACGAAGGCCCAGGTCGCGGATGCCCTCAATGCGGCCGCGTCAATCGGCGACGACCGCATCCAGAAGGATTCCGGCGACAGTGTGAACTCCGAGAGCTGGACGCACGGCTCGAGCGCCCAGCGCGAGCGGTGGTTCACCAACGGCTATCAGGGCGGGCCGAAGGCCTGCGACACGTTCTCGGTCTCGACCGGAAACCTCTAGGCCGTCGGCGAGGTCTCGACCAGCTCGACCCGCTACTGCGACCGCACCACGATCGCGCGCTTGTTGCCCGGGTGGTCACCGTCGTAGCGGATCGGGATCGTGTCGCCGACCCGCACGCCGCCGCCGAGCAGTCCGACGCGGAACCAGCGCTGCGTGCCCTGCTGGTCGGTGAAGGTGAGAGTGGCGCGCTGGTGCTGCACGAAGTTGACCATGCCGTCGACGCCCACCCTGGTGACCGTGGCATCCGCATCCACGCCGTTCGCCAGGGTCGCGGTCGCGGCGATGTGACGGCGCAGATAGAGGATTCCGAACACGATAGCGATGACGTACGGGATGCCGACGAACAGCACCACCGACAGCGTCTCCGACTGCCCGGCCTCCGCGTTGATCACGAAGATCATCCCGCCAAAGCCGGCGAAACAGTACGCGGCGATGCCCGTCGGGGTGTTCGACCGGAAGATGTAATAGGCGAAAATGCCGGCCCCGGTCGTCGTGAACAGGAACGCGAGATACCACCCGACCCCTCCGTCCAGCGGCTCGGTGTTCGCTCGGATGAGGATGCCGAAGACAGGCCCGGCGAGCACGCCGATAGCGACGAGCACAACACCGAGCGGTTTGAGCTTCGGGCCGATCTCGCGCGCGAACGCGTCCGGGTCATGGGTGGACATCAGGCCTCCACGGGTTCGTCGTCGGTCGCCGCCACGATCTGCTGGATCTCCAGCGACTCGGCGACGGGGATCGCCGCCGCCACTGCGGCATCCACGAAGTCCTGCGTTCCTTCGATCGTGGGGTTGAGCCAATCGTCCCACCAGTCGCGCGGAAGCAGTACGGGATTCCTGTCGTGGATGTCGTCGAGCGTGTGCACCGCGTCGGCGGTGAGGATGGTCGTGGTCAGTGTCCACACGTTCGGGTCGTCGTCGGCAAGTGAGTGGTCTTTCCACCAGGAGTAGATGCCGGCGAAGGCCATCGTCTCGCCCTCGGCCGGCCGGATGAAGAACGGGGTCTTCGTGTTCGTCACCGGGTCGGTCTGCCACTCGTAATATCCGGATGCCGGAATGAGCGCGCGCTTGGTCTTGATCGCGTTCTTGAATGACGACTTCTCGGTGATCCCCTCGCTGCGCGCGTTGAAGGTCGGCACCTTCATCTTGAGAGTCTTCGACCAGCCGGGCGTGAGCGACCACCGCGCGCGCTCGAGCCGACGGGTGAGCGTGCCATTCTTTTCCGTCTCGATGACGGTGGCGACCGGGTCGGTCGGGCGAATGTTCCAGCCCGGCTCCCAGTCGCGGAAGTCGCCGCCCTCCGCGACGAATTCGACGACCAGGTCGTTGGTGCTCTTGTTCATCGCGAAGCGTCCGCACATGCAGACCATTGTGGCCCGCAGTGCCGACTACTTCAGCACCAGTGGCAGGAAGATGTCGTCGACGATCTCGAGGATGGTCTCCTCGGAGACGCCCGTGAGGTTCATCAGAGCCTCGTGGCGAAGCAGGTCGACCGGCAGAGTGACGATCCTCGGCGTCACGCGAGCGGGGTCGACCTCCCGGCGAGCGCCACGCCGGTCAGTTCCCCACGATGATCGCGCGCTTGCTGCCCGGCCGCTGCGGGTCGAACGTGACCTGCAGCGTGTCGCCCGCCGACCATCCGCCGCCCAGCTTGCTGGTCTTCACGTAGCGCTCGCTGCCCTGGCCGTCGGCGAACTTCACTGTGAGCCTCTGGCGCTGCACGTAGTTGGTCATGCCGTCGAAGGCGGCGCGGGTGACTGTGCCGGTGGTCTGCACGCCGCGGCGGCGCGTGGTTCTGACCGCGGTATCCCGAAGCAGGAACAGCACGGCGAACACCGCAGCGACGAGATAGACCACGACGGCGAGGATGACGGTGCGCAGCAGGGTGTCCCGGTACTCGATCGAGACGGACGAGCCGATGATGAGGAACATGCCCGCGACACCGGCGACGATGTATGCGATCACCCCGCTCGGGGTGCGATGGCCGGGGACGAAGAGTGCCAGGATGCCGGCGCCGGTCACCAGGATGTCGTAGCCGAAGATGTAGAGAATCGTCGCCGTGTCAGACGAGCCGGTCGCCCAGTGCACTCCCGCCAGCACGGGACCGCCCAGTAGCGCAATGCCGCACAGCACGATCGCGAACGGCTTCAACCGCAGGCCGACCCTCCGGCCGAGTTCATCTGGATCTCGCAGCGACACGATCAGCCCTCGACAAGTACCGCACGGTTCCGCCCAGCATGCGCTGGGTCGTATCGCACCTGGATCGAGTCGCCGAGCGCGTAGTCCCCGCCAATGCGCGTGGCGTGTGTCCAGCGATCGACGCCGCCGGCGTCGGTGTACTTGACGGTGAGCCGGTGGCGCTCGTGCACCTGCTGGATGCCGCTCAAAACGTCCGCGGTGATCGTGCCGGTCGTCGTGACGCCGTGGGTGAGTGTCTCCCGACGATCGAAGTCGCGGATGAAGAAGTCAACGGTCGCAATGATCGAGAGCACGTAGGCAAGCGCGGCGAGACCGAGGAAGAGGAACGGAAGCACCGCGGAGGTGTAGAGCGCCTGCTCGGCATCGACCCCGAGGAAGAGCAGCGTCCCGCCCACGACGGCGAGTAGATAGGCGACGGCTGCGAGTCGACTGCGTCGGCCCGGCAAGCGCTGGGCGAGGTAACCCGCCGCCACGGTGACCGCGAGATACGGCCAGAGAAGGAAGCCGAACCAGCCGAGCTCACGGAGCGCGGGGAACCCGGTGAGTACGGGGGCCGAAACCAGCCCGACCACCCCGAGCAGGATGGTGACCACCCACAGGGCGCGACGGGCCGGGCTGTGGTCCCGGGTATCCGGGTCGGTGGTGGACACGCGGCAATCCTAACGAGCGGCGAGGGGCCACGCGCAAGGAGGGCAGAATGGAACGGTGCAGCCGACCGATCCCGAACAGTACGAGCGAGCGATGGCCGGCGGATTCGCGGAGCCCGACGAGGTGCGCGACGGGGTCTGGTCGGTTCCGCAATGGCTTCCCGCTCAGACTTCGTTGATCTACTCCTTCAGTTACGCCTTCGAGGATTCGGCCGGCGCGGTGCACCTCGTCGACACGGGTTTCAACACCGACGAGAATCTCGCCGCCATCGAGACCGGGCTGGTAGCCCACGGGCATTCCTTCGCCGACGTGGCCACGGTCACGGCCACCCACCTGCACCCAGATCACCTCGGACTCGCGGACCGCATCCGAACGCTCACCGGCGCCCCCGTGGCCATCGGCCGTATCGAGCAGCGGGCCATCGACGAGCTCGAGGTAGGCGAAGACCTCGAGGCGGCCGCGCGTGGCTGGGGAGTGCCCGCCGAGCGGATGTCGGAGGTCGAGCAGGTCGCGATCGCTCGTGAGAAGTCCACGGCGTTCGTCGCCGACCTGTTGCTCGACCCGGGCGACACGCTCCCGATTCCCGGCCGGGCCCTCACCGCCGTCGCTACCCCCGGCCACACCGACGGGCATCTCTCGTTCGTCGACGACGATCTCCAACTGGTTCTCACGGGCGACCAGGTGCTCCCGGTGATCTACCCGGGGCTCGGTCTCGGCAGCCGGCTGCAGGTCGACCCGATCGGCGACTACCTCGCGGGACTGGACCGAATCAAGGTGTACGACGCCTACGAGGTCGCGCCTGGCCACTTCTATCGCTTCCGCGGACTGGCCGAGCGCTGCGATGACATTGCGGCCCATCACCTCCGCCGCACGGCAGAGGTGGAGGCAGTGCTCGCGCGCACGCCCGACGCACCCACTTGGGAGATCGCGAGCCAGCTCACCTGGACCGCCGGCTGGCCCAACCTCAAAGGCTTCATGCTGTTCTCCGCGCTGATGCAGACCAACATGCATGTCGCGTATCTGGCGAACGGGGGCGCAGCGTGAGCGAGTCCGAGTCCGAATACTGGGACGGGCGTTACGCGGTCGCCGACCAGCTCTGGAGCGGTGCCCCCAACTCCGTACTCGTCGACGTGGCCGCCGAGTTGCCGGGCGGCCGTGCCCTCGACGTGGGGTGCGGCGAAGGCGCCGACGCGGTCTGGCTCGCGAAGCGCGGCTGGGCGGTGACCGCGCTCGACGTGTCGGGCGTGGCGCTGGAGCGCGCAGCGAAGCGTGCGGAGGAAGTCGGCGTCGACATCCGCTGGATCCACGCTGGGCTGTTGGATGCCGGTATCGAACCGGGCGCGTACGACCTGGTCTCCGCGCAGTATCCGGTGCTCTTCAAGACACCGGACGCCGTGGCCGAGCACATCCTGCTCGACGCGGTGGCACCGGGCGGCCTTCTCGTCGTCGTGCACCACGGCGAGTTCGCGACGGGCCAGAGCCACGAAAGCCATGACGGCGAGGTCTTCGACCCTGCCGACTACGTCGGGCCGTGGGACGTCAAACCGCTGCTGGGCGACGGCTGGCACATCGAGCTCGACGAGACACGTGCCCGTCACCTGACGACGGGCAGTGGTGCCGGTCATGCAAGCGACGTCGTCCTGGTGGCTCGACGGGACTGATCCGTTACCAGGGCGCCACGGAGCCGTCCCACGAGAAGAACGTGCCGGTCGGGCCGTCGTCCGCAAGGGTCGCGAGACGCACCGCCTCGGTCGCCGCCTCCGCCGGATCCCCGACGCCCAGGGCGGCGAGTTGCTCAGGCGTCGCATCGCGCATCGCGGCCACGAGATTCGTCGCACGAAGCCCGGGAGCGAGTGCGTTCACCTTGATGCCCCCATCGGCCAGTTCGAGCGAGTACAGCGCGGTGAGCGCGTTGACGGCGGTCTTCGACGAGCGATATGCCGCCCCGCCTCCGCGAATCCGCAGGTAGTCGAACTGCGGGTTCGGCCCCGCGCTCCAGCCCAGAGACCCGGTGCCGCTCGAGACGTTGACGATCCGTGGATGCGCGGACTCCCGCAAACGCGGAAGGAACGCGTTGGTCACCGCTGCGAGCCCGAACACGTTCGTCTCATAGGCACGTCTGAACAAGTCGACGCTCGTCTCGCTCGCCGTCTCGCCGCCGGGGTTGATGCCGGCGTTGTTCACAAGGATGTCCAGCCGCTCGACCTGGCCGACCGCGGCGGCGATGGACACGGCGTCGGTCACGTCGAGAACCATCGGGCGGGAATCGCCACCCAGTTCGTCCACCGTGGATCGGCTCTTCGTCTCGTCGCGCGCTGCGACGTACACGGTGTGGCCGAGGGCGAGCAGTTGGCGCGCGACCTCCTTCCCGATTCCGCTATTGGCTCCTGTGACGAGGGCAATCGGCATCGTGTCGTTCCTTTCTGCAACTCCAACGTTGTGGTTGGATTAACACAGTAGACGCACGGATGGCGGAGGTCAACATGGCATGGGATACCGAGGGCACCCGACGGCGCCTGCGCGAGGCGGCGGTCATCGAGTTCGCCGCGAACGGCCTGGACGGCACGACGATGAGCGCGATCGCCGCCCGGGCCGGCATCAACAAGGAGCGGCTCTACAGCTACTTCGGCGACAAGCGTGCACTGTGGGACACCGTACTGTCCGAGCAGCTGGAACTGCTCGCCGCCGGTGTGCGGCTCACCGGTGCGACGCTCGACGACATCGGGGAATTCGCCGGCGCGACCTTCGACTATCACGCCGCGCATCCAGAATTGGCGCGCCTGCTGCAGTGGGAGGGGCTCCAGCCGGGTCCCGCGGCCGAGGAGGCGTCGCGCACCGCGCATTATCGCGAGAAGGTCGAGCGTTTCGCGACGGCGCAGCGAGACGGGGTCCTGGATGACGGCCTGTCGGCAGCGCACCTCACGTTCGCGCTGATCGCGCTCGCCGCCTGGTGGCAGACCGTTCCCCAGCTCGCAATCATGATCACCGGTGCGCCCGCCGACGACCTCGCCGAGCGCACGCGACGGCGCGAGTTCGTCGTCGAGGCAGTGCGGAGGCTGGCCGCTCCGCGACGGTAGGCACCTACGGAGCGAGCCCCCAGCGCTGGTACAGCGCGGATATGCCGGCGGGAAACCCGAACTTGATGGCGTCGGACCGGTGGCCCACACCGGGTCCGACCAGCCGCACCGTCGTCATCCCGGCGGCCGCCGCCGCGGCCTGGGCCTGGTTCTGTTCGGCGCCGAAGTAGGTGTCGGTGCTGCCGCTGGTGAAGACGGCGACCATGTCGTCGTAGTGGGTAGCGGCCATGATGTTCACCGGTTGTTCGCGATCGAAAAAGGCCTGGTCGCCGCCGAAGCCGATCCTGAGCGTGGTGGCGGTGTCACCGAGCGACGGTCCGATCTCGCCGGACACATCCAGGATCGAGCCGAAGAACTCGGGATGCTTCGCGCCGAACGAGAGGGCGCATTCGCCGCCGTTCGAGTAGCCGGCGACGGTCCAGTTGTGCGGGCCCTGGGCGACGTGCAGGTTGTGCTGCACCCAGCTGAGCACGTCGGTGATCACGTAGGTATAGACGTGCCCGCGCGGAGAGTCGATGCACAGCGGATCGGAGAGCGGGCTGCCGATCTGGTCGATGGTGAGCACGATCGGTGCGAGCCCCTTGTGGGCATTCGCGATCGCGTTGAGCGAGTCGAGGTAGAGATTCGCGCTGTCGGGCCCGCCCGGCTGGCCCATCATCGCGATCACGATGGGGAGGGTCGGCGGATCCGCGACCAGCGCCGCCGGCGGAAGGTAGAGATAGGCGGGCCTCGCACCGAATCCCGAGACGGTGCCGGGGACTGTCACCGTGCCCAGTTGGCCCACCGCGGGCATGTCGGCGGGCGGCGTCCAGGTCTGCCACAGCGGCTTGGGCGGTGCCGGCGGCGGTTTGAGTGGATTCGGCTCGGCCGCCACCACCGGCTGCTGCTCCTGCTTGGAGATCACGATCTTGTGGCCGACGTTGATATTCAGCAGGGAGGCGACGGTCGGGTTGAAACCATAGCTGGCGTTGATGGCCACGCTCGCGGTGAGCCCGAACGCCAGAACTCCGATGACGGCGATGACTTTGCGCCACCAGCGAGAGTGCCACAGGTTCACTACGGCGACCCCCATGGCGGCCAGGGCGGCAATGAACCAGCCTCGGATGTCCCACTCGAGCGGTACGCCGAACACGTTGAGCACCTGCGTGAACAGGATGATGATGAGCGTGGCGAGTAGCGCGCCACAGGCGCCGCCCGTCGCTGCCACGAAAGCCCAACGCCGCCGCTCGCCTAGCGGGCTTCGGGGCTGGTGTCGCACCAACAGGAAGACCAGCGCGAGCAGGCTGACGGCGAGCAGGTCGAGCAGCACCGAACCATCGACGATGTTGAGGGTGATCAACGACGGCATTGGCGACTTGTCTTTCAGCTTCACTGACTCGGGCGGGTGACAGCGCAGCCATCGTATACGGGTCGCTTGAACTGCTCCTAGCGCGTCATCGGCTGGTACTTCACCCGCGGCACCGCGAGGATGATCGGGATCGCCAGAAACAGCACGACCGCAAAACAGAAGAACAGCACGCCGAGGGTCGCTCCCTCATTACCCGACCTGGCGGCGATCGTCGTGGCTATCGACACGGCGACGATTCCGCCGGACTGGCGGAACATGCCGCGCAACCCGGCGATGGACGAGATGCGGCTGGGGGAGAGCATGAGTGCCGCGTTGTTCGCCGCGGGGATGGTCATCCCCACCCCGAGACCGGTGACGGCGCCCCCGATCGAGAGCCACAGATAGGGCGTGACACCGGCGGGGGGAGCGATCGCCAGCATCAGCATGCCGATGACGATGATGCTGAATCCTGCGAACATCGGGATGCGATAGCCGATGCGCCTCAGTGCGAAGACGGTCGCGCTGGTCACCAGGATCATGCCGACGGCGCGCGCGGTGAGCAGCGTACCGGCCGCCAGGATCGGGATGCCGTACCGGTCGTGTGCATAGATCGGTACCAGCGCGCTGAACCCGAAGGCGCAGGCGCCGAACAAGAAGTTGAGAGCGTTCATCGCACCGAAGGTCTTGCCGACGAGGAGGTCGAGGGCGATGAACGGGTTCGGCGCGTACTTGGCATGCCGCACGAAGAGCACGAGCGCGACGATCGAGACGACGACGGGAATGAAGAAGGCGGAGCTGAACACTGTCGCGCCGCTCTCGCCGAGCGAGGTGATGCCGATCATGCCGGACAGGATGAACGCGCCCAGCAGCAGCACGCCGTGCAGGTCGAGGCGATTGGCCGGGCTCGCAACCCGAGGGGCGCTGCGCGGGAAGACGACGATGCCGAGGATGAGCAGCGCGATGCCGATCGGCACGTTCACGAAGAAGACGAATCGCCACGACCAGTAGGTGACGATGACGCCACCGAGAATCGGCCCGATCAGCGCGCCGGCGGGGAAGGTCGCGGCGATCATGCCGA
>JAODAT010000030.1 GCA_025463565.1 Microbacteriaceae bacterium
AACGCCTCGGTGGAATTATCGGTGTACGTGCCGTCCGCCTTGCGCGAGTAATACGCATCGGCCAGCTGGAAGGCGAACTCGGCGCTGCCCTTCTTGACGCTCGTGAAGAGGGTGTCGAGGTATGGCCAGTTCGACTTGTTGTACAGCGGGAAGATTATCGCCTGGAACATGGCGCTGCTTCCGAGTTCGCGCCCGTCGGTGTTGCGCAGGGGGCTGGTATTCAATCCATCCAGGATGCTGCGGATCGTCGCCATCGCGTGGTCCACCGACCCGGTGAATGGACACTTGGATCCGCCCAGGCAGTCTTTCAAGTATGCCCGGAGCGCACTCTCGAATCCCTTCGCCTGCGTCTCCGTCACCTCGAAGTCGGTGGTGTTCGGGTCGAGCGCGCCGTCGAGCACCAGGTGACCGGTTTTCTTGGGGTAAAGCTCGGCGAAGGTCGCGCCGAGGAGCGTGCCGTACGAGTAGCCGAGATAGTTGAGCTTCTTGTCGCCGAGCGCAGCGCGGAGCATGTCGAGATCGCGGGCGGCACTGTCGGTGTCCACGTACTGGAGAAGCGGGCCGGTGAGCGTCGCGCAGCTCTGGCCGAAGGAGGCATCGAGCGCCGAGTTCTCCGCGATCCACTGGTCGGAGCCGATGGTGCCGGGCAGGATGTTGTAGAGGAACGCGTCGAGCTGGGCCGGGTCGTTGTAGCACTTGATCGCCGTGGAGCTGCCCGTTCCGCGAGGGTCGAATCCGACGATGTCGTAGTTGGCCCGAAGCTTCGCGTCTGCCGCGTAGGTGAGGCTGGTCTTGATGAAGTCCACACCCGATGCCCCGGGGCCGCCAGGGTTGACCAGAAGCGACCCCTTGCTCTTGCCGGTGGCGGGCTTGCGGATGAGGGCGAGCGAGATCGTCGCCTTCGTCGGGTTCGCCCAGTCGAGCGGCGCCGTCGCCGTCGCACACTGGAAGCCGCTGTCGCAGCTCTTCCAGTGCAACACCTGGCCGTAGAACGGCTGCAGGTCGGCAGTCACCGTCTCGCCCGTTGGCTTCGAGGTCGTACTCGCCGCCGGAGCCACGTACGAGCCGACGCAGCCGCTCAACAGCAGCGCGACCGCCACCGCTCCGGCCACCAGGGCGTTAGTGCGCAGCTTCATTCGTGAATCCCCCTATTTGGCAGCATCTTCTAACGAGCAAGTGAGGCTACCAGCATCGCTTCGAGTGCGAGTGCCGGCGTCACGTTGCCGTCGATCCGTTTGCGAGCCGTGGCGATCGCATCCATCGTGGCGAGAGTAGCTGATGGCGAGCTGGATTCGCCCGCCGCCACGAGCTGGCCGTGGATCGCGAGGTTCACCAGCTCGGTGGGAGCGCCGAGTTGTAGCAGCAGGATATCGCGGTACAGCGACAGCAGATCGACCATGATCCGGTCGATCCCGTCGCGCAGGCTCCGCGTCGCCCGGCGCTTCTGGTCCTCCTCGAGGTTACGCAGCTGCGCCCTCAGCGCCGGCGGAATGGTGCCGCCGGGCTCGATGCCGAGCGAACGCATCGCGCTCTCCCGTTCCTCCGCATCGCGCTCCTCGGTGATCGCCTTCGCGTCCTCGCCGGCCAGCTCGAGCAGGCTTGCCGCGGCAAGCACGGCATCCGACACCGAACGGATGCCGAGGGCGATCCGCAGGGTCTCCTCGCGTCGCCGTCGCGCATCCTCGTTCGTCGCCAGCCGGTGCGCCATTCCGATGTGGCTCTGCGCTTCGCGCGCCGCCCGTTCGGCGGTTGCGCGGTCGACCCCGTCGCGACGCTCGATCAGGTCGGCGACCTCCAGCACATCCGGAACCCTGAGGCGCACGGTGCGTACCCTCGAACGGATCGTGGGAATGAGGTCGGCCTCGCTCGGCGCGCACAGGATCCACACCGTGCGCGGCGGCGGCTCCTCGAGCGCCTTCAGCAGTACGTTCGAGGTGCGCTCCTGCATGCGGTCGGCGTCCTCGATGATCATCACGCGGTAGCGGCTCACCGACGGCGAGAACTGCGATGACGCGACGATCTTCTTCACGTCTTCCATCTTGATGATGACGCCCTCCGTGCTCAGCACGGCGAGGTCGGGATGCGTGCGGGCCTCCACCTGGCGCACGGTGGCGTCATCTCCTCCCAACAGCGCTGCCGCGAAGGCGTACGCGAGGTTGGAGCGGCCGGAGCCGGGAGGCCCGGTGATGAGCCAGGAGTGCGTCATGCTCGACTGTGACGTGTCGGCCGCCGCCTTGAACACACTGATCGCCTCGGACTGGCCGGTCAGCTCATCCCACAGGCTCATGCTGCCATCTTAAGTGGATCGAGCTTGTCGAGTGGGCCCACGCGGCGCAGTCCGGACGATCCGAAGGATCGGTCGGCGGCACCGTGGGGACTCACCGACGGGATGCGTTGGTGAGATCTCGACAAGCTCGATCCACTCACTGGAGTAGCGACGAAACGCGCTCACGGATGGCCGCCGCGAGGCCCTCGATCGGGTCGGTTGCCGGCAGTACGAGAAAGCGCTCGGGCTCGGCTTCGGCCAGCGCCAGGTAGCCGGCCCTGACTCGGGCGTGGAAGTCGCTCTTCTCCGCCTCGAGGCGGTCGTATCGCTTGTTGCCGGCATCCAGTCGCTCACGGCCGATTGTTTCGTCGAGGTCGAGCAGGATGGTGAGGTCGGGAAGAAAGTCCTCGGTCGCCCAGAGGGAGATGCCCCGAACCTCGTCGGGATCGAGTACGCGGCCGGCGCCCTGGTAGGCGACGGACGAGTCGAGGTAGCGGTCCTGGATGACGATGTCGCCGCGCTCGACGGCCGGCCTCACCTTCGTGGCGATGTTGTGCGCGCGGTCGGCAGCGTAGATGAGCGCCTCAGCACGAGGGGCAATGTGCCCTCGGCGGTGCAGCACGATTTCCCGCAGCTCGTCGCCCAGCTCGGTTCCCCCGGGCTCGCGCGAGCGGACCACGGTGCGCCCCCTCGCGACGAGCCATTCGGAGAGCAGCTCGGCCTGCGTCGACTTGCCCGAGCCGTCGCCGCCCTCGAAGGTGATGAAGAGGCCGGACATGTACTACTTCGCTGCGGGCTTTTTGGCGGCGGGCTTTTTCGCCGCCGGCTTTTTGGCCGCCGGCTTCTTCGCGGGAGTCTTCCTGACCACCGGACCTTTCGCCCGCTTGTCCGCGAGCATCTGCACCGCCCGCTCGAAGTCGATCTCCTCGATCGTCTCCCCGCGCGGGATCGTCACGTTGGTGATGCCGTCGGTCACGTACGCGCCGAAACGGCCATCCTTGATACGGATCGGCTTCTCTGACACCGGGTCGTTCTCGAACTCCTTGAGCGCGCTCGATGCACGGCGTGCGCCGTACTTCGGCTGTGCATACAGCTCGAGGGCGCCGGGGAGGTCGATCTCGAAGATCTGGTCCTCCTCGGTGAGCGAGCGGGTGTCGACACCCTTCTTCAGGTACGGTCCGAACTTGCCGTTCTGGGCGAGGATCTCCTCACCCGATTCCGGGTCCAGCCCGACGACGCGCGGAAGGTTCAGCAGCCGCAGCGCCGTCTCGAGGTCGACGGTGGCGAGATCCATCGACTTGAAGATGGATGCCGTCCGCGGCTTCGGCGCGGTCGACTTCTTGGGTGCTGCCTTCTTCTTCGGCTTGAGTTCGCCCGTCTTGGGGTCGACGACCTCCTCAACGGGAGCCTCGACGACCGGCTGCTCGACGACGGGCTCGAGCTCCGTGATGTACGGGCCGAAACGGCCGTCTTTCGCGACGATGTTCTTGCCGTTGTCGGGGTTGACGCCGATGATGCGGTCGACAACCACGGGAGCGTCGATCAGCTCATGCGCCTTGGCGACGGTCAGCTCGTCGGGCGCGAGGTCCGGCGGAATGTTGACGCGGCGCGGGGTGGCGTCGGGCGCGGCATCCGGGTCGTTCACCTCGAGGTAGGGGCCGTACTTGCCGATACGCAGGGTGACCTCGTCGTCGAGCGCGATCGAGTTGATGCTCTTCGCGTCGATGTCGCCCATGTTGTCGATGACGACACGCAGGCCCTTGTGACGGTCGCTGCCGAAATAGAAGCTGGTCAGCCAGTCGACCCGATCCTCTTCGCCATCGGCGATGCGGTCGAGGTCGTCTTCCATGCCTGCGGTGAAGTCGTACTGCACCAGGTCGCCGAAGAACTCTTCGAGCAGGCGCACGACGGAGAAGGCGATCCAGTTGGGCACCAGAGCCGTGCCGCGCGGAGTGACGTACCCGCGGTCGATGATCGTGGAAATGATCGAGGCATAGGTGGACGGCCGCCCGATCCCCAGCTCTTCGAGCGTCTTCACCAGGCTAGCTTCGGTGTAACGCGGCGGCGGGCTGGTCTCGTGACCCTTCGCCTCCACGTCGACGACGTCGAGCTTCTGGCCTGCGGTGAGGGGCGGCAGTTTGGCCTCGGTCGGCTCGGCGGGGGCGTCGCGATCCTCATCGCTCGACTCCTCGTACGCCAACATGAAACCGCGGAAGGTGATGACCGTGCCGCTGGCCGCGAAGTCGGCGACCTGGCCGTCTGCGAGAGTGGCCGCGATGGAGACGGATGCCGTCGAGCCCTTCGCGTCGGCCATCTGAGAGGCGACGGTGCGCTTCCAGATGAGGTCGTAGAGCTTGAAGTCGTTGCCGCGAAGCGTGCCCTCGAGCTCGGACGGTGTGCGGAAGACCTCGCCAGCCGGACGGATGGCCTCGTGGGCTTCCTGCGCGTTCTTCGACTTGCTCGTGTAGACGCGCGGCTTCTCGGAGACGCTCTCCTGGCCGTACAGGCTCGCGGCCTGGCTGCGGGCCGCCGTCATCGCCTGCTGCGACAGGTTGAGCGAGTCCGTACGCATATAGGTGATGTAGCCGTTCTCGTACAGTCCCTGCGCGACGCTCATTGTCTGGCGTGCCGAGAAGCGGAGCTTGCGCGCGGCCTCCTGCTGCAGGGTGGAGGTGCTGAACGGCGCTGCCGGACGGCGTGTGTACGGCTTCGACTCGACGCTTGTCACGACGATGCT
>JAODAT010000031.1 GCA_025463565.1 Microbacteriaceae bacterium
GCCGGCTACGTGCCGCAGGCGATGCAGGTCGGCCAGACCGGAACGACCGTGTCTCCGCAGCTGTATGTCGCGCTCGGCATCTCGGGCGCGATCCAGCACCGGGCCGGCATGCAGACCGCCAAAACGATCGTGGTCATCAACAAGGATGCCGACGCACCGTTGTTCGACATCGCCGACTTCGGCGTCGTGGGAGACGTCTTCACCGTCGTGCCGCAGCTGATCGCCGCCATCAAGGAGCGCAAGGCCAAGTAGCGTTCGTGATTGTTCCGTTCTGTCGCGATTGATGCACGGCGACGACGCACAATTGTGACGGGACGGAACAATCACTGGGCACGGGCGGCTGCAAAGCCCGCCGATAAGCTTGGCGGAATGACCTCCCCCATCCTCGTCTCCGACGCCGTCGCGGCCGCACTCGCCGAACACCGGCCCGTGGTCGCGCTCGAATCCACGATCATCTCGCACGGCCTGCCGCGCCCGCGCAATCACGAGGCGGCCCTCGAGTTCGAGCAGATCCTGCTCGATGCCGGCGTGACTCCGGCGACGATCGCGGTGCTCGACGGAGTGCCGCGAATCGGGCTGGATGCCGAAGGCGTGCGCAGGATCGCCGAGGAAGACCTGGCGAAGGCCAGCGTTCGCGACCTTCCGATCCTGGCCGCGGCAGGGGCATCCGGCGCCACCACGGTCGCGGCGACTGCCCACCTCGCTGCCAAGGCGGGCGTGCGCGTTTTCGCCACCGGCGGGCTCGGCGGGGTGCACCGCGGTGCGTCGACCACGTTCGACGAGTCGGCCGACCTGTCGACGCTCGCCGTCACGCCGATCACGGTCGTCAGCGCTGGCGTTAAGTCGGTGCTCGACATCGCGGCGACGTTGGAGCGCCTCGAGACGCTCAGTGTGCCGGTGGTCGGCTACCAGACGACGATCTTCCCGAGCTTCTGGCTGAGGGAGTCCGCGTTCACGCTCGACTGGTCCGCCGATTCGGCCGAGCAGGTCGCGAAGATCATGCGCAGCCAGGACGAGCTTGGCCACGGCCAGGGCATCGTCGTGGCGAACCCGATCCCCGCCGACCAGCAGTGGGACCCGACCGAGCACGACCGGGTGCTCACCGAGGCGCTCGCACTCGCCGATGAGGCCGGCGTTTCTGGCAAAGCGGTCACGCCTTTCCTGCTGCTGAAGATCGTCGAGCTCTCCGGCGGACGCAGCCTCGAGGTGAACCTCGACCTTGCGCGCAACAACGTGCGGGTGGCGGCGCAGATTGCGACGGAATGGTCGGCGCTTGCCCGCTGACCGGCGCATCGTCGTCTTCGGCGATGTCTTCGACGACGTGGTCGTCGTTCCCTCGCACACGATCCGGCCCGACACCGACACCCTGTCGTCGATCCGCACCCGCGCGGGCGGCTCGGCAGCGAACACCGCGGCCTGGCTGGGCTCGCTCGGCGCAACTGTCGACTTCATCGGAATGGTCGGCGCCGGGGATTCCGCCCGGCACGCCGCCCAGCTGCCGCGGGTGACCGCGCACCTCACCGAGCACGCCACCCTTCCGACCGGAACCATCGTGGTGATCGTCGAGGGCGAAACCCGCACCATGCTCACCGAGGTGGGCGCGAACGCGGAACTCACGGCCGACTCGGTGACCGGTGCGGTGCTGGATGCCGCGTCCCTCATCCACTTCACCGGTTACAGCCTGTTCGGCTCGCCCCAACGGGCCGCCGCCGTCTCCCGCCTGTTCGAGCGCGCCGACGACACCGCGATTTCGGTGGACCCCGGCTCGGCCGGGTTCATCGCCGATTTCGGCGCCGAGCGGTTTCTCGACGCGATCGATGGAGCGGCATTCCTCTTCCCGAATCTCGAGGAGGGCCGGCTGCTCACCGGGCTCGACGACCCGCTGGCGATCGCGCTGAGCCTGGCCCAGCGGTTCGACACCGTCGCGCTCACCCTCGACACCGAGGGCGTGATCGTCGCGCAGCGCGGCATCGGCGTCGAGCGGCTTCCCGCCGTGCCCGCGCAGATCGTCGACCCGACCGGCGCCGGGGACGCGTTCTCGGCGGGCTTCCTCGCGGAGTGGGTGCGCTCGGGTGACGCGGTGGCCGCGGCTCGCGCCGGGGCGGTCGCGGGTTCCTGGGCGGTGTCGTCGGTCGGGGCTCGTCCTACTTAAGCGGGTCGAGCTCGTCGAGACCTCGCCGATGGGTAACTTGCGGGTGAGGTCTCGACAAGCTCGACCCGCTATCTGGAGCGGCGCATGTGCTCGTACGCCTCGAGTGCCTCGGCACGGGATGACTTGAGGTCGACGATCGGCTCCGGGTATTCGTCCGTGCCGAGCTCCGGCACCCAGCGCCGCCGGTACTCCCCGTGCTTGTCGAACTTCTCCGCCTGCAGCAAGGGGTTGAACACGCGAAAGTAGGGGGCGGCATCGGCACCCGACCCGGCCACCCACTGCCAGTTGGCCGGGTTGTTCGCCTGGTCGGCATCCACGAGCGTGTCCCAGAACCAAGCCTCGCCGACCCGCCAGTCGACCAGCAGGTTCTTGATCAGGAACGACGCCACGATCATCCGCACCCGGTTGTGCATGTAGCCGGTGCGCCAGAGTTCGCGCATTCCGGCGTCGACGAGCGGGATGCCGGTGCGGCCCTGCTGCCACGCCTTCAGCACTTCAGCGTCGGGCTTGGACCACGGGAAGGCGTCGAACTCCGGCCGGAAATTATCCGTCGCCAAGGTTGGGAAGTGATACAGGATGTTCCAGTTGAACTCTCGCCAGCCGACCTCGCGTCGGAACGCGGCCGAGGTCGCGCTGTGCCAGACCTGGAACGGGCTGATCTCCCCGAAGCGCAGGTGCGGCGACAGGTGCGAGGTGGCGTCCTGCGCGGGCTCGTCGCGGGTGTCCTGGTAGTCGCTCGAGTCGAACTGCTCCAGCCGCTCGTGTGCGCCCTTCTCTCCGGGGGTCCAGTGCTCGGCGAAGTCGTTCGGCCAGTCCTGCGCCAGCTCGAGGTCGACGCTCGGCGCTTCGAGAAAATCACACGACGGAACGGGCAGCGGATGCCGCGGCTCGCCCAGGTCGAGGCAGGCCCGCCAGAACGGCGTGAACACCTCGAACGGCGTGCCGGACCCGGACGTGACGGTCCACGGTTCGTGCATCAGGTTGGCCTGGAAACTCTGCACCTCGAGGCCACGCTCGCGCAGTGACGTCTTGAGGGCGGCATCCACCGCGCGCTCTGCTCCGCCGTACCGGCGGTTCCAGAACACCGCGCCGGCGCCCAGCTCGGCGACGAGCTTCGGAAGTTCCTCCGCTGCCGCACCGCGCCGCAGGATGACGGGCGCATCGAGCGCGCGGAGGCTCTCGTTCAGCCACCACTTCGAGGCGCCACCGAGCGGCCGCACCCCTGGCGAAGCCTCATCCAGCAGGTACAGCACGGCGACCGGAGCGCCACGCTCGGCGGCGGCGGTGAGCGCCGGGTTGTCGGCCAGCCGCAGGTCGTCGCGCAGCCAGACGACGCTTGGGGAGGTGCTCACAGTGCGGACGTTACTCCGCAGTCCCAACCCGCAACTTGTCGCACAGCGCGGTGAGCTGCAGCAGTTCGGCATCCGAAAGCGACGTGCCGACCCGGTCATAGATCGAGCCCATGTGTCCGCCGGCCACGTGCACGAAGGTGCTGTAGCCCAGGTCGGTGAGGTGCACGATCACGCCCCTGGCATCCGTTGGATCGTGAATCTTCTCGACGAAGCCTCGCGAGGCGAGACGGTCGACCATGCGGCTGATGCTCGGCTGCGTGACGAGCAGGTGCTCGGTGAGGCCCCGGATTCGGGTGCGACGATCCGGCAGGCGGGATAGATTGAAGAGCACGTCGTACTCGTTGAGCGAGAGCTCGCCCGTGGGGAATTCCGAATTGAGGTAGCGCATCACCGACACCTGCGCGCGGAACAGTGCCTCCCAGGCATCCACTGCGATCTTTCTGTCGCTCATGCGATAACTCTACGGAAAGCCCATGCCAGTCGAATTCGGAATCTTCTCTGTCGGTGACCTCAACTCCGACCCCCACACGCACGCTGTACGCAGCGAGCACGATCGCATCGTCGACATCACCCGCATCGCGAAGAAGGCCGAAGAGTGCGGCTTCGATGTCTTCGCGATCGGCGAGCACCACAATCCGCCGTTCGTGCCGTCGTCGCCAACAACGATCCTCGGCTATATCGCCGGGCAGACGTCGACGCTCACGCTGAGTACGTCGACCACGCTCATCACGACGAACGACCCGGTGAAGATCGCCGAGGACTACGCGATGCTGCAGCATCTGTGCGGCGGCCGAATGGATCTCATGCTCGGCCGTGGCAATACCGCCGAGGTCTATCCATGGTTCGGCAAGGACATCCGCGACGGCATCGCCCTCGCCATCGAGAACTATTCGCTGCTGCACCGGCTGTGGCGCGAGGAGAAGGTGGACTGGGACGGACGCTTCCGCACGCCACTCACCGGCTTCACCTCGGTGCCGCGCCCGCTCAACGGCACGCCGCCGTTCGTCTGGCACGGCAGCATCCGCAGTCCCGAGATCGCCGAACAGGCCGCGTTCTACGGCGACGGCTTCTTCGCCAACAACCTGTTCATGCCGATGGTGCACTTCGAGCGGCTGGTGCGGTTCTACCGCGAGCGGTACGAGCACTACGGCCACGGCCCGGCGGATGCCGCGATCGTCGGCGCGGGCGGCCAGACCTTCGTGCGCAAAGACTCGCAGGCAGCGCTGAAGGAGTATCGCCCATACTTCGACAACACGATGATCTACCAGAGTCAGGGTTCGCTCGAAGACGTGATGGCGAACACCTCGCTCACGGTCGGCAGCCCGCAGCAGGTGATCGACCGGTACCTGTCGATGAAGCAGTACTACGGCCGCTACAGCCGCCAGTTGTTCTTGGTGGACAACGGCGGCATCCCGATCGAAACCGTGCTGGAGCAGCTCGAGATTCTCGGGACCGAAGTTCTTCCGGTGTTGCGCCGGGAATGGGAAGGATAGAACGCTATGAAACTCGGAATCCACTTCATGAACTTCACACTGCCGGGGGAGCCTCAGACGCTCGCCGGCCTGATCTCGAGCACGGCGAAGATCGCCGACGAGGGCGGGGTGAGCTCCTTCACCTTCATGGACCACTGGTTTCAGATGGAGGCGTTCAGCAACGCGCACGACCCGATGCTCGAGGGCTACACGTCGCTCGGTTTCGTGGCGGGGCAGACCAGCCGGGTGAAGCTGGGCCTGCTGGTGACGGGCGTCACCTATCGCTACCCGGGCCTTCTCGCCCAGACGGTGACGACCCTCGACGTGCTGTCATCCGGCCGGGCAGTGCTCGGCATCGGTGCGGCCTGGTACGAGCGCGAGCACCTGGCGCTCGGCGTTCCGTACCCGCCGATCAAAGAGCGCTTCGAGCGGCTTGAGGAGACGCTCCAGATCTGCAAGCAGTTCTGGAGCGGCGACGAGGGCCCGTACGAGGGCAAGTATTACCAGCTCGCCGAGACGATCCTCCAGCCGAAGCCGATCCAGGCAGGCGGCCCGAAGATCATGATCGGTGGAAGCGGCGAGAAGAAGACCCTCCGCCTGGTGGCGAAGTACGGCGACCAGACGAACCTGTTCGCGCCGTCGCCGGATGAGGTGGCCCACAAGCTCGACGTGCTGCGCGAGCACTGCGACACCGAGGGTCGCGACTACTCCGAGATCGAGAACACGATCATCTACGGCGGCGACCCCTTCGCGCCCGAATTCCTGCCGCTGATGGAGGAGTACGCGAAGCTCGGCATCTCCGAGGTGAAGATGGGTGCGAAGACGGAGGATCCGGCGGCCTGGACCGCGCGCGTCGTGAAGGAAGTGCTGCCGAAGCTGGACCAGATCTAGTCGTTAAAAGGATT
>JAODAT010000018.1 GCA_025463565.1 Microbacteriaceae bacterium
CGATCGTCGCGCACATGGCGACAGGGCCCATCCCGGAGGGCGGGATCGAGGGGCGCCTGCTCGATGTCGCGACCGGCCTCGACATCTCGGGCGTGCGACCGGATGCACTGCCGCGCGACTTTGTCGACGCGGTGCTCGAGCGGTATCCCCGGCTCGACCTCGCCGTCGAGTTCGCCGAGCTCGCCATCGACCAGGCGGAGCGCAAGCCGGAATCGCAGGCGGCCCGAATCGTGCGGAATGGGGTCGCGCAGAAGCTGCGGGACAACCCGCTCGAGGGGCGCGGATCGCGCTAGGGCGTCGTCACTACCCCCCGACCCCCCGACCCGCCGACTGACGATCGGACGGTGACCCGGCCGACGCCGTCGGCGATGTCGATCGCGGTGCCGAACGGCGCGGACATCGACTGGAAGCCATCGAGCGCGGCCGCCCTGACCGCGCCCTCCGCGAGCATCGGCCGGCCGGCCTGGCCGCGGGGCGCGGTCGGCACCAGGTCCACCGGATGCAGCTCGATCGCGCTGAGCGCTCCCGCGTCGAAGCTCACCATCGCGACGGCCGTCCAGCCGAACGGTCCGAGCCCTGAGTGGCTCGTTCCCTCGGCGCGCGAGCGAGTGTCGCGCAGGTCGTAGAGGTCGACGGCGCTGTCGGTCAGGCCGAGACCGAACTGGTCGAGCGCGTCCTGCGGGAGCTTCTCGACCGTGTTGTTCTCCGCGATGAAGTTGCCGAGCGAATAGAAGATCGGCTTGCCGTTGTAGATCTCGATGCCGCGATCCCGGTGCGGACCGTGGCCGACCACGACATCCGCCCCCGCATCGATCGCCGCGTGAGCGAAGGCGATGACGTGGTCGGACGGCACCTCCCATGAGCCGCCGTCCTCGTGGTTGTGGAGGCTGTAGATCACCCAGTCCGCCATCTGCTTCGCATCCCGGATGCTGCGAAGGTTTCGTTCGATATCCGACGCGTGCATCACCGAGCGTCGCCCGAAGCCGTTGGATCGCACGTAACGGGACGCCGGATCGTCGGAAGACGGGAACATGCTCCGGTCGAACAGGTACACGACATCCTCGGCCGCCGCCTTCTCGAAGGCGTATGCCCGCAGCCAGTCGGGCGGCGGATTCTGATTCCAGCCGTTGGCGTCCGCAACTCGCTTCAGTTCGCCGAATGCCGCATCGTCGACCAGCCACTCGGCGGCCCACCGGAGGAGGTTCGTGCCCGCTCGTCCCTGCAGGTCGGGGCGCTGCTCGCCGGCGTGATAGGCCTGGCGACCCGACGTCGTCGCCGCGATGAGGGCAACGCGGCCCGCGGGGGTGTCGAGGTAGGCCGGTGCGATGGCCTCGGCTAGATTGCGGCCGCTACCCGCGTGCGTGACACCGGCATCCGTGAGGTTGCGCAGTGATGTCAGCAGGCCCGATTCGCCGTAGTCGCCGGTGTGGTTGTTCGCCGTGGAGACGAGATCGAAGCCGAGCCACTGCAGGTCGGCGATGTGCTTCGGGTCGGATCGCATCCAGGTCGCCGAGCGGTGAGCCGGGGAGCCGTCGTAGTTGTGGAAGAGCATCTCGCCGTTGGTGAATGCGGCGTCCGCTCCGTGCAACAGGTCGCGCAGGGCCAGGAAGCGCGGCTCGGTGAACGGACGCATCGCCCGAGTGATCATCGACTCGCCGGTGAGGGCGAGGGTGATGCGTCCATCCGCCGCCGCGTAGCTCATCGCACCGGTGCCAGGCTCATGGCGTGCTGGCCGGCACGTCGTGCGAACACGAGGTTGCGCGTCTGCCCGGTCATCGACGGGTAGTTGTGGAAGAAGATTCCGAGGATGTCGCCGGTCGCGTAGAGGCGCGGAATCGGCTCGCCGCCGATGGAGATCACGCGCGCGTCGGTGTCGACCTTGATGCCGCCGAACGTGAACGTCACGCCGCCGGTGACTCGCCCGGCGAAGTATGGACCCTCATCAAGCTTCTGCGCCCAATTCGTCTTGTCGACGGCGAGGCCGTTCGTGCGCCGACCGTCCCGCACCGTCGGATCGAACGGCGTCGACCCGTCAACAGCGGCGTTGAACTCCGAGATTGTGCTGACGAAGACGTCGGGGTTCACGCCCATCTTCTGCGCTAGCTCGTCGAGGGTGTCCGCCCAGATCGCCTCGGTCGGCTTGAACCTGTCGTCGTACTGAGCCCACACCTTCTGGTCGCCGACCTGGAAGGCACTCGACCCCGGCTGTCGTTGCACGGCCCAGCCGGTCTTGGCGTAGGTGTACGAGACCTCGGCTTCACCCTCGTCGAAGAAGCGCTGGCCGAGTTCGTTCACCGTGAGGCCCCAGCAGTACGAGTATCGGATGACGTTGTAGCCCGACTCGATGTCGGGCGCACTGAAGTCGATCGGCGAGGCATGCGCGCCCTGCCACTGGCCGGACGGCTGTGCGCCCAGGTCGAGCAGCATCCGCATCACCTCGCCGGTGTCGTGGCGGCTGCCCCGCACCTTCATGGTGTCGGCGTTCGGGCCGAGGTAGGCGGCGCGCATCCGCGCATTGGCCTGGAAGCCGCCGGACGCCGCGATGACGGCGTCCGCCCGCACCTCATATCGGCCCTCCGGCCCCTTGACGACGACCCCGTCGATGCCGGTCTCGTCCCCCAGGAAGCCGATGACCTTGTTCCTGAACCGCTTCTCGATGCCGAGGCCTTCGGCGATGCGATCCCACTGGATGAGCTGACTCAGTCCGTTGGTACGCCCGCCACCCAGGTTGGTCGGGTGGATGGGGATGCCAGGGGAGAAGTATTGCTTGCCGTTCTTCCAGATGCCGGGCTGCAGCTGCCATGTGATGCCCATTTTCTTGGCCCAGCGGATCGAGTCATTCGAGTCGCCGACCAGGATGCCGGCCAACTCCGGATCGATCCGGCCCTGGGTCACGCGGTTGAGATCCGCGTGGAACAGCTCGGCGGTGTACGGGAGGAGGCTGAGGGTCGCGGCCTCCTCAGTGCTCAGGTCGCAGATCTCCGCGATCTCGTCGGGCTCGAACACGAACCGGAACCCGGTGCCCGAGTACCGGGCGTTGCCGCCTGAGGTCTCCTCCGGCGCCTTCTCCAGCATCAGCACCCGCTCGGCACCGTTGTCCTTCGCGGCGACGGCCGCTTCGTGCGCCGCGCTCCCGCCGCCGATGACGATCACATCGAAATGCTCAAACCTGTCCATGGCGAACTCCTTCACGGCGACGTTGCCAACTAATCACATCATACGTATGTCCGTATGAATGAGGAAGGGACGAAGATGCGAAGTTGAAGAATTGACCCATGGACGCGACATAGGTCGATCGCTCATCCGCATCACAACGCAGCGGGCGGCGGCCGAAGGGTTCGACGTGGTGCTCGTCGCCGATTGCCACACGACTGTGGACGCGAGGTTCGATGGACAGCGCATCAGGGCCGCGCAGACCGTCGCACATACGAACATAATATTTCTCCGGGCTGCGGTAAGCCGGCTGCGTGCTCGACATCGCAGCCACCCGGCCTAGTGTCGAGGGCATGACAAAGACCGCGTGGAA
>JAODAT010000047.1 GCA_025463565.1 Microbacteriaceae bacterium
ACCCGTTCTTCTTCGCGAGCCCGGAGAATCCAAGGGAAGGGTCCGATCGACGGGCGATCACCGCCGCGCAGGCGGCTTGCAAGGCATCCACCTCGCGTGCAAGCGAGGCGATCAGCCGCTGCGCCGAAACCAGGCCGCCATCATCGAGCGCGTTGAAATCACCCAGCGCAGCGACCGCCGCGGCTGTCGTGGTGATGTTCAACGTCATGTGACTATTCTCGCACATTAGAACGTATGTTCGAAGAAAAACACCGCGATGTGGGGGAAGTTAACCCGCGAACTACTCCTCGAAGGTGTTCACCATGGCGTGCGCCGCGCGCTCGAGGTAATCCCAGAGCGTCTGGTCGTCGAGGGGTGAGAGCTGCAGGCTGTCGACCGCGGCGCGCATATGGAGCAGCCAGCGATCGCGAGCGTCCGGGTTCACCTTGAACGGCTGGTGCCGCATCCGCAGCCGCGGATGCCCGCGCACTTCCGAGTAGGTACCGGGGCCACCCCAGTACTGTTCGAGGAATCCGGTGAGGCGCTGGATTGCGCCCTCCAGGTCTTCGTCCGGATACATCGGGCGCAGAACCGGGTCGGCGCCGACGCCGATGTAGAACTCGCGCACGAGCTTCTCGAACACGGGCCGGCCACCGATGTCGTCGTAGAAGGTCACTTCTTGGAGCCCTTGGAAGGAGCCTTGGACGGAGCCTTGGAAGCAGTCTTAACGGTGGGGAGAGGTGCGTCCTCGAACGGGGCCATCACGATGCTGTTGGCCACCGGCAGCTTGACGCCCATTTCGTCCAGGGCCCGCTTGAGCCGGGCGCGCAGGTCGCGGGCGACGTCGTCGCGGGTGCCGGGCCGCGTCTTCACGACCAGGCGGATGACCACGGCGTCCCCGGAGATCGCCTCGAGCCCCCAGATCTGCGGCGCCTCGAGGATGATGGCCGACCAGGCCGGGTCGGCGGCCATCTCTGTCGCGGTGGCGAGCATCCGCTCCTGCACGGCGGTGATATCCGCTGTGACCGGAACGGCGAGATCCAGGATCACGCGCGACCAGCCGAGCGACTGGTTGCCGATGCGGGAGATGTCGCCGTTGTGCACGAACCAGACGGTGCCGGTGACATCGCGGATCTGTGTGGTGCGGATGCCAACCGCCTCGACCACGCCGGTGGCGGGCCCGAGGTCGACCACGTCGCCAACCCCGAGCTGGTCGTCGGCGACCATCGAGAGTCCGTTGAGCACATCCTTCACGATGCCCTGTGCCCCGAAGCCGAGCCCGGCGCCGAGGGCGGCGGTGATGAGGGAGAACGCGCCGGTGATGGCCGGGGCGACAGCGGTGATCACCAGCAGCACGGTGACGATCACGATCACCGCGTTGAGCACGTTCTTGAACACGCTGCCGAGCGTTCGCGTGCGCTGCACGATTCGAACGGACGTGATCGGCGAGAGCTGTCCTTCACCCTGGTGGCGCTTCGTCACGCCGGTGACGATCCGCTTCACCACCCGGTCGATCACAAAACCCAGCACGAGGCGAAGCACGAGCGCGACGAGGATGTACGCGACCACGTCGAAGGGCACGCGGTACGTCAGGTAGAAGTCGTGCAGGCTGGTCCAGAACATCGGGCCAATTCTAGGCGGGACCGCCTATGCGTCGCGGCGCTTGACCAGTACCGCTGCGATGGCGAACAGCAGGACGATCCAGGCGGCGAGTACGAGCGCACCCTGCCACGGGGTGAGAACGATCAGGTCTGTCGACTTGACCGCGGCATCCGTCACATAGGCGTACATGCGGCCGCCGGCATCGCTCGGAAGGAACGATCCGAGGTTGCGCACCCAGTCGGCCTGGGTCACCGAGGCGAAGATCGAGACGATGGTCGGCACCACCAGGATGAAGCCGAGGGAGGCGGCGATGCCACCGGCGCTGTTTCGGATGAGCGCCCCGATCGAGAAGGAGAGCAGTGCGATGAACGCGAGGTAGCCGGCACCGCCGACGAGCGCCCACCAGATGTGCCAGTCGCCGAAGTCTGGCGTCACGCCCTTGTCGGGCATGAACGGAGCGGTGACCAGCGCCGCCGCGATGAGGGCGACGAGAGAGACGACGAAGGTGCTCACTCCGAGCACCAGGGCCTTGGCGACGACGGCGGGCAGCCGCGTGGGTACCGCCGCAAAAGTCGAGCGGATCATGCCGGTGCCGTACTCGCCCGTGATCACGAGCGCCCCGAGAACTGCGACGACCAGTTGGGCGAGACCGATACCGGGCGTCGTGACCTGCAGCCAGGCCGCTTGTCCGGGCAGCGCCGCAGCTGCGCCGCCACGTGGCCCTGCAGAGGATCGGGAGCTCGCCGCCAGCAACAGTGCCAGGCCGATCGTCACGACGATGATGATCAGGTAGCACCAGACAGTTGAGCGAAGTGTGCGCAGCTTGATCCATTCGGAGCGGACGACCCCGCCGAAGGAGAGGTTGTGCTGGCCCGCGGGGGAGGTGGCTGTCGTCGTCGCGCTCATCGAGTGACCTCTCGGGTGTGGTATTCGACTTCGTCCTGGGTGAGAGCGAGGTATGCGTCTTCGAGTGAGCCGGCGGCCGGGGTCAGCTCGTGCAGCACGACGCCCTCCTTCGCGGCGAGTTCGCCGATCTCCGGTGCGGTCATTCCGGTCACCTCGAGCACATCGGGCTGCCCGGTGGTGACGGTGGCCTTCTTCGCGCCCAGCAGTTTGGTCAGCTTCGCGGCATCGGGCGTGCGCACGTGCACAGCCTTGCCGGTCGCGAGTGCGACGATGTCGGCCACAGGCGCGTTGGCGATGATGCGGCCGCGGCCGAGCACGATGATGTGGTCGGCGGTCTGCGCCATCTCAGACATGAGGTGGGAGGAGAGAAAGATCGTGCGGCCTTCCGAGGCGAGATGGCGGGCCAGTTCGCGCACCCAGATCACGCCCTCAGGGTCCAGACCGTTGACGGGCTCGTCGAGAATGAGAGTCGACGGGTCACCGAGAAGTGCCGCGGCAATGCCGAGCCGCTGGCCCATGCCGAGTGAGAAGCCGCCGACGCGCTGCCCGGCGACCGATTCGAGCCCGGTCAGGCCGATGACCTCGTGCACGCGGCTGCGCGGGATGCGATGGGTTGCCGCAAGCGCGAGCAGGTGGTTGAACGCGGTGCGACCGGTGTGCACCGCCTTCGCGTCGAGCAGCACACCCACCTCGTGCAGGGGGGCCTTCAGCTCGGAATAGCGGGAGCCGTTGACGGTGACCCTGCCCGAGGTGGGACGGTCGAGCCCGACGATGAGTCGCATCGTGGTCGACTTGCCGGCACCGTTCGGGCCGAGAAAGCCGGTCACCATTCCGGGTTTGACGGTGAAGTCGATGTTGTCTACCGCGGTTTTGCCGCCGTAACGCTTGGTCAGGCCTGTCGCTTCGATCACGGGTTACAGCCTAGGCATCTCGGCCGGCAGCCGCGTCATCCCCTGGGAGTACCTGTTAGAAATCCTTCGATTGCACCTCGAGCGCGCGCTCGACGCTGGCCAGGTTCTCGATCACGATGCGACGCAGTGCCGGGGTGTCGGGGTTGGCCGCGAGCCAGGCCTTTGTCGCCTCGACGAGCTCCGTCGAGGCGAGCGGCGTCGGGTACAGGCCTTCGACGATGTAGCCGGCAATGGCGAAGCTGCGCGAGTTCCAGATGTCGGTGATCGCGTCGAAGTATGGCGCGATCAATCCGGCGAGCGGCGACGGGTCGTTCGTGTGAAGGTAGCCGACGGTGGTCTGCCGAACTATCGAGTTCGGCAGGTCGTTGTTGGCGACCAGTGAGTCGAACGCCGCGCGCTTGCCCTCGGGTGTCGTGATGGCCGCGCGGGCTCGGGCCGCGGCCTGCTGTCCGTTGGAGGTGTTGTCTTTCTCCAGGGCCGCATCGATCTCGCTGTTTCCCGCGGCGCCGGCGAGCACCAGCCCCTCGAGCAGTTCCCAGCCGAGGTCGGTGTCGATCTCGAGGCCGGCGAGCGGTGCGCTGCCATCGACGAGTCCCTTGAGCGCCGCGACATGGGTCGGGGTCGACGCGATGTTGGCGAAGAACTTGACGAACTGGAACTGCGCATCGGTGCCCGCCTCTGCACCTCGAGCGAGCTCGAGCAGCCCGTCGCCGACCGCGAGGATGGTCTCGGCGCGCTTCTCCGGTGCGACGTAGATGCGCGCGACCGTGCCGAGCTGCGACAGGGTCGTGCGGATGGTGGTGGACTCGGTCTCGCTCGCGATGTTTCCGAGCACCAGGCGCACGTAGTCGCTCGCCGGCGACTCACCGTCGCGCGTGGCATCCCAGACGGCGCCCCAGACGATGGACCGAGCCAGCGGGTTCTCGATGTCTTTCAGGTGCTCGATGGCGACCGCGAGCGATTCCGGGTCAAGGCGGATCTTGGCGTAGGCCAGATCGTCGTCATTGAGCAGCACCAGCGCCGGCTTCTTCTTGCCGACGAGCGCTGCGACATCCGTCGACGCGCCATCGACGTCGAGCTCTTCGCGGTGGGTGCGAACGAGCTTGCCGCCGACGAGGTCGTACAGCCCGACGGCGAGCCGATGCGGGCGGATCGTGGGGTAGTCGGAGATCGCCGACTGTTCGATGGAGAAGCTTGCGATGTTTCCGGAAGCGTCGGTCTCGATCAGCGGCTTGAGCGTGTTGACGCCCGCGGTCTCGAGCCACTTCTTCGACCAGTCACCGAGCGAGCGGCCACTGGTCGTCTCGAGTTCGGTGAGCAGGTCGGTGAGTTCGGTGTTGCCGTATTCGTGCTTCTTGAAGTAGGCGGCGACGCCGGCGAAGAAGGCGTCCTCGCCGACCCACGCGACGAGCTGCTTCAGCACGGATCCACCCTTGGCGTAGGTGATTCCGTCGAAGTTCACCTGCACGTCCTGCAAGTCGTTGATGGTGGCGACCACGGGGTGAGTCGAGGGGAGCTGATCCTGGCGGTAGGCCCAGCTCTTCTCCATGGCCTGGAAGGTGGTCCAGGCCTCTTTCCATTCGGTCGCGTTCGCCGTCGCCATGGTGGATGCCCACTCCGCGAAGGACTCGTTCAGCCAGAGGTCGTTCCACCACTTCATGGTCACGAGGTCGCCGAACCACATGTGCGCGAGCTCATGGGTGATCGTGACGACACGGCGCTCCTTGATCGCATCCGTCACCTTCGAGCGGAACACGTAGGTTTCGGTGAACGTGACCGCTCCCGCGTTCTCCATCGCGCCGGCGTTGAACTCGGGCACGAACAGCTGGTCGTACTTGGCGAAGGGGTACGGGTAGTCGAACTTGTCCTCGTAGTAGGCGAACCCCTGGCGTGTCTTCTCGAAGATGTAGTCCGCGTCGACGAACTCGCTCAGCGACCTGCGCGAGAAGATCCCGAGCGGGATGACCCGCCCGCTCTTCGACGTCAGCTCGCTGCGGATCACCGCGTACGGCCCCGCAATGAGCGCGGTCACGTAGCTGGAGAGGATCGGGGTGGGATCGAAGCTCCAGGTGGAGGTGCCGTCGCCTCGATCGTCGGGGTCGGGGGTCGGTGAGTTGCTCACGACCTCCCAGGCGCTCGGTGCGGTGACCGTGAAGGCGTAGGTGGCCTTGAGATCCGGCTGCTCGAAGACGGCGAACATGCGACGCGAGTCGGGCACCTCGAACTGCGAGTAGAGGTATACCTCGTCGTCGACCGGGTCGACGAAGCGGTGCAGGCCCTCACCGGTGTTCGTGTACATGGCGTCGGCGACCACCGTCAGCACGTTGTCGGCGGCGAGACCGTCGAGCTGGATGCGCACACCGTCGCTCACGGCGGCGGGGTCGAGCGAAGCGCCGTTGAGCGTGACCGAGTGCACGGACTTCGTGATCGCGTCGATGAAGGTCGACGCGGCGGGGCTGGCGGTGAACTTGACGGTGGTCGTACTGCGGAACGTCTCCGGCCCGGTGGTCAAGTCCAGGTCGACGTCGTAGCTCGTGACCGAGACGATGGCCTTGCGCTGCTGCGCTTCGACGCGGGTGAGGTTCTCTCCGGGCACGGTTGACTCCTTCAGTGCTGGTTCGTTTCCAGCAAGCGAGTCTATCGAGCGGCTATGAGTTCAGGTTCTCGAGCCTGTTCGGTCGGCTGCATCGCGCGGATGCTGCGCTCGAGCAGCCGCTTCAGCCGGTCATCCGGGTCGGGCACGCAGGCTTCGGCGATGCCAATCACGGCGGTGCGAACTATCGCATCGCACATCCGGTCGACGAGGCGCTCGTTGATCGGGCCCGCGTCGAGCAGGAAGCGGGTCGCCCAGTCGCGGGCGTCCGGCACCATCGTCAGGCTGCGGTCGATGCGTGACACGAGCTCGGCGTCGGCAACCAAGGAGCGGCAGCGCAGCGCGCCGGCAGCAAGGGCGCGCTGGCGCCCTGCGCTCACCACCGGAAGTGCGGCCTCGAGCGCGTCGATCGCCACCCGGAGTGTGGTGTCGCGGCCGTCGCCCAGCAGGCCGACCACCGAAGGCACGAGCACGACCAGGTCGCCGCGGGCGGCATCCGAACTGCAGTCGTTCACCAGTCGGGCCAGGTCGGCCAGCATCGGGTGGGTGCAGGCGGGGTGATCGCTCCACCGCTCACCGGCGAGGTAGGAGGCGAACTCCATGAAGCACGCGCCGCTTTTCGGGGAGCGATGCCGCCCCCGCCCGAGCACTGGCATGATCAGCGGAACCGACGAAACTGACGTACGCATGGCGCAACCTCCCATGGTGAAGGACCCTTTCTCCTAGTGTCCTCTCTTGCGCCCCGGGCCACCAGTAGGGGAATAGCCGCGGCGCAACGGGGATTGATGGGTACATGACCGATACGCAGACGACCGCAGTGGATTTCTGGTTCGACCCCTCATGCCCCTGGGCATGGATGACGAGCCGCTGGGTGGACGAGGTCACGCCCCAGCGCGACCTCGGTGTCACCTGGCACATCATGAGCCTCGCGGTGCTCAACGAAGACAAGGACGTCCCGGAGAGCTACGCGGCGTTCTTTCCGCGTGCTCTGAGGTACACGCGACTGGTGGCGGCTGCGCAGGAGCTTCACGGCCAGCACGTCGTGAAGCCGCTCTACGACGCGCTCGGCGTACGCATCCACAACGGCGGCCGGAAGGATGTCGACGCCGTGATCGCGGAATCCCTCGCCGAGGCGGGCCTGCCGGCCGATCTCGCCAAGTACGCAGACAGCGACGAGTACGACGAGCAGATGCGGGCATCGCACTTCGACGGCATCGAGCGCGTCGGGCAGGATGTCGGCACCCCGGTGATCGCGGTCGGCGACAACGCCTTCTTCGGTCCGGTCATCTCGCCGGCACCGCACGGCGAGCAGGCCGTCGCCCTCTGGGATGGCGTGCTCGCCATGAGCTCCTATGACGGCTTCTTCGAACTCAAGCGCTCGAGAACCCGTGACCCTATCTTTGAATAAGCGCGCTGGAGCTATGGCGATTGCATCGCAGTCGCGCGACGCCAGCGCCGACGAAGCTACGCTTCGGCGGTTCAGATAATCTGCATGCGTGCATTCCACTATTTTCGAGCGCTCCGTCCCTGACCCC
>JAODAT010000079.1 GCA_025463565.1 Microbacteriaceae bacterium
ACTTCAAAATGGATCAGCTGCCGCTCGACGACCGCATCACCGACTTGCGCGCCTTCGCCCGCCTCGGCGAGGCCGGCGTCGACCTCTTCCTCTCCGACTCCACTAACGCGGACGTGCCAGGATTCACCGCGCCCGAACGCGACATCGGTCCCGTGCTCGAGGCCGTCATCGCGAAGGCTCCCCGGCGCGTCATCGTCGCAAGCTTCTCCTCGCACGTGCACCGGGTCCAGCAGGTTCTGGATGCCGCACACGTCAACGGCCGTCGCGTCGCCTTCATGGGACGCTCGATGGTGCGCAACATGGGCATCGCGGCCGACCTCGGCTACCTCAAGGTGCCCAACGGCGTCCTGATCGAGGCGAAGAAGGCCGCGGACCTGCCCGACGACAAGATCGTCTACATGAGCACAGGGTCGCAGGGCGAGCCGATGGCGGTGCTCGCGCGCATGGCGAACCTCGAGCACCAGATCGAGGTCGGCAAGGGTGACACCGTCATCCTCGCCTCGAGCCTGATTCCCGGAAACGAGAACGCGGTCTACCGGGTCATCAACGGACTCACCAAGCTCGGCGCGAACGTCGTGCACAAGGGCAACGCGAAGGTGCACGTCTCCGGCCATGCCGCCGCGGGCGAGCTGCTCTACTGCTACAACATCCTGAAGCCGAAGAACGTGCTGCCGGTACACGGCGAATACCGTCACCTGGTCGCCAACCAGCAGCTCGCGATCGCGACCGGCATCCCCGAGGCGAACACGATCATCGGCGAGGACGGAACCGTCATCGACATGAAGGACGGTGATGTGGAGGTCGTCGGCCAGCTCGACCTCGGGTACGTCTACGTCGATGGTTCGACCGTCGGTGAGATCACGGATGCCGACCTGAAAGATCGCCGAATTCTCGCGGAGGAGGGCTTCGTCTCCATCTTCGTCGCGGTCGACGTTCAGACCGGCCGTACCATCGTCGGCCCGGAGATCCAGGCCCGCGGGTTCGCCGAAGACGAGTCAGTATTCGACGACGTCAAGCCGATGATCGTGAAGGCGCTCATCGACGCCGCGGAGAACGGAACGCGCGACACGCACTCGTACAGCCAGGTGATCCGTCGCACCGTCGGCCGCTGGGTGAATACCAGCCATCGTCGTCGCCCGATGATCGTGCCGGTCGTTATCGAGGCCTAGGCGGCTCGACCCGCTTAATCTCGCAGGGTCGACCGCTCCCGGGCATACCGGATCGTCTCGATGACCACGATCGCAACGCAGCCGAGGCTCGCGATCGCGAGCGCCGGGAATGCGGGCACGGCCGCACCTACCGGTACGAGGGCAAGAAGCACCGTCGCACCGATGAGCCGCGTCGGCAGCCAGGTGCCAGACACTCGTCGCCAGAACATCGCGTGCCCGGCGACGTACAGCGACGTGCCCCCGAACAGCGCGGCGGCGCCGAACAGGCCGAGTGGATGCCCGCCGGCGAGGTGGGTGACCGCCTGTTCAAGCCCGAGGGCGGTGATGATGATGCCCGCGATCAGCGAGAAGTGCAGGTAGGTGTATCCCTCGGTGGCGAGGTCGGCCCGCTCAACGCCCGTGAGCTTGGCCAGATACCTCTCCGCGGCGATGGAGACGATGTCGAAGTACATCCACCACAGGGCAACCGACAGCGCGACTGCCAGCAGTGCCGCCACGATGACGAGAGGCGTTATCGTCTCACCGGCCAGCCCCACGCCCACCTCGACGATCGATTCGCCGAGGGCGAGCATCACCACGAGTCCATAGCGTTCGGTCCAGTGAGCGGCCGACTGCACTCGCCAGCCGCCGCGCCGGGAGACGAGGTAGGTGATCGCGATGTCGAGCGCGATCCCGCCGAGCCAGAACCAGGCCTGCACCCTGCCACCGATGAGTGCGCCGGCAAACATCGCTGCGACCCCGGCCAGCATCGACCACACCGAGCGGTAGAGCTGGCGGCGGAGGCCCGGGTCGTTCCACGCCGCCGCGAGGTAGGTGAAACCGTGCACCAGTCGCACCACGAAGTACGCGATCGAGAAAACGAGCGCGCCCTGCCGATCGGCGAAGGCCTCGGGGATGGCCAGCGAGACGATGAACATGGCGGCGAGGGCGACCGAGAATCCCGCCCTGGCGATGCCGACATCCACCCTCGTCTGGTTGGCGAGCCAGCTGTAGGAGGTCCATGACCACCAGAGGTAGGCGAGCATGGTGAGGCCCTGCAGAACGCCGAAGGCGCCGTGCGAGTCGGCCATGAACCCGGTCACCTGGGTGAAAGCGAACACGAAGACGAGGTCGAAGAACAGCTCGAGCGTCGTTACGCGATGCGACTCGGAGGTCGTCGCCAGCCGGGTGAACGATCGCCGTGATGCCATCCGCACAGATTACCCAGCCACGCCCCTCACCACCGCACGGCTGTGGGAAACACACGCTCGATGCTCCCGGGCAAAGTCGTCGCTCGCCGTTAGCGTTGACGCATGGCTACGAGTACCAGGTCGACTTCGCGTGCGCGAACGACCGCGCCCGCGCGTCGGCCTACCGGCAAGGGCACAACGCGCAAGCTCCCGGCCGCGAAGCCGGTGGTCGAGCAGCCCGGGCTCCTGAGCAGCGCCTGGCTCGGTCTCGCCCACGCGGTCGGCGGCGCGTTCCGCGTTCTCGGCAAGGAGACACTTTCCAAGGAGGAGCGTCGCGACGGCGTTCCGTTCCTGCTGTTCGTGCTGGCGATCGCCGGCGCGATCGTGGAGTGGTTCGTGCCGGCCGACCCGGTCGCGATCGCCCTGAACTCGTTCACCTTCGGCGGCCTGTTCGGTCACGTCGCGTTCGCGATGCCCGTCATCATGCTCATCTTCGCCGCCTGGCTGTTCCGGCATCCGTCGTCCGTTCATGACAACGGCCGCATCGGCATCGGCATGGTCATCCTGCTCACCACCATCGCCGCGCTGTGCCACACCTTCGGCGGGCAGCCGAAGCCGTCGGATGGCGTGGAGGCCCTGGCGAAAGCCGGCGGCATCCTGGGCTGGGTCGTCGCCACCCCGCTCCTCACGGTCGGCACCGCCTTCCTGGCCGTGCCGATCATCGTCGCCCTGATGCTGCTGTCGCTGTTCATCATCACCAAGACCCCGCCGAACCGCATCGGCGCGCGCCTGCGCGAGCTGTACGCCTACCTGTTCGGTGCGCAGCTCGCCGAGCCGACCCCGAAGGCGTCGCCTGACAGTGTGAGCTTCGGCACCCTCGACGATCTGGGGCTGGAGACGGAAGACGACTCCGCGCCGTGGTGGCGCCGCAACAAGGCGAAGCGCGATGACGAGCCGGCGTTCGACACCCCGGTGGTGACGATGTCACCCACCGAGCAGGTCACCGAGGTGATCGACCACACCGTTCGCGAACCATCCGGCGCCAACGATGATTTCACCATCGACCTCCTGTCGGAGCTCGAGAACGCGGAAGGCGCGCTCAAGCGCTTCACCGGTGAGGTGCCGGCGACGGCCACCGGAATCCGTGACGACGGCGGCCCGCTGATCGCGGACCTGCTTCCCGGATTCTCCGACAAGACCTCGGAGAAGGGCGCTGCCGGCGAGTTCGACACGCCCGCCCCCGCCGGGAAGCCTGCCGCCTATCGGCTGCCTGCGCCATCCGTGCTGGTGCCGGGCGACCCGCCGAAGACCCACTCGGAGGCGAACGACAAGATCGTCGCATCGATCACCGAGGTGCTGAAGCAGTTCCAGGTCGACGCGAAGGTCACCGGGTTCAGCCGCGGCCCGACGGTCACCCGCTACGAGATCGAGCTCGGCCCGGGCGTGAAGGTGGAGCGGGTCACCGCGCTCACCAAGAACCTGTCGTACGCGGTCGCGTCGAACGAGGTGCGCATCCTGTCGCCGATCCCTGGCAAGAGCGCGATCGGCGTGGAGATCCCGAACACCGATCGTGAGATCGTCTCGCTCGGCGACGTGCTGCGCTCGCGAGCCAGCACCTCCAGTCATCACCCCATGACGATCGGCCTCGGCAAAGATGTCGAGGGCGGGTTCGTCGTCGCCAACCTGGCGAAGATGCCCCACCTGCTCGTCGCGGGATCCACCGGTTCCGGCAAGTCGAGCTTCGTCAACTCGATGATCGTGTCGCTGCTCATGCGGGCGAAGCCCACCGAGGTGCGCATGGTGCTGATCGACCCGAAGCGGGTCGAGCTGGCCCCATACGCAGGCATCCCGCACCTCATCACGCCCATCATCACCAACCCGAAGAAGGCGGCGGAAGCGCTTGCCTGGGTGGTGAAAGAGATGGACATGAGGTACGACGACCTCGCCAGCTTCGGCTTCCGTCACATCGACGACTTCAATGCAGCCGTCGTCGCGAACGAGATCATCCTGCCCGAGAACAGCAAGCGCGTGCTCAAGCCGTACCCGTACCTGCTGGTCGTCGTCGATGAGCTCGCCGACCTGATGATGGTGGCGCCGCGGGATGTCGAGGATTCGATCGTGCGCATCACCCAGCTGGCGCGGGCCTCCGGCATCCACCTCGTGCTGGCCACGCAGCGGCCGTCGGTCGACGTCGTCACCGGGCTCATCAAAGCGAACGTGCCGTCCCGGCTGGCCTTCGCGGTGTCGAGCATGACCGACTCCCGCGTCATCCTCGACCAGCCGGGAGCCGACAAGCTCATCGGCCAGGGCGACGCGCTGTTCTTGCCGATGGGTGCGTCCAAGGCGATCCGCGTGCAGGGCGCGTGGGTGACCGAGAGCGAGGTCGCCGCGGTCGTGCAGCACGTCACGCGCCAGGCCCGGCCCGAGTATCGTGCGGATGTCGCGGCGACCACCGAGAAGAAGCAGATCGACGGTGACATCGGCGACGACCTCGAGGTGCTGCTGGCGGCGACGGAGCTGGTGATCAGCACGCAGTTCGGCTCAACCTCCATGCTCCAGCGCAAACTGCGCGTCGGCTTCGCGAAAGCGGGCCGCCTGATGGACCTGCTCGAGTCGCGCGAGATCGTCGGCCCGTCGGAGGGTTCCAAGGCGCGCGACGTGCTCGTCGCCCCGGAGCAGCTGGCGTCGGTGCTCGCGAAGCTCCGCGGCGAAGACCCGGTGGCCGAAAGCACCAGCGGTTACGATGAGGTCGAGGTTTCCGACGAGGACGCCTGGGGCCTGACCGACCGGGAGTAACCATGTCGATGTTCGCTGGACGCATCGCGAGCCGCGGGGACACCCCGGCATCCACGGCGAACATCGCGAACATCATCACCGTCGTGCGCATCCTGATGGCACCGCTGTTCATCGTGCTGCTGCTCGAAGACGACGGTCGGCTCGGAACTCTGCGCTGGGTCGCCGCCGTGCTGTTCGTCGTTGCGATCGTCACCGACAGCCTCGACGGGTACCTGGCGAGGCGACTCAACCTGGTCACCGACTTCGGCAAGATCGTCGACCCGATCGCCGACAAGGTGCTCACCGGCGGCGCGCTCGTCGCCCTCTCCGTGCTGGGGGAGCTGTGGTGGTGGGTGACCATCGTCATCCTCGTTCGGGAGTTCGGCATCACCATCTTCCGGTTCGTCGTGATCCGGCGCAGCGTCATCCCCGCTGGGACCAGCGGCAAGCTGAAGACCGTGTTCCAGGCGGTCGCGATCTCGCTCTTCCTGTTTCCGCTCTGGACGCTCATCGCGAGTCCCACGTGGGACAGCGCGGTGCACTGGGTGAACTGGGTCGTGATGGCAATCGCCTTCGTGCTCACCGTCTACTCCGGCGTCGACTTCGTCATCAAATACGCCCGTGCCAACCGCAGTGTCGGTCGCTGAGAGTGTCGGTCGCTGAGCTCGTCGAAGCGCTGGCGGCCCGCGGGCTGACCGTCGCCGTTGCCGAGTCGCTCACCGGGGGACTGGTCGCTGCGGAGCTCATCTCCGTGCCTGGAGCTTCGGCCGTCGTGCTGGGTGGCGTGATCGCGTACGACACCGAGTTGAAGCGAACGCTTCTCGGCGTCGACGGCGACCTGCTCGCCGAGCACGGGCCGGTGCATCCCGAGGTGGCCGAGCAGATGGCAGACCGGGTGCGGAGCGTGCTCGCGGTGCGCGGGCGCAGCGCGGATGTCGGCCTCGCCACGACCGGCGTGGCCGGCCCGGGAGCCCAGGGCGGGCATCCCGCCGGCACCGTCTATCTCGGGATCGCGGTCGGTGACTCTGTGCGTTCGGTTCACCTGCAGCTGTCCGGGACACGCCAGGCCATCCGAGAGCAGACCGTCTCCGAACTCCTTTCACAACTCGCGGAACAACTCGCGTGACGACAGGGAATCTTTCTCGTTTCGTTCTCGTTACAAGACAGTGATTCACAAGCGTCATACAGTGACCCGCGGTTAGAGTTTCGTTACAGGTGGTTGTAGTGTCACTACTCCATCCGAAGCCCGGTCGATGGTCACACCAATAGGAGGAGGGTCCAATGGTCTTAGTACGTCAGGAAATCGGTGACGTTCTCAGGGACTTCCGCCTGCAGAAGGGTCGTACTCTTCGTCAGGTCGCGAGCAAGGCAAGTGTCGCTCTCGGCTACCTCAGCGAGGTGGAGCGGGGCCAGAAAGAGGCCAGTTCCGAGATTCTCGCTTCGGTTGCGGATGCACTCGAAACCCCGATTTCGGTCATCATGCGTGAGGTGGGAGACCGCCTCGCGATCATCGAGGGAATCAGCAACGTGATTCCCGACACCGTCCCCGACGACCTCGTCGCGGACTTCGACGCGGGACTGGTCAGTCGCTGATATAGGCAGCCGCTAAACCAACTACTTAGCCAGGTCGCGACGGTGTGTGCGCCCTGGACGGATGCCCGGTTGTTCCAGCCGGGCATCTTCCGTTTAAGCGGGAGTTAAGCGGGTCGAGCGTGTCGAGACCTCACCAGCGAATTAGTTAGGTTTGTGGAATGCGCCTCAGCGAATTCTGGACCGCCGTCGACGAGGAGTTCGGCGCATACGGTCGTGTTCTCGCGCACGACCTGGTGCTGGGCGAGTTCGATCTCACCGCCGAGCAGGCCATCGCGAAGGGTTCGAATACCCGCGCCATCTGGCTGGCCCTGTGCAGGGCGAGCGATGTGCCGGAGAGCCGATGGTATGGCCGCGGCGTGAAACCGCCCGTCGCTTAGCGTTCGAATAATTCCGACACGCCGCTGATATTCATTCGAACATCTCTTCGGTTCAAGCTAGGCTCCTGAACAGTGGCAAATCACGACGGGTTATTCACCGTGCTGGCGGATGTACCGGGCAATGTCCCCGGTCGAGCGTAGCTTCGAACTCGTCGGAATTGCCACCGACAACAGCCTTGTCGAAGGTCGAGAGAGCCTTGCAGGATCGGTTCTCCCGGCGGAACGGCAGCCTATAGGCGCACCGTGCACCATCCCATGAAGGAGCAGAAATGCCATCAGCAGCTGACCGCGAGAAGTCCCTCGAAACCGCACTCGCCCAGATCGACCGCCAGTTCGGCAAGGGCTCCGTCATGCGCCTCGGCAGTGACGAGCGTGCACCCGTCGCCGTGATCCCCACCGGCTCGATCGCGCTGGATGTCGCGCTCGGCATCGGTGGCCTGCCTCGCGGCCGCATCGTGGAGATCTACGGTCCGGAGTCGTCAGGTAAGACCACGCTCACCCTCCACGCCATCGCCAACGCGCAGGCGGCGGGTGGCATCGCCGCCTTCATCGATGCGGAGCACGCACTCGACCCCGACTACGCGAAGGCACTCGGCGTCGACATCGACGCGCTCCTCGTCTCCCAGCCCGACACGGGGGAGCAGGCGCTCGAGATCGCCGACATGCTGGTGCGCTCGGGGTCCATCGACCTCGTCGTCATCGACTCCGTCGCGGCGCTCGTGCCCCGCGCCGAGATCGAGGGCGAGATGGGTGACTCCCACGTCGGCCTGCAGGCCCGCCTCATGTCACAGGCGCTGCGCAAGCTCACCGGTGGCCTCAGCCAGACCAACACCACGATGATCTTTATCAACCAGCTCCGCGAGAAGATCGGCGTGTTCTTCGGTTCCCCCGAGACCACCGCCGGCGGCAAGGCGCTCAAGTTCTACGCGTCGGTGCGTCTCGACATCCGGCGCATCGAGACCCTCAAAGAGGGAACGGATGCCGTCGGCAACCGCACCCGCGTGAAGGTCGTCAAGAACAAGATGGCCCCGCCCTTCAAGCAGGCGGAGTTCGACATCCTCTATGGCACTGGCATTTCGCGCGAAGGCAGCCTCATCGACTTCGGTGTCGAGCACGAGATCGTGCGCAAGTCGGGCGCCTGGTACACCTACGACGGTGACCAGCTCGGCCAGGGCAAAGAGAACTCGCGCAAGTTCCTCATCGCGAACCCGACGATCGCCAACGACATCGAGCAGAAGATCAAAGTGAAGCTCGGTGTGATCGTCGACGCGAAGGCCGTGGCCGCGGCAGCAGCCGCCGATCAGAAGGCCGCCGCCATGAAGGACGCAGCGGCGAAGGATGCTGCCTCTGGGGCGGGACCGGTACTCGCGGTGCAGCCAGCCTCCGCACAAGCGAAGGCCGGCGAGGCATTCGACGACACCGAGTTCGACGACGCCGCGATCGGAGCCTAGTCATGGCGACCGGCGACGGGCTGGCCCGCGTCACGTACCTCAGGCCAGGGTTGTCGTCGCCGGTCGGCGACACGCGGGATGTTGCACAGCGGCATGAATTGGCCGCTGACGACGCAGCCTCCGAAGACACTCGCGCGGAAGTTGCTGTCGCGGAGCACGAGGCCAAGCGGGACGAGCTTGGGCGCGATCGCAGCGAAAGGCGGGCGGAGAACGTCAGCCTGAGCGCGCTCACCCGTCGGGGCATGTCCCGCTGGGAGATGGAGAAGACCCTCCTGTCGCGTGATCTCGATGAGGCCGTAGTCGAAGAGGAGCTGCAACGGCTCGAAAGCGTCGGCCTCATCGACGATCTCGCTCTCGCCGAGACCTTCGTGCGCACGCAGCACGAGCGCAAGGGACTCGGCCGGTCGGCGCTCACGTCCGAGTTGCGCCGTCGGCACATCTCGCAGGAAGACATCGAACTCGCCCTCGAGCAGGTCGACGACGACGACGAGCAGGCTCGCGCCACGGAGCTGGCGATGAAACGGGCCGGACAACTGTCGTCGTACGACCAGGCGACGGCCGTGCGTCGACTCACCGGGTTTCTCCTGCGCAAAGGTTATTCATCCTCCGTGGTAAGAAACGCCGTCGACTCTGCACTGCGGGGTCGTACCGCCAATGGCGGTTCGTCCGGAGTGCGGTTTCGCTAATACGATCGACCGCATGAGCCGTCTCTTCCGAGTCCCGCTGTTGGTGGTAGTTGCGGTCGGCGCATCACTGGCCCTGGCCGCGTGTGTGGGTGCGGCAGCACCGTCACCGACACCCACGCAGACGAAGCTCGACCCGTCCAACGAGATCGGCCAGGTGATCGACCCTTCGGGTACAACCTGGGCGGGCACCGACTCGGCCGCCGACCTCAGCGTTTTCACTCTCCAGCCCGACCACACCGTGAAAGTGACCTACGGAACCAACACCTTCGATGAGCCCGGCGACAGCTGGTCGGTGAAGGCCGGGGTCCTGAGCATGTCGATCTACATCGACGCGACCAATGGCGAGCTCAACTACACCGGGCAGTACGACGCGACGGCCAAGACAATCTCCGCCACCGGGACCACGAGCATCACGTCGAAGACGATCACGGTCGTGCTGTCGGAGAAGTGACTCCGTCACACAACTCGGCTGACGCAGAAATAGACTGTTGCCACCATGACTGACACGATCCTCGACCGGCCCCGCACCTACGAGGTGCGCACCTTCGGCTGCCAGATGAACGTGCACGACTCGGAGCGCCTCAGCGGTTCGCTGGAGGCGGCCGGCTACGTGCCGGCCAACGGCGAGCAGGCCGATGTCGTGGTCATCAACACCTGCGCCGTGCGCGAGAACGCCGACAACAAGCTCTACGGCACCCTCGGCCACCTCGCCAGCACGAAGCGCGGCCACGAGGGAATGCAGATCGCGGTCGGTGGGTGCCTGGCCCAGAAAGACAAGAGCGTCATCCTCGAGAAGGCACCATACGTCGACGTAGTCTTCGGTACTCACAACATGGGTTCGCTGCCCGCGCTTCTCGAACGCGCGCGCCACAACGACGAAGCGCAGCTCGAGATTCTCGAGTCCCTCGATGTTTTCCCGTCCACTCTTCCCACGAAACGGGAGTCCACCTTCAGCGGCTGGGTCTCGATTTCGGTGGGCTGCAACAACACTTGCACGTTCTGTATCGTGCCCGCTCTCCGTGGCAAGGAGAAAGATCGCCGGCCCGGCGACATCCTGTCCGAGATCCGCTACCTGGTGGAGGATGGCGCCATCGAGGTGACCCTGCTCGGCCAGAACGTCAACTCGTACGGTGTCGAGTTCGGCGACCGCGCGGCGTTCTCGAAGCTGCTTCGGGCGGCAGGCGAAATCGAAGGCCTGGAGCGCGTGCGCTTCACCAGCCCGCATCCGGCCGCATTCACCGACGACGTGATCGACGCCATGGCGGAGACTCCGAACGTGATGCCGCAGCTGCATATGCCGCTCCAGTCGGGGTCTGACCGCATCCTGAAGGCGATGCGTCGCAGCTACCGCTCGGAGAAGTTCCTCGGGATTCTCGATCGTGTTCGCGCGAAGATTCCGAACGCGGCGATCTCCACTGACATCATCGTCGGCTTCCCCGGTGAGACCGAGGAAGACTTCCAGGAGACGCTGCGCGTCGTCGAGCAGGCTCGATTCGCCTCAGCGTTCACCTTCCAGTACTCGATCCGCGAGGGAACACCTGCCGCCACCATGGCCGACCAGGTGCCGAAGGCCGTCGTCCAGGAGCGATACGAGCGGCTGGCCGCGCTGCAGGACCGCATTTCGTGGGAGCTGAACCAGGAGCTGGTCGGAAGCACCGTGAACGTGCTCGTCGGTGCCGAAGGGTCGAAAGACGCGGCCACCCACCGCTTGTCCGGTCGCGCCGAAGATTCGCGTCTCGTGCACTTCGAGGTGCCCCCGCTCAGCGCGGTGCCGCGCCCGGGAGATGTCGTCACCGTGGTCGTGTCCGACGCGAAGCCGTTCTACCTGATCGCCGACTCGTCCGATGGTTCGCCCCTGCGGATCCGCCGCACGATTGCCGGTGACGCCTGGGACCGTGCCGAGGCCGCCGCGTGCGAGGTACCGTCGCACGAAAGTGCCGCGCCGGGACTCGTCTCACTGGGGCTCCCGACGCTGCGTGTCGCGACGAGCCCGATCTACGACCTGAACGATGGGCAACGATAGCCTCACGCTGGTCGCGGTGGTCGGGGCGACCGGCACCGGCAAGTCGGAGCTCTCGCTGGATCTTGCGGAAGGTCTCGCCGGCCACGGCATTGCGGCGGAGATCGTGAACGCCGACGCCATGCAGCTCTACCGTGGCATGGACATCGGCACGGCCAAGCTGGCGCCCGTCGAGCGTCGCGGCATCCCGCACCACCTGCTCGACGTGCTCGAACCGAGCGAAGAAGCGAGCGTCGCCGCATACCAGAACGCCGCCAGGGAAGCGATCGAGGCGATCCGCGCGCGCGGTGCCGTGCCGATCGTCGTCGGCGGATCGGGCTTGTACGTGTCATCGGTGCTGTGGGACTTCCGGTTCCCTGGAACGGACGCGGGCATCCGCGCCCGCCTCGAAGCGGAGCTCCTCGACGTGGGTCCCGGCATGCTCGCCCGCCGGCTGCGCGAAATCGACCC
>JAODAT010000038.1 GCA_025463565.1 Microbacteriaceae bacterium
CGGGCGCCTGGCCCATGGCCACGCCGCGGCCCTCGAGGGATGCCCAGCGCAGCATGTCGATGTCGTTGCGTCCGTCGCCGACGGCCATGACATCCGCGCGCGGCACGCCCAGCCATTCGCGCACGCGTTCGAGCGCGGTCGCCTTGTTCACGCCGTCCGGCGCGATGTCGAGCCAGGCCGTCCAGCCCACGTTATAGGTCACCTTGTGCAGGCCCATCTGCTCCACGATGGAGAGGAAGTCCTCGATCGCGTGCTCGGGCGAGATCACCACGACGCGCGTGGCCTCGTGGCGCAGCAGCTCGTCGAAGTCGACGCGCTCACTCGCGGCGCCCAGCGTCGAGTCGGGGAAGAAGCCGGTGTAGCGGTAGAAGCCGTTCTCGTCCTCGACGGCGTAGCTGGCATCCGCGAGGCTGCTGCGGATGGTGGTGAGCACCTCGGAGGGGTCGAACGACTCCACGAGCGCGCGGCTGTAGCCGGTGGGGGCCTCGGGGTCGCGCCTGAGCGTGATCGCGCCGTTCGAGCAGACCACGTACTGCGGCGTGAGGGTGAAGCGGTCGAGCACCGGCAGCGTCATGCTCACGGATCGCCCGGTCGCAAGCATCACCTCGTGCCCGAGTTCCTGCACCCGCGCCACCTGCGCGAGCACCTCGTCGGAGACGTGCCCGTCCTCGCGGAGAAGCGTGCCGTCGATGTCGAGGGCGATGAGCAGTGGCGCGCTGGAGCTTGGAGTGGCGGTCATTTCTGACCGCCACCGCGACGCCAGCGCCGAGCGCTGTCCCAGCGCTCGGTCATTGAAGAGGTTCGAGCAGCTCGAGGCCGCCGAGGTAGGGCCGCAGCGCGACCGGCACGCGCACGCTGCCGTCGGCCTGCTGGTGCGTCTCGAGAATGGCGACGATCCAGCGCGTGGTCGCGAGCGTGCCGTTGAGGGTGGCGACTGGCGCCGTCTTGCCCGACTCGGTGCGGTAGCGGATGTCGAGCCGCCGCGCCTGGTACGTCGTGCAGTTGGAGGTGGAGGTCAGCTCGCGGTACGTGCCCTGTGTGGGCACCCACGCCTCGATGTCGAACTTGCGCGCCGCGCTCGACCCGAGGTCGCCCGCGGCGACGTCGATCACGCGGTACGCGAGCTCGCACGCCTGCAGCATCTGCTCCTGCAGCGCCACGAGCCGCTCGTGCTCGAACTCGGCCTGCTCGGGCAGCACGTAGCTGAACATCTCCAGCTTGTTGAACTGGTGCACGCGCAGGATGCCACGGGTGTCCCGGCCGCCCGAGCCCGCCTCGCGGCGATAGCACGTCGACCACCCGGCATACCGGATCGGGGTCTCCCCGAGCTCGAGGATCTCGTCCGAGTGAAACCCGGCGAGCGCCACCTCGCTCGTGCCGGTGAGGTAGAGGTCGTCGGCGGGCAGGTAGTAGATCTCGTCGGCGTGCGCACCGAGGAATCCGGTGCCGGCCATGATCTCCGGCTTCACCAGCGTGGGCGTGATGAGCGGCTCGAAGTCGTTCGCCAGCGCGGTGTCGAGCGCGAGGTTCATCAGTGCGATCTCGAGGCGCGCGCCGATGCCGCGAAGAAAGTAGAAGCGGCTGCCCGAGACCTTCGCCCCGCGCACCATGTCGATGGCCCGCAGCTTCTCGCCGAGCTCGAGGTGGTCGCGCGGCTCGAAGTCGAAGACCGGCTTCTCGCCGACCTCGCGCAGGGTGACGAAGTTCTCCTCGCCGCCGGCGGGCACGCCCGCGATGACCGGGTTGGCGATGCTGCCGGCGGTCGCCGTGAACTCGGCCTCGGCATCCGCCGCGACCTGCGCGAGCTCCTTGACGCGACCGGCCAACGTCGACGCCGCGAGCAGCAGCTCCTTCTTCTCATCGCCGGCCGCCTGGGCGACGCGCTTGCCTAGCAGCTTCTGCTCCGCACGCAGCGATTCGGACTCGGTGATCGCCGAGCGGCGCCTCTCGTCGGCGGCGAGCGCGGCATCCACCAGCTCCACGGAGTCGCCGCGGGCCGCCTGGGAGACCCTGAAGAGTTCGGGATTGTCGCGCAGGAGCTGGGGGTCGATCACCCGCCCAGTCTATTGAGCAATGCCGTACCGTAAGACACGTGACCCCGCCCCCGGCAGTGAAGTCTCCCCGCGCAGCAGTGGTTCACAACCCGATCAAGGGCAACACCGCCCGCCTCAAGAAGGCGCACAAGGCCGCCGAGAAGGCCGCCGGCTGGGGCAGCTCGATCTGGGTCGAGACCAGCCTCGAGGATGCCGGCCAGGAGGCCACCCGCACGGTGCTGGCCAGGGGCGCAACCGTGGTGCTCGCGGCGGGAGGCGACGGAACGGTCCGCGCGGTCGCCGAGGCGCTGCGCGGCACGGGCGTGCCGATCGGCCTGATCCCGGTGGGCACCGGCAACCTGCTCGCGCGCAACCTCGGCCTCACGCTGAGCAACATCGAGGAGGCGGCGCACACCGCCTTCGCCGGGCAGACCCGGGCGATCGACCTCGGCGTCGCCGACGTCACCTCGGCCGAGGGCGAGCACTCGGAGCACGTGTTCCTGGTGATGGCGGGCGTCGGCCTCGACGCCAAGATGATCGCGCTCACCAACCCCCGGCTCAAGAAGGCGGTCGGCTGGCTGGCCTACGTGGACGCCGGCGTGCGCGCCCTGCCCAACCTCAAGCCCATCAAGCTCAGGTTCAGTCGCGACGGAGCCCCCGAACGCTCGGCCAGCGCCCACACTGTGCTCGTGGGCAACTGCGGGTTGCTGCCGGGCGGCATCCTGCTGATGCCGGACGCGAAGCCGGACGACGGGCTGCTCGACGTGGCCGTGCTGCGGCCACAGGGCCCGTTCGGCTGGCTGAAGGTGTGGAACAAGGTGACGTGGGAGAACGGCGTGCTGCGCAAGAGTGCGCTCGGCCGGCAGATCATCGACCTGAGCCGCGACGTCAAGGACGTCACCTACCTCACGGGCAAAGACCTCAAGCTGCGGCTCGACACCCCGCAGGAGTTCCAGCTCGACGGCGACGAGTTCGGGCTGACGAAGGCCGTGCACGCGTGGGTGGACCCGGGCGCGCTCGAGGTGATGGTGCCCGCGGGATCTGTCTAGGTGACGAGTCCCAACCGCGCGAGCAGCGCGCCGTAGTTCTCCGGCGCGTCCGGCAGAAAGCGACCGAGTCGAACGAGCGCCGTGATGCAGTCCCAGCACTCCTCCGGCGTGAGGAAGCCGACCTTCGCTGCGAGGACGAGGAGGGACGCGGTCGACACCGTGCCGATACCCAGCCGCCGAGCCTGCCCGCGAGCACCCGTGTCGTCGGTGCAGAGCTGCGCGTCGAGCCCGCGCGCGGAGATGATCGCGAGCGACTCGCACTCGCCGAGGTGCTTGCCGTCCGGGTCGCCGGGCATTCGTAGTCGTTCGCGAATTGTTTGCGTTAACAACAGTTCGTCCACACTCTCAGGGCTTAGGGGCTCGCCCAGCATGGCGTCGACCGCGCCCTCATCGTCGAATCCGGCCCAGTCGGCACTCGCCTCCCACTCGGCGGCGACAGTCGCGCTCCACCGTCCGTTGGCCCCGACGAGTCGGGCGAGCAGATCCACCCGGCCGAGATGAGCGAAGTTGATCAGGACGGTCGTGTCGGCGAAGTGCAGCCTCGTCACTCTGGCCCGCGCCCGTCGAGCCCGAGCTCCTGCGCGAGACGGTTCAGGTCGGGTGGGGCGAAGGTCGGCGCCAGTTGGGCTTCGAGGTCGAGCGGGTCGACGTCGAGCATCCAGCCGAGGGTTCCCGCGCCGATCGCGCCGGCGGCGACGGCATCCGTGTGCGCGCGAAGCAAGGACGTTGGGAAACGCCGGGTCGACGCGCGCTCCATACGCTCGCTGACCTCGTCGATCTCCGGGTCCGCGGTATGCCCGCGGTAGAGCCGCAGCACCTTCTGGGTCTTGAGAAGCAGAAGCTCCCTGATCGGATCAGCCGGGATGATCGCGAGGTTCGCGAGCCGGTTGCGCAGGGCGTCGGTGGAGACGCCCCACTGCCAGATACGCTCGGCGACCGCGGCGGCATCCACGGTCGCCCAGTCGATCGCCCTGACCTCTGCGGCAGGCATGAGAAGCTCCGCGGCGAACGCGTTCGCGCTTCGCTCGGCGCGAGGCGACTCCGCGGCCACACCGACCAGATCGGTGAGCTGTCCGGCCGCGAAGTGGGCCAGCTCGTGGGCGATAGACCAGTTCTGGAAGAACCAGTTGGCCGTCGGCGCGACCGCGATGACACGATGCCCGGCGACACTCAGCGAATACGCCCGCGAGATATCGGGCACTCGCACGACGTCGATGAGGAACGCGCTCTCGACGGCCTCCGCGAATCGCCGTACGAACCCGGGCCCGAACGCGGCGACGAGTGCTTCACGGGCCGCGAGGGGGGATGACGGAAGGAGCGTGAGCGGGTCTCCCAGCTCGTCATCGAAGACCTGGACATACGCGTTGGTGAGGGACGTGATGCCCTCACGATCCACGACCCAGTCGACCGCGTCGTGGCGCTGGAGCACGCTGTCGTAGGTGTGGCGGGCCGCGACGAGCACCCGGTGCGGATCGTCCTCGCCGGTCACCAGCCAGTGCATCGACGTTTCGAGGGCGCTCGCGAGGCGCGCCAGCTCGACGGCGGAGAAGTGTCGCGCTCCACTGAGCGAGCGGGACAGCGCATCCGGAGTCATCGACACCTCTGCGGCGAGTTCAGCCTGTGTCACGTCCGGTCGCTGCACGCGCGCGCGCTGGCGAACCCTCTCCCCGATGTCCATGCGACGAGGTTAGCCCAATTCGATTGGGATTATCCCAATCGCCACACGTCTGCTACTGCGGTTCGCCGCCGGTCAGCCCGCGCAGCCAGTCGCGCGCGTCGATGAACGCGTCGTTGTCGTAGCGCTCGGTGACCGTGATCCGCAGTTTGTCTGCCCGCGGGTACGAGCCCAGGAAGACGACGTTCGGGCTGAAGCGCTTGAGGCCGAGCAGGGCGTCGGCGACGCGCTCATCGAGCACGTGCCCGTCGAGGTCGATCACGAAGCGGTAGCGGCCGAGGGCGTCGCCGATCGGGCGCGACGCCAGCAGGCTCATGTTCACGCCGCGGGTGGCGAACTGCTCGAGCATCTCGAGCAGGCGGCCCGCCTTGTCATCCGGCAGCTCCGCCACGATGCTCGTCTTGTCGCTGCCGGTGGGCGCGGGCAGCGACGTGGATCGGCTCACCAGCACGAACCGCGTCACCGCGTTGGGGTTGTCGCCGATGTTCTCGGCGAGCACCTCGAGGTCGTAGTGCGCGGTGATCCCCGGGGGTGCGATCGCGGCATCCGCCTGGTCGTTCTCCAGCAGCGACGCGGCCGCGGCCACGTTGGAGGTGGCGGGCAGGTGCCCGTGCTCCGGCAGCGTCGCCTCGACCCAGCGCCGGCTCTGCCCGTACGCGACCGGATGCGCGTTGATCACCCTCACGTCGGCGAGCGTCGTGCCCGGCCGCGCCACCAGCACGAAGTTCACCGGCACGAGGTACTCGCCGATGATGCGGAGGCCGGGGATGGTGGCGAGCGCGTCCTGCGACGCGCTGACCCCCCCCTCCACCGTGTTCTCGATGGCGATCATCGCGGCGACGCTGCGACCCGAGACCACGTCGTCGAGCGCCTGGCCCACGTTGTTGACGGCGTTCCAGGTCTGGCCGACGGCCTCGGGCACCTGGGCGAGGGCCGCCTCCGTGAACGTTCCGGCGGGCCCCAGGTAGCTGTAGGTGTCGGGCATGCCTCGAATCCTAGCGGCTGGGCCCGGCCGGCTCCGGGGCGAGCGCGAGCCGTTCGAGCCAGGCGTCGAGCAGGCCGAGCTCGGCGGGGGCGAGCGGCGCGCCCTCCACGGCCAGCGCCGAGCGCAGCGCGATCGCCGCGACCGGCAGATTGCGCGCGACGGCGGGGCGCTCGACCGAGACGGCCGCGATCATCGCCTCGCGCATGCGCTCCGAGAGACCGTCGCGCGCGGCATCCGGCACCCGGATCAGCTGCAGGGTGAGCCCCACGTTCGCCGACATGAACATGCGCACCCCCAGCTCCGGCGGCACCCGCAGCAGGCCCGCGGATGCCGCGGCCTCCAGCTTCTCGAGCAGCAGCGCCTCCGCCTCCTCCGCCGCCGCCGGGTGCTGCCCGGGCCGCACCTGGCCGTACATGAGCGCGTAGAAGGAGGGGTTGGCGACGCCCCACGCGATGTGGTCGTCCCAGCCGCGACGCAGGTCTTCGAGTGGGTCGCCGGTCGACTCGATGGAGCGCTTGCGCGCCAGGTACTCGCTGAAGCCCTGGTTCACCACCGCGGTGAGCAGCCCGGCGCGGTCGCCGAAGTAGTGGTAGAGCGTGGGGGCGCTGACGCCCGCGGCCTCACAGATGGCCCGCGTGGAGACATCCGGGCCCTCCTCCGCGAGCAGCCGTGCCGCCTCGCGCAGCAGGTTCTCGCGGACGGGCTTGCGCTTTTCTTCCATAGCGTTATAGTAACTGATATAGCAACGCTATACAAGGAGCAGACATGACAGACAGGATCGCCATCGTCACCGGTGGCTCGCGCGGCATCGGTCGCGCATCGGCGGAACGGCTCGCGGCCGACGGCCTCGCGGTCGTGGTCGGCTACTCGGGCAACGAGCAGCTGGCGAACGAGGTGGTCGCGGGCATCACCGAACGCGGCGGCCGTGCGATCGCCGTGCGGGCGGATGTCGCCGACGAGACCCAGGCGCAGGCGCTGTTCGACGCCGCGACCGAACACTTCGGAGGGGTGGACGTGGTGGTCAACGCCGCCGGGGTCATGACCCTCGGCCCGCTGGCCGACTTCCCGCTCGACCAGTTCGACGAGCTGATGCGCGTCAACGTGCGCGGCACGTTCGTGATCGACCAGCTCGCCGCGCGCACGGTGCGGTCGGGGGGCGCGATCATCAACTTCTCCACGACCGTGATGAAGACCAAGCTGCCGACCTACTCGGCGTATGTCGCCACGAAGGGCGCGGTCGAGGCGATCGGCCTCATCCTCGCGCGCGAGCTGGCCGGCCGCGACATCACGGTCAACGCCGTGGCGCCCGGCCCGACGGCCACCGACCTCTTCCTCGACGGCAAGGACGACGCGCTCATCGAACGCCTCGCCAACATGAACCCGATGCACCGCCTCGGCCAGCCCGACGACATCGCCGAGGTCGTGTCGTTCCTCGCCGGGCCCGCGCGCTGGGTCAACGGCCAGGTGCTCTACACGAACGGCGGCATGGCCTGATGGCCGGCATCGCTGCGCCGATCCAGCGCATGGTCGACGCCACCAACGCCGGCGACAGCACCGCCTTCGTCGCCTGCTTCACGGATGACGCGTTCCTCAGCGACTGGGGTCGCGAATTCCACGGCCACGCCGGGGTCGCCCGCTGGGACCAGACGGACAACATCGGCAAGCGCGCGCACTTCGAGGCGACCGGGCAGCGCGCCCAGGGCGATGACCTCGTGGTCACGCTGGTGGTCACGGGCGGCGGGTTCAACGGCACCAGCGACATCCTCTTCACCCTGCGCGACGACCTCATCTCACGGCTGGTTATTTCCCCCGACTAGGCCAGACTGGGAGGCATGAACGCGCGCGCAGGGCTGCCCGCCCAGGAATCCGACCTCACCGACATCGAGCAGCTGCTCCGGGCCTACCACGAGCTGGTTCCGGATGTCTCGATCCCCGCCCAACGCGTGGTGTTCGGCACCTCGGGCCACCGCGGGTCATCGCTCGACACCGCGTTCAACGACACCCACATCGCCGCGATCACGCAGGCGATCGTGGAGTACCGCGCGAGCCAGGGCACGACCGGTCCACTGTTCATCGGCATCGACACCCATGCGCTCAGCGCCCCCGCGCAGACGACCGCGCTCGAGGTGCTCGTCGCGAACGGCGTGGACGTGCTGGTCGACGAGTTCGACGACTTCGTGCCGACGCCGGCGTTGAGCCACGCGATCATCAAGTACAACCGCGGCCGATCGGACGGGCTGGCCGACGGCATCGTCGTCACCCCCAGCCACAACCCGCCGCGCGACGGCGGCTTCAAGTACAACCCGCCGCACGGCGGACCCGCCGACAGCGACGCCACCACCTGGATCGCCGACCGCGCCAACGCGCTCATCGCCGCGGGCAACAAGGATGTGAAGCGCGCCGAGCCGAGCGGGGTCGGCACCTACGACTTCCGCACCAACTATGTGGACGACCTCGAGAACATCATCGACATCGCCGCGATCAAGAAGGCCGGCGTGCGCATCGGCGCAGACCCGCTCGGCGGCGCGAGCGTGCACTACTGGTCCGCGATCGGCGAGCGCTACGGGCTCGACCTCACCGTCGTCAACAAGGCCGTCGACCCGCAGTGGGCGTTCATGACGCTGGACTGGGACGGCAAGATCCGCATGGACCCGTCGTCGGCATCCGTCATGGCCTCGGTGCTGGTGCACAAGGACGAGTACGACGTGGTCACCGGCAACGACGCCGACGCCGACCGGCACGGCATCGTCACGCCCGACGGCGGCCTGATGAACCCCAACCACTACCTGGCCGTGGCCATCCAGTACCTCTACAGCCACCGGCTCGGCTGGCGCGAGGATGCCGCGATCGGCAAGACCCTCGTCTCCAGTTCCATGATCGACCTGGTCGCCGAAGACATCGAGCGCCGCCTGTGGGAGGTGCCGGTCGGGTTCAAGTGGTTCGTGCCCGGGCTCGTCGACGGGTCGGTCGCGTTCGGCGGCGAGGAGTCCGCGGGCGCGAGCTTCGTGCGCACCGACGGCACGGCGTGGACGACCGACAAGGACGGCATCCTGCTCGCCCTGCTCGCCAGCGAGATCATCGCGGTCACCGGCAAGTCGCCGAGCGCCCTCTACGACGAACTCACCGCCCGGTTCGGGGCGCCTGCCTACGAGCGCATCGACGCGGCCGCCACGAAGGAGCAGAAGGCCAAGCTGTCGAAGCTGGATGGCGCGGCCATCACCGCCACGGAGCTGGCGGGCGAGGAGATCATCCTGAAGCTCAGCGAGGCGCCCGGCAACGGGGCCGCGGTCGGCGGGGTCAAGGTGATCACGGCGAACGCGTGGTTCGCGGCCCGCCCGAGCGGCACCGAGGACGTCTACAAGATCTACGCGGAATCCTTCCTCGGCGCGGACCACCTCAAGCGGGTGCAGGCTGAGGCGAAGGAGATCGTCGACCGCGCCATCGCGTAGGGACTAAGGCGCGTAGTCGGGGGCGGCCGGCAGGCCGAAGAACTCCTCGAGGGTGGTGATGCCGTCGTTGTGCATCTCCGTCGAGAGCGCCACGCCCACGTAGCGGAAGTGCCACGGCTCGTAGATGTAGCCGGTGATCGCCGTCATGTCGGCCGGGTACCGCAGGATGTAACCGAACCGCCATGAGTTCGCCGCCAGCCAGATGCCCTGCGGGGTCTGCCCGAAGCACGCGGCGATGTCGCACTTGGAGGGGAGCGCCGCGACATCCAGCGCCAGGCCGGTCTGGTGCTCGCTGTAGCCGGGACGCGCGCTCTGCGCGTCCGCCTTCGACTGACCGAGGCTGGCGACGAGCGAGTTGTGCGTGTTGGTCTGCACGGCGAACGAGCGGTACGAGTTCTGCACCTGCAGGGCGCCGCCGCCCTCCGCCGCGGATGCCGCGAACATCTTCAGCAGCGCGTCCCCCGCCTCCTGCGTCATGAGCGGCGCGGAGATGTGCGGCACGTTCAGCGTCACGAGCTTCGGCGCGTAGTTGGCCGGCTGCAGCGGGCGCAGCTTGTTCACGACGACCCAGATGCTGGTGGGGTCGTCGATGGAGTACTGGGTCTTGTTGAAGAAGGACTTCGGCTTGTCCACGAGCGGGGCTGCCGTGGATGCCGCGGGCGTCGGTGTGTGCGTGACCACAGGCCCGGCATCCGGAGCACACCCGGCCAGCGTCACCGCCAGAAGCCCGAGCGCCGCAAGCCCCGCTGAGGAGCTCTTCCAGTGGCGCGGCATCCCCCGAGTTTATCCGCGCCGAAGTTGCGACCAACCTTGCCGGGGGTGTAACTTTGCAGTCCACGCAAGTTTCTTCGCCGCCGTCGGCATGCGTCCGCGGCGGCATTCTCCATTTTCGCACCGCAACTCATCACGAACGAGGTTCCATTGTCTAGCGACGCCAACGCTGCTCGAATCAAGGCGGTGAAGGAGTCGGGGGGCGTCATGACCCACCGGCAGATCCTTTTCGTCATCTACGGCCTCATGGCCGGCATGTTCCTCTCCGCCCTCGACCAGACCGTGGTCGGAACCTCGATCCGCACGATCGCGGACGACCTGCACGGCCTCAGCCAGCAGGCGTCCGTCACCACGGCGTACCTGATCATCTCCACCATCGCGACCCCGATCTACGGCAAGCTCTCCGACATCTTCGGCCGGCGCCCGCTGTTCATCTTCGCGATCGGGATCTTCCTCGCCGGCTCGCTGCTCTCCGGCCTGTCGCAGACCATGCTCGAGCTCGCCGGTGCGCGCGCCCTGCAGGGCCTCGGCGCCGGTGGCCTGATGGCGCTGCCGCTCGCGATCATGGGCGACATGCTCGCCCCACGAGAGAGAGCGAAATACCAGGGGTACTTCCTCGCCGTCTTCGGCATCTCCAGCGTCATCGGCCCGCTCATCGGCGGCCTGTTCGCCGGGGCGCCGTTCATCCTGTGGATCACCGGATGGCGCTGGGTCTTCCTCATCAACATCCCGATCGGCATCATCGCGCTCGTGCTGGTGCTGCGCTTCCTGCACCTGCCCGCGCGAAGTGCGAACAGGCGCGTGCGCATCGACTGGTGGGGCGCCGCCTCCGTCATCATCGGCCTCGTGCCGCTGCTGCTCGTCGCCGAGAACGGCCGCGACTGGGGCTGGACCAGCGGAGGATCGATCGCCTGCTACATCATCGGTGCGATCGGCGTCATCGCGTTCATCTTCATCGAGCGTGCGATGGGCCAGGACGCGCTGATCCCGCTGTCGCTGTTCAAGAGCCCGACCTTCTCGGTGGCCACCATCCTCGGTGTGCTCGTCGGTTTCGGCATGTTCGGTGCGCTCTCGACCATCCCGCTGTACCTGCAGCTCGTGAAGGGTTCGACCCCGACCGAGAGCGGATTCCAGCTGCTGCCGATGATCCTCGGGTTGATGATCTCGTCGATCGTCAGCGGCCAGCTCATCTCCCGCACCGGCAAGTACAAGATCTTCCCGATCATCGGTACCGGCCTGATGGGGCTCGGCTTCCTCGTGCTCACCACCCTCACGGTGGACACGAACTACTGGATCCTCGCCGGCGCCATGCTGCTCGTGGGCCTCGGCCTCGGCCAGATGATGCAGACGCTCACGATCGCCAGCCAGAACGCGGTCGGTCCGCGTGACATCGGTGTGGCGACATCCTCGTCGACCTTCTTCCGCCAGATCGGTGGAACGCTGGGCGTCGCGGTGATCTTCTCGGTGGTGTTCTCCATCGTCGGCTCGAAGATCCAGGCCTCGTTCGGCAAGGAGTCGACGCTGCGCGCGGCGCTCAACGCCGCACTCGACCCGAAGGTCGCCGGCGCAGCCCACAACAAGGGCATCATGGACAAGATCTACGACAAGATCGTCGACCCGATCAAGGCGGCCCTTCCGCCCCAGGTCGACCTGTCCAACGCCACACAGCGCAACGGCGTCGTCGACCAGGTCGTCAAGACCGCGGCCGACAAGCTCAAGAACGGCAGCGGCAGCGGTGCGGGCACCAGCCTCAACGGCGACACGTCGTTCCTCACCGGTGCCAGCCACGCGCTGTCGGCGCCGTTCCTCACCGGCTTCTCGCAGTCGATGGTGACCGGCTTCTGGGTGAGCCTCGTGGTGATCACGATCGCGTTCATCCTGAGCTTCTTCCTCAAGGCGACCCCGCTGCGTGCGAAGTCGGCCCTGCAGGAGGTCGCGGATGCCGACGAGGCGATCCTCGCCACCAAGGCCGCGCAGACGGTCGGTTCGCCGGTCGAGCCGTTCCTGAACACCGGCCCGATCGAGCTCGAGGACATCGAGCCCACTCCGCAGAAGTAGCAGCAGCAACAGCACGCGAAGGGCCGCCCACCGGCAAGATCGGTGGGCGGCCCTTTCGCTTCCCGGGCCTCTAAACTGGTGCTGTAAGGCGAGTGGGAGGTGGCTGTGGCGAACGAGACCACGTCCGCGCCCACGCTCGAGATGGTCGCCGCGCTGGCCGGCGTGTCGCGCTCGACCGTCTCACGGGTGGTGAACGCCTCCCCCAAGGTCACGCCCGAGGCGACGGATGCCGTCAACCGCGCCATCGAGGCCCTCGGCTACGTGCCCAACCGGGCCGCCCGCTCGCTCGCCAGCCGCAAGACCCAGGCGCTCGCGCTGGTGATCCCGGAGAACACGGCCAAGTTCTTCACCGACCCGTTCTTCGCGTCCGTCATCCACGGCATCGCCATGCACCTGGCCTCCACCGACTACACGCTGAGCCTGCTCATCGCGTCCGAGGCGAACCCCGAGAAGACGCGGCGCTACCTGCAGGGCGGCAATGTGGATGGCGCGCTCATCCTCTCGCACCACAGCGACGACATCTCGTACCGGGCGCTGGCCCGCACCCTGCCCGTCGTGTTCGGCGGACGCCCGATGAGCGACGAGGGCACGGACAACTACGTCGTGGACGTCGACAACGTCGAGGCCGCGCGCATCGCCACCCGCGTGCTCATCGACCGCGGCCACACGAACATCGCCACCATCGCCGGCCGGCAGGACATGGCGGCCGGCCTCGACCGGGTGGAGGGATGGCGCAGCGCCCTCGCGGATGCCGGGCTGCAGCCGGGGCCGTTCGAGGTCGGCGAGTTCACCGTCGCGGGCGGCGCCAACGCGATGAACCGGCTGCTCGACGGCGGCGAGCCCTTCGACGCGCTCTTCAGCGCGAGCGACCAGATGGCGTTCGGCGCGCTGTCGGTGCTGCGGGAGCGGGGCATCCGCGTGCCCGATGACGTGGCGATCGTGGGGTTCGACGACGACGACTTCGCCGTGAACTCGACGCCCACCCTCACGACCGTCTCGCAGCCGTCGGTCGCCCTGGGCGAGCGGATGGCGGAGGTGCTGGTCAGCCTCATCGAGGGCGAGCCGATCGAGAAGCTCACGATCATGCCCACGCGGATCGTGACCCGCGAGAGCGCCTAGGCGAGCTCGAACGGCACGCCCGCGGCGTCCAGGCGTCGGCGGATCACCGCGATCGACTCGTCGCTCTGGTCGACGAGCACGAAGCGACGGCCCAGGGATGCCGCGACCACGCCGGTCGTCCCCGAGCCCGCGAAGAAGTCCAGCACCCAGTCGCCCTCGCGGCTCGACGCCTGGATGATGCGCCGCAGGATGCCGACCGGCTTCTGCGTGGGGTATCCGGTCTTCTCGCGGCCGGTCGGCGAAACGATGGTGTGCCACCAGACATCCGTCGGCAGTTTGCCGCGCTGCACCTGCTCGGGCGTCACGAGCCCGGGCGCCATGTAAGGCTCGCGGTCGACGGCCGTCGAGTCGAAGTGGTAGCCGCCCGGCGTCTTCACGTAGACGAGGATCGTGTCGTGCTTGGTGGGCCAGCGATTCTTCGACTTGGCGCCATAGTCGTAGGCCCAGATGATCTCGTTGAGAAAACTCTCCCGGCCGAATAGTGCGTCGAGCAGCACCTTCGCGTAGTGGGCTTCGCGATAGTCGAGGTGAAGGTAGAGGGTTCCGTCGTCGGCGAGCAGTCGCCAGGCCTCGGCCAGACGGGGTTCGAGAAAGGTCCAGTAATCTTCGAAGCTGTCGTCGTAGCTCATCAGGTCGCCGCGAATACGCTCGTACTGCTGGCCCTTGAAGCCCTTGATGGGGCCTGTCGCCGTCCGCACCGATGTGGTGGACTGCCGAGCCTGGCTGCGCCCGGTGTTGAATGGCGGGTCGAGGTAGATGAGCGTGAACGCGCCGTCGGGCAGCGTCGCCACCGCAGTGAGGTTGTCGCCCAGGATCACCCGGTCGGGTGACTGCGGCGTCCAGGCTGTTACTCGCGCCCCTTGGGCAGATTTGTCAGGTCGATTTTGACCTGGCCGTCGTAGCGTCCCGCCGCGGATGCTCCATCGGTGATCCCCTTGTCGCCATCGCCGGCGAGGGGTGCCGGTGCCGGCAGAATCGTCTGCCGGTCGAGTTCGGCCTGTGCTTCGTGGCGAGAGGGGGCGAACACCTCGTCGCCGATTCCCATGATGCCGGAGCCGCTACCCGAGCTCTTGGAGCGGTTCTTGCCCACCAGGTCGAAGAGGCCGAAGTGCTGGCCGAGGTAGCCGAGCGCGGCGATACCCACCACCACGCCACCAAAAACCCACCAGTTCACGCCTCTAGGGTACGCGGTAGAGCCATTCGTCCGTCCCGAACTTCTCCGTGACGAGTTGCTGCGCCCTCGCGAGCTCCTCGGGCGTCACCTCGCTCGGTGTCGAACCGTAGAGTCCCGTGAACGTCTTCTCCATCGCCTGGATGATCTCGGCACGGCTGAGTCCGGTCTGGCTCTTCAGCGGATCCACGCGCTTGTTGGCGCTCTTGGTGCCCTTGTCGCTCATCTTTTCGCGACCGATGCGCAGCACCTCGACCATGCGGTCGCCGTCCATGTCGTAGCTCATCGTGACGTGGTGCAGCACCGCACCGCTGCCGAGCCGCTTCTGCGCCGCGCCGCCGATCTTGCCCGTCGGGCTGGTGATGTCGTTGAGCGGAACGTATGAGGCATCGATGCCGAGCGACCGCAGGGCGATGACGGCCCACTCGTCCAGAAATGCGTAGGAGTCGGCGAACGACATTCCCTGCACCAGGTCGAGCGGCGCGTAGATCGAGTAGGTGATGACCGATCCGGCCTCCATGAACATCGCGCCACCACCGCTCACCCGCCGGGTCACCTGGAAGCCGTACTTCTTCGCGTTCTCGAGGTCGACCTCGTTCTTCACCGACTGGAAGCTGCCGAGCACCACGCCCGGCTCGTTCCACTCCCAGATGCGCAGTGTGGGTTTGCGACGCCCCGCGCCGACCTCCTCGGACAGCACCTGGTCGAGCGCCATCTGCACCACCGGCGGATACGCGGCGCCATGGATGAGCTGCCAGTCGTAGTCCTTCCAGCCGGCCGCTTTCGCCAGCGCGCGACGGATCGCAACGGCGACCGACTCCGCACTGAAGCCGAGCAGGATGGCATCGGCCGGCAGCGCGCCCTGCACTGCGGCGGCGATCACTTTGGCATCGCTCTCAGCGGGAAGACCGTTCACCGCCGCATTGATCGCGGCGAGCGCCTCCTCCGGTTCGAGGAAGAAGTCGCCCGCAAGTCGGAAGTCGGCAATGCGATCGTCGACGACCTCAAGGTCGACTACAACCAGCTTTCCGCCAGGGACCTTGAATTCTCCGTGCATTGTTTAACACTAAGGCGCGAATGAGCGGGTCGAGCTTGTCGAGACCTCACCGACGAGATTCGCTGGTGAGGTCTCGACAAGCTCGACCCGCTCAAGCACTCAGGCGGGACTTCAGCCATGCGATGGTGTCGGCCACTACCTCGTCGCGGTTCGTCTCGTTGAAGATCTCGTGGCGGGCATCCGTGTAGACGATCAGTTCGACATCGCTGAGGTGTGAACGCTTGAGATATGCGTTGGCGAGAAGCTCGGCGCTCTTCGGGCCGCCGAGGGTGTCGTCGCTTCCGATCTGGATGAGCACCGGGATGTCGTGGGCGAGATTCTTCGCCGGCCGCCCGAGCATCCGCAGTCCGTCGACGATGCCGTACAGCTTGGCCGCGTTCGCCTTGAAGGTGAGCGGATCGTCGAGGAAGGCCTTGCCGACGGCCTGGTCACGGCTCAACCACTCGTACCCGGTGCCCCCGGCAACGTTGTGGCGCTTGGCGAGATCCCCGCTGTTCATGTATCGAAGCGTGCGGTAAGCCGTTCCGGTGAGTACCAGTGCGTCGTAGTCGTCGGCGTGTTCGTTGACCAGCTTCTGGGCGATGATCGAGCCCCAGCTGTGCCCGAGCAGAGCCAACGGAAGGTTCGGGTTCTCGGCCCGGACGATGGTGGTGAATTCGCCGACCGAGCGCACCGTCGAGCGTATTCCGCCGGGCCCGAGCGGGCCGAGCTTCGTGGCGTCGCCACCGGCCTGCTCGAGGCCGGTCGCACCGTGGCCGCGATGATCGTCCGCATAGACGCTGAACCCGGCAGCGACCAGGTCCTGCGCCACCCTCTCGTAGCGCGTGGCGTATTCGCCGAGACCGTGGGCGAGCTGCACGACACCGATCGCCGTCGGTGACTTCCAGACGTAGTAATGGATGGTGACCCCGTCCGCGTCGACGAAGGTGCGGTCCTGTCGTGCTGCGGTGAACTGCATGGATCCTCCTTGCTCGGGGTGCCCCCAGTGTATTCGCGAGCACCCTAGCGCGCGGCGGGTCATTTTCGTTAGCAAAGCTAATGAGCTACGCTGGACTGATGACCCACGACGACCAAGAGTTGCGCCTCAGCGTGCAGAGACTGGCACGTCGCATCCGGTCGATGCAGGCCGACGAAGATGTCACCGAAGGCCAGCGATCGGTCATGTTCACCCTCGCGAACAACGGACCGCAGACCCTAGGTTCGCTCAGCGAACATGAACGGGTCACCCCGCCGAGCATGAATCGCACGATCAACGCGCTGGTGGACGCCGGCCTGGTCACGCGCGTCACCGCCACGGACGACGCGCGCAAAGTGCGCCTCGACCTCTCCGACTCGGGTCGCGAGTTCATCCAGGAGACGCGGCGGCGGCGCGACGCGTGGTTCACCCAGAAGCTCGATGAGCTTGCCCCGGAGGAGCGGGCGATCCTCGATGAGGCCGAGCCGATCCTGAGGGCACTGGCAGACAAGTGACGGCGATGTTCCGCTCACTGAGCGGCTACAACTATCGCATCTGGGCGAGCGGCTCGATCGTCTCCAACGTCGGCACGTGGATGCAGCGCACCGCCCAGGACTGGATCGTGCTCACCCAACTGACCCACCACGATGCCGCGGCCGTCGGAATCACGATGGCGCTGCAGTTCGGACCGATGCTGGTCTTCCTGCCGTTGAGCGGACTCGTCGCCGACCGCTTCAACCAGCAGACCATCCTGAAGATCACCCAGGGCAGCATGGGCGCGTTCAGTCTTGTGCTCGCGCTGCTCACGGTGACCGGCGTCGTGCAGTTGTGGGAGGTGTACGTGTTGGCCTTCCTGCTCGGCAGCGTGCAGGCCTTCGACACACCGGCGCGACAGATCTTCGTCTCCCAGCTCGTCGGCGGACCCAACCTGTCGAACGCGGTCAGCCTCAACTCGGCCTCATTCAACCTGGCCCGCACCATCGGACCAGCAGTGGCCGGCGTGCTCATCGCGATCATCGGGTCGGGATGGGTCTTCATGATCAACGTGATCTCGTTCGGGGCGGTGCTGGCCTCACTTTTTTTGCTGCGGCGAAGCGAAATGGTGGTCACTCCGCGCGCGAAGCCAAAGAAGGGCAACCTCCTTGGCGGGCTCCGCTATGTGCGCACGCGGCCGGACATCGTCATGCTGCTCATCGTGATGTTCGTCTATGGCACCTTCGGGGTGAACTTTGCGATCTACATCTCGACCATGTCGACGCTCATCTTCCACTCCGGGGCGACCGGATTCGGCATCCTCTCGTCGATCATGGCGGCCGGCTCGGTGGCCGGAGCGCTGGTCAGCGCCAGCCGGCAGCACCCGAGGCTCCGCTACCTGTTCACCTCGACCGCCATCTTCGCGGCCGGGTGCGCGCTCGCGGCGTTCGCCCCGTCGTATTGGCCGTTCGCCGGAGCTCTCGTGATCATGGGGGTCGCGTCGCAGACGATCAACACGACCGCCAACTCCTACATCCAGCTCTCCACCCCGTCCGCCGTGCGCGGTCGCGTGATCGCCATCTACTTCGCGGTCTTCGCGGGAGGCACGCCGATCGGTGCGCCGATCATCGGGTGGGTGGCCAACGAATTCGGGCCGCGCTGGGCGCTCGGGGTTGGGGCGGCATCCGGTGTCGTCTGCGCGATCGTGATGCTCGTTTGGATGGTGCGATACCGCACCCTGAAGGTGCACTTCATCGATCGACGACTTTCGCTGACCTTCGGAGTCGCCCGACGCGAACTCGCGGCCGAGGAGATCGTGGCCGCCGAGGTGGCGCAGAAGTAGCCGGTTAGCGGGTCGAGCTCGTCGAGACCTCACCGACGGGTTGCTCGCGGGTGAGGTCTCGACAAGCTCGACCCGCTCAACTACTCGACCGGCGCTACGACTCGCGGGTGATCTCCACCTTCACGAAGAGTTGCGACTTGAACGGGCCGGCATAGACCCCACGCAGGGGCGGAACGTCGTTGTAGTCGCGGCCGCGACCCACGGTGACGTGCCGGTCACCGATGTCGATCTGGTTGGTGGGGTCGAAACCGCGCCACTCGCCGCCGCAGAACCACTCCAGCCAGGCGTGCGACTCGCCGGCGACGGTCTCGCCGATCTCGGCGTTCGGTTTCGGGTGCAGGTAGCCCGAGACATACCGTGCCGGAATTCCCACGGCCCGCAGCGCGCCGATCGCCAGGTGTGCGATGTCCTGGCAGACGCCCTTGCGGTGCTCCCAGGCCTCCGCCGCGGTGGTGTGAACACCCGTCACGCCCTGCATGTACTCGACGCTCTCGCCCACCCTGCGGCTGATCGCCATGGCGGCCTCGCAGGGGTCGGTGGTGGCATCCGCGATCGTCTTCGCGAAGGCGATAACCTCGGGCGGCGGCGCGGTGAGCTTCGTCTGCTTGCGCTGCTCCACATACTCGGTCGCCTTCTCTGCGGCGACCCTGAGCTCGTCCCAGCCGATGATGTGCTCGGGGTGCTCGCGCGGCCGCACCTCGATCAGGCTGGTCGCCGTGAGCGACAGTTCCTTGTGCGGGGTGAGGATCTCGAACGACGACACCCGGCTGCCCCAGTAATCGACATACGTGTGGTGTGCGGAGATCGGAAGGATCTCGAGCTTCGACGACAGCACCAACTGGCCGTCGCCGCTGGTCGGCAGCATGCGCGCCTCGTTGTAGCTGGCGGTGACCTCGCCGCCGTAATTGAAGCCGGTCACGTGCTTGATGCGAAGACGGTTCACGTGTTCTCCCCCACCCAGCTGGGTGCCGCGTTGGTGGGGAAGTAGCGCTGCCTGATCGCCTCGGAGGCCGCGCTGGTGGCCGCCTGCACATTGTCCATGTGTAGGGGCAGGTCTTCGAGGATGTCGGCGATCGGCCGGTACTCGAGCTCACTGCGAATCTGGCCGAGCAACCGCTGGGCCTGGTCGGAAACTCCCACCCGATCGGTGCGCGGCTCGATGTCGCGCATGCAGTTCTCGGCGCGACGCACCGAGAACAGGATGCTGCGCGGGAACAGCCGGTCGAGCAGCAGGAACTCGGCGGCGTTGCGCGCGCTCGGCACGCCGCGGTAGGTGCGCAGGTACGCCTCGTATGCGCCGCAACTGCGGAGGATGGTGGTCCAGGATGGCCCGCTCGCCTCGGTGAGGCTGCGGGTCGCGAGCAGGCGCGCGGTCATGTCGGCGCGCTCGATGGACCTGCCCAGCGTGAAGAACTGCCATGCCTCATCGCGGCTGGTGGCGGATTCGATGATGCCGACGGCGAGCGCCGAACGCTCACGAACCCAGGCGAAGAATTCGTGCACCTTCTCGCTGGTGATCTTGCGCGGCATCCGCGCCCTCGTCGTGTTGAGGCACTCCCACAGCTCCGTCGAGACGATCTCGCGTGCACGGCGTGCGTTCTCGCGCGCGGCGCCGAGCGAGTACGCGAT
>JAODAT010000119.1 GCA_025463565.1 Microbacteriaceae bacterium
TCGGCACTGCCGTCCGCCTCGATGACTCGGTCCACCGGCAGTCGATTGGAGACCACGACGAATTTGTATTCGCCGTGCTTGCTGGGAGTTCTGCTGCGGTCCATGGGGTGTGTCCACGGTATCAAACCGCGGGTGCCGTGGATTCTGCTCCCACCCCGACATCACCACCGGCTTGCCGCGAGAAGACGCTTGCCTTCCCGCAGTTGGTATCCGAGGTCGAGGAGTGGGCAGGACATATCCGATTCACTGAACAGGCGGCAGGATCGCACGAAGTCGGCCAGCTTCTGCACCTGCGCGAGCTGCACTCGCCGGTCTTCACGGTCCGCCGGCGTGAAGTCGACGTCTTCGAGATAGAGCGGCAGGGCGAAGATCAGGTCGTCGGCGAAGCACGTCAGACAGAAGGCGGCGTCAACCCCCGCTTCACGAGCGGCTTCGACGGCGATGAGTTGCCCGGTCTCGAGAATTCGATCGGCGCGTGTCTCGAGAAATTCGCGCAGTCGTTGCTCGACCAGGTCGAGTCGCTCCTTTTTTCTCCCGACAAGCGTCGCCCCCTCACGCGCAAAGTGCTCGTTCAATAGTTGGTCGATCGTGACCATCGTGCGTGCGTCTCTCATGCGTTGCTTCTTTCTGCGAGCCACGGCGGCAGCTTTGACGGCATATCGCGTGGAGTTCGGGTGGGGTCGATTCGAGCCGGCGGTACCAGCAGGAACTCGCCGGGTGTTGGCTGTTCGATGTCCCAGAAGTAGTTGTGGAGGAGCAGATGATGCCGCCGGCAGAGCAGGATTCCGTCGCTGACGTCGGTAGCACCGCCCTGTGAGTGATGCGCGACATGGTGCGCCTCGCACCAGGAGGGTGGCCGATCGCATCCCGGCCAGCGGCATCCGCCGTCCCGGTTGGACAAGGCCACGCGTTGCGCATTGTTGAAGAGACGCCGCGGTAGTCCGAGCTCGAGCGGTTGTGATGCGCCGGAGAGCACGAGCGGGAGAGCGCCGACGTCGCACATGAGGCGGCGGGCGGTGGCAATCGACACCGGCTCCTGCGATCCTTCGAGCCAGGCCGCACCGGCACCGGTCTGGAGCGCCGCCAGTGGGATCGTGACGCGAACGGCCGGGCGAGAACTTCCGAAGATGCGCCCGTCATCCTTCTCGACGCCGAGGCGAACAAGGTCGACGAGAGTGTCGAGGGCGAGCTGTTCGTTGGTGCGCGGGTCTTCGAGCATCGCCTCGGCTCGCTTCTTGTCGGCATGCGAGGTGAATCGCGGCCCACCCAGGCGCGGACTCATGGCGTGATCTATCGCGCCCATAACGATGGCATCCGATTCGGGGTCCAAAACCAGCGTCACGCGTCGAAGTCCGCCGGAGACCGGCCCGCGCCGAAGCGATCGCTGCCCACGCAGCGCCTCCTCACGCTCGGGCACCCCGCTCAAATCGATGCCATCCCGGAGGTTTCGCGCGAGGGCCCCAGCGTCATCCGCGTCGGTGGAAGAAAGCGCGAGCTCGGCAATGTTCTCGGGCGAGAGGAGACCTGCGACGGGCTCCAGAGTGCGGACGATCCGATCGGCCGCCTCGACGCCCAGCGACCCCGCTGCCACCGCTGCCGCGATAGGCAGGAACGCAGCCGGGCCGTCGACGAGTGCGCCGACCCGAATACGACGGGCTGCATCCGCAAAGCTGCCTCGCGTCAAAGACCTCAGCATGGCCTCGGGCGTGAGGTAGCCACGCTGAATGGCGAGACCTGAATCGCCCAACTCGCGCCGCGAACGCCTGGCCAGTTCGGAGGCAAGAAGCGAACGACGGGCGTCCAGCCGCCGAACCTCGACCTCGAGGTCGGCGATCTCCTCTAGCAGAGCAGCGTCGCTCAGCGCCGCTGGTGAGAGGAAGGTGGAGGTGGTCACACGAAAAGAAAACCACAAGCCACTGACACTCGAAACATGCCTGTGATCAGCATTTTTATCTGTGGATAACCTTCGAGCTGCAGCCCTGTGGAGGAGTGGACGTGGGTGCAGCCGCCCGCTAGTTATCCACAGGCAAACCGAGAAGTTACCATTGCCGAATGGTGACAACCCGGCTCTACGCCAACGGCACGTTGACGAAAACGGATTTTCCGGTGGCCGACATCTCGGACTATCTCGTCGAGAAGGGCTGCACGATCTGGGCCGACTTCGTGTCGCCCACCGCGGACGACCTTGCATCGATCGAGGAGGAGCTTCAGCTCCATCCGCTCGCCGTCGAAGACGCGATCACCGATCACCAGCGCCCGAAGATCGACATCTACGACACCCACCTTTTTCTTGCCGCGTATTCCACTGACTTCGACAAGCGCACCGGCGAACTCTCCAAGACCGAGGTGAAGGCGTTCATCACGCCGCACGGACTCGTCACCATTCACGATCCGGAGTTCGACATCTCCAAGGTGACGGCCCGCTGGGATGCCGACCCCGCCCTGGCGAAGAACGGCGTCGCCTTTCTGCTGTGGGGCCTTCTCGACGTGATCGTGGACGGGCATTTCGACACAGTGCAGCAGCTGGATGACGGGGTCGAGTCCCTCGAAGACGCGCTGTTCGATGACCGGCCCCGCGACAAGGAGGTGCAGAAGCGCTCGTTCGAGGTGCGCAAGTCACTGGTCGAGGCGCGGCGCGTGATTTTGCCAATGCGCGAAGTCTTGAACACGCTTCTGCGGCGCGACCTCGACGGTTTCGACAACTCGATGGCGCCCTACTTCCAGGACGTCTACGACCATGTGTTGCGCGCCACCGATTCGACGGACTCGCTGCGCGACCTGGTCTCGACCATTCTCGACACCAACCTCAGCATCCAGAGCAATCGGATGAACCTGGTGATGAAGAAGGTGACCAGCTGGGCGGCCATCATCGCGGTGCCGACCGCGATCACCGGTTTCTTCGGCCAGAACCTCAAATTCGCCGGTTTCGGAACGGTGTGGGGAACCTGGCTATCGATCGGACTGATCGTCGCGACCTCCGTCGTGCTCTACATCTCGTTCCGCCGCCGCGACTGGATCTGAGTCGACTTTTCCGCATCAGTTGACGCACATTGCTGCCCCGGCCGAGCCGAGGCAGCAAGTTGCGTCAGATGAACTGATTTAGGGGGTTGCTGCGCGCTTCGACACGCTCGCGCCCTTCGACAAGGACAGCGACCGGAACTCGGGCGTCAGCCCCAGCGCACGCGCGCGACGGGTGCGGCGCACCGCGAGCATCGCAACCAGCACGCTGCCGACCCCGAAGGCGAGCACGACGGCCGCCGATGCGATCGCGGGCCCTGGCGATCCGCCGGCGAGGATCGCCTGCATGCCCTGAACGCCGTAGGTGAGTGGCAGGAATGGACTGATCACCTGGAACGGTTTCGCCAGCAGCTGCACCGGGTAGAGCCCGCCGGTCGAGGTGATCTGCACGGCGAGCAGGAAGAGCGACACCACGAGTCCGCCACGGCCGAGACCGATGGTGAGCAGGTAGTGGAACGCCGTGAACGCCAGCGCCAGGAGCACCGAGAACCCGAAGGTGGCCGGCAGCAGGCTCCACGAGACACCCACGGCAAGATGGATCAGCAGCGTGAGGAGCACGGCCTGCGAGACGGTGACGAGACTCGCCCGCGCGAGGGTGGAGAGCACGATGCGTCCGTTGGCCGCAGTCGATGTGAGCGCCCGCCGGGTGATCGGTCGTAGCACGAGGAACACCGCGAGCGCCCCCACCCAGAGACCGAGCGGCACGAACAGGATCGCGATCACCTGGCCGATGTTCTTGATCGGGTTGTCGCGCTGAACCGTCACCGCAACGGGGTCGGACGCGACCTTGGCCGTCTTCGCCGCGGACGCCGCATTTGTCGACGGCAGCTGGGCCGCACCCGAAGCGAGGCCGGAGGCGAGCTGGGATGCGCCGCTGTCGAGAGATGCGGATCCGGCGGAGAGCTGCGCGGCACCGGCCGCGCTCTGGGCGATGCCGCCCTGGATTCCGCTGATCGCAGTGCCGGTCTGGCTCGCGAGCGCGCTTCCGCCGGCGGCCGCCTGGGCGAGCTGAGCCGTGAGCGCATCGACCGCTGCGAGGTTGGCTGAACTCGGGTCTGCCTGAAGCGCGGCATTTGCCTGCGTGAGCGCCGCGGAGAGCTGGCTCACTCCCCCGGTGTACGTGCTAACTCCGCTAGTGAGCGCGCCCAGCTTCGACGCACCCGCGTTCAGGCTGCCGAGTCCGGACGAGAGCTGGTCGACGCCGGAGGTGTAGCTCGAGACTCCCGAGGAGAGGCTGGTCGCGCCATCCGCCGATTTCGACAGCGCGGTGCCGAGGCTTCCGACACCGGAGTAGAGCCCGGTGATGTAGTTCTCGGTGACAGCCTTGCCGAACGCACTCGACAGGCTGCTGCCGACCACACCGGCAACCGCCCCGGTCAGGTAGCTGTGCGCGTCATCGGTGTGGATCGACAGCTTCGCCTGCACGGGGGTCGTGCCGGAGAGCGACAGGATCGAGGCCGAGAAGTTCTTCGGCACGGTGAGGATCGCGTCGATCTTGCCGCTCTTCAGGTCTGCCTCGGCGTCGGCCTTGTTGGAGATCGTCCAGTCGAATCCGGCCTTGCCGCCGGTCAGTTCGGTGACGAGCTGGCGCCCAGCGTAGACCGGAGTTTTGGTCCCATCTGCGGCCGTCTGGTAGACGAGCTGGTCGCTGTTCACGACGGCGGCGGGGATGTCACCGATCGAGCTGGTGGTCTGCGAGAGCGCGCCGACGAACAGTCCGGCGAACGCGAGCGGAACCAGCACGACGGCCGCGACCGCGACCCGGCGCCACCGTGCGCGGCGGAGGTTGGGGGTGACTGAGCTCACGTGAGCGCTCCTGTCCGGCTGAGGTCGACGGTGCCGAGCGGCCTGCCGTCACTTGTCGTGGTGGACGTCGGGCGCACCGGCACCGGAGTGCCGATAATGATCGTCGTCGTGGGTGGCGCGAGGCGGCTGACGGCGCGAATGTAGGCCGTCTCGTCCGCAGCGACCGCGAAGGTGTCGATCTGGTCGAGCATCACGACCGGGGTTCCCTCGGCCAGCGCGACGGCCGCGAGGGCCACCGCGCGTTCGCGCTGCGGCAACCGTGTGACCACGGTGTCGCCGGTCAGGGTGACCGCATCGGTCGTGACCGCGGCAAGCGCATGGTTCGCGCGCGCAATCCAGCGCTGTACGCGCCGCCAGCCGGTCAGCGCGCGATACCAGGGCTGGGTGAGGCGCATCCGCTCCTCGATCAGTTCGCGCAGGGTTGCCTCGCCGGCGCCGCGCTGGCCGCCGCCGACATCCGCCATGGCAACCAGCCTCGACACTGTCGAGGACTCCGAGGGCAGCGGATGCCCCGCCACCTGCGCGCGCCCGTCCAGCGGATCGAGGCGGCCCGCCAGCGTCGCAGCCACCAGGCGCCGGTCCGTCGCCTGGCCGCTGGCCAGGAACAATCCGCCGGCCGGCACGGACAGCGTGAGCGGCCCCACCGAGTATTCCGGTGAACCGACGACGAGCCCGTCCACGCTGATCGCGGCGCCGTGCTGGTCGAGCGCCCAGGTGACGGCGGCCCGGTGCTCGCGCAGGTGCTCCCCCTCGATATCCATGTCGGGCAGCGTGCGCTTCAGCCACTTCGGCATCCACCAGGCGGCCCGGCCGAGCAGCGTCATCACCGCGGGAACCAGCGTCATGCGCACGAGGAACGCATCGAAGGCGACACCCACGGCGAGCCCGAGAGCGATCGGCTTGATAGTGCCCGAGCCGCCAGGTACGAACGCGATGAAGACGAAGAACATGATCATCGCCGCGGCGGTCACCACCCGGGCCCCGTTCGCGAAGCCCACCTCGACCGCCTTTTTCGCGTCGCCGGTGCGAACGAAGGCTTCGCGCATCCCGGAGACCAGGAACACCTCGTAATCCATCGCCAACCCGAACAGCACGGCCATCAGCAGAATCGGCATGAAGCTGAGGATCGGTCCGGCATGCTGCACGCCAAACACGTTCGACAACCAGCCCCACTGGAACACGGCGACGACGACCCCGAAGGATGCCAGCACCGACAGCAGGAAGCCGACGGCAGCCTTGATCGGCACCAGCACCGACCTGAACACCATCATCAGCAGGATGATCGACAGCCCGACGACGATGGCGCCGAACGGAATGAGCGCGCCGGAGAGCCGATTCGAGATGTCGATTCCGACGGCGGTGGCGCCGGTAACCGAGATCGGCGTCTTGTACTGGTCCTTCAGCGCTGGAGCGGCATCGCGGATGTCCTGGACCAGTTGCTTGGTCGCGGGCGCGTCGGGCGCGCTCTTCGGGATCACCTGGATGATGGCGGTGTCGAGCGTCGCATCGGGCAGGCCGGCACTGACGTAGGCGACATCGTCGAGGGTTTTCAGCTTGGCCGAGATGCCGTTCAGGTCGGTCTGGATGTCCGTGGTCTGGGTGATGTCGACCGCGATGATCAGCGGGCCGTTGTAGCCGGCGCCGAAGCCCTTCGCGATCATGTCGTACGCCTCGAGCTGGGTGGAGCCCTTCGGCTCCGACGCCCCATCGGGCAGGTTGAGGTCGAGCTTCAGCGCCGGGATGGCGAGCACCCCGAGCACGACGACCACCGACAGTGCGGCCAGCACCGGGCGCTTCATGACCCCGCGCACCCAGCACAGGCCCATGGTGGGCTTCGAGCCCTCCTCGTGCACGGTGGCTCGCTTGAAGGCGCGCGAGCCGGGCTTGGGGATGAGCCGTTTGCCGGCGACGCCGAGGAGCGCCGGCACCAGGGTCGTTGCAACCCCGATGGCGATGAGCACGGCGAACGCTGCACCGACACCCATCACGCTGAGGAAGGGGATGTTGACGACGAGGAGGCCCAGCAGGGCGATGATCACGGTCACGCCGGCGAACACCACTGCGGTACCGGCGGTACCGACCGCCGTCGCCGCGGACTCCTCCGGTGTCTCGCCGTGGGCGAGTTGGGTTCGGTGTCTCGACAGGATGAACAACGAATAGTCGATGCCGACCGCGAGACCGATCATCAGCGCCAGCAGCGGCGCCGAGCTCGACACGTCGGTGAAGGCAGAGAGCCCGGTGATGCCGCCGGTGACGATGCCGACGCCGACGATCGCGCTGAGAAGTGGCATGCCTGCGGCGATGAGTGAGCCAAAGGTGATGAGCAGCACGATGCCGGCGAACACCACGCCGAGCACCTCGGTGATGCTGATGCCGAAGCTGTTGTCGGAGAACACGCCGCCACCGAAGGCGACGGTCATGCCGGAGTTCTCGCCGATCTTCGCGGTGGCTTTCAGTGCGTCGAGCTGCTTCGCGGTGACCTTCGAGGCGTCCTCGGTGAACTGGATCTGTGAACGGGCGTACTGCTTGTCGCCGCTGATCGAGTCTCCGGCGTACTTCGAGAACGGGCTCACAACCGAGTCGATGCCGGGCAGTTTCGCGATGGCGGCATCCATCTTCTCGATCGCCGTCGTGTAGACGGCGTCGTTCACCGTTGCACCCTTCGGCACCTCGACGACGGCCTGCGCGCTCGCACCGGCAACGGACGGGAACACCGCGGAGAGCCGGTCCAGCGCCTGCTGGGATTCGGTGCCGGGGATGACGAAGGACTCGGAGCTGTGACCGCCGAGCGCGATGCCACCGCCGAGGATCGCGACCAGCAGCAGGAACCACGTGCCGATGACGGTCCACTTGCGACGGAACGAGAACCGGCCGAGCCGGTAAAGGAGGGTGGCCACTTACTTCTCCTGGTTGCTGAGGCTCGCGACCGGGATGGGCGCCAGCAGTTCGGTGAGGATGGTGACGAGAGCGGCCCTGGTCTCGTCGATCGGAAGAGCGAACCCGAGTTCGTCCTGGGAGCAGAGCGTGTACGCGGCGCCGCCGAGGGCGATACCGAATCGCATCTTGTCTTCGATGGATCCGGTGGTCGCCGCGAAGTGCTCGGCGAGACGGTAGACGACCTCGTTCGCGCGGTCGATCACCGGCACGTCGATGAGCGACGGCCCCTGATTGATGAAGAGGTTCACCTCGCGCCGGTACTGAAGGATGAAGTCCACGAACTCCTCGAGGAAGGCCGTGCGGCGAGCGGGAGTGAATGGACCGGATGACAGCTCGTCGAGGATCGCCGTCATGCGATCGATCGCCGGCGCGACTGTCGCCTCGAGCAGCGTCTCTTTGGAGGAGTAGTGGTACAGCACGCTCGATTTCGACAACCCGGCGAGCTCGGCGATGCGGTGCAGCGAGGTGGCGGAATACCCTGCGGTGGTGAATTCGGCCAGTGCGATCGCGCGCAGGTCGTCGGCTGTGTTGGGCATGGACCGAGAGTAACCTGACCGATCGGTCAGGAACTGTCCGATCGGTCAGTTTGCCAGTCAGTTGCCAGCGCCCTTACAGGTTGAGCGCTACAGGTACAGCGCCATCGTCGCACCCGCAACGGTGAGCGGAGCGGCGATGAGGCCGAGCAGCATGTAGCGCTTCCACGGGAAGGTCACATCGAGAGCGGCCAGCCGTTCGTGCCAGAGGAGAGTGGCCAGCGACGCCCACGGCGTGATGAGTGGCCCGGCGTTCACTCCGATGAGCAGCGCGGCGAGTCGCAGCCGGTCGCCGGCAACGGGTTCCAGCGCGAGGTAGGCCGGCAGGTTGTCGATCGCGTTCGCGCCGGCCGCACCCGTGCCGGAGAGACGGAGCAGGCTCAGCGGATCGTGGCCGGTGCCCGACACCGACGCGAGCACCGTGCCGAGCCCGAGCGACTGCCCCGCCTCCACCACCAGGAACAGGCCGGCGGCGAACAGGATCACCTGCCAGGGCAGCATGCCGAACCGGAGTGCGGTACGACGACGGATCACGAACGCAGCGACCAGCACGATCGCGCCGGCCAGCGCCGGCATCCAGACCGGCAGCCCCGAGACGAACAGTGGCAGCAGCGCGACCACGACGACCGCGCTCACGACCAGCAGCGCCCGGTCGGGGGCGGCGGCCGGCTCGCCGCTCACGTATCGGGTGAGCAGACTGCGCCGGAACACGAGGAACAGGATCACGACGGGCACCAGAACGGCGACCGCCGCGGAGGCGGCCATCAGCGCTGCGAATTCACCCGGCGACATCCCTGCTGCTGTGGATGTCGCCAGCAGGTTGGTGAGGTTCGACACCGGCAGCAGGAGTGATCCGGTGTTCGCGAGCCACACGGTCGTGAGGGCGAACGGCAGCGGCGAAACGCCGGCATGCCGCGCCAGCACCACGACGACGGGCGTGAGCAGCACCGCCGTCGTGTCGAGCGACAGGAAGACCGTCGAGGCGACCGCGATGACGACAACCAGGAGCCAGAGCAGCCAGGTGCGTCCGCGGCCGATCCGGGCAGCCGCACGGGCCACCACGTCGAACAGGCCGGCCTCGGCTGCCAGCTCGGTGACCACCGTGATCGCCAGCACGAAGAGCAGGATCGGCCAGACCCGCTCGCCCAGCGCCAGCGCGCGACCGGCGGGAAGAATTCCCACGGCGATCGCGATGCCGCCGACGACGAGAAGGGCCGCGCCAAGGATTGCGGTTCGCACGTCGTCAACCCTATGGGCGGGGTCACAATTGCGGGGTACCGTTGATCGCATGCGCAAGTACCTGTTCAGCGGCTCGGTGCTCAGTGCCGTCTTCGGCGGCTGGGGCATCCTGCAGACCACCCGGAATGCTCCGCGACGGGACTGGAAGCTGGTGCTCCTCTGGGTCAGCTGGGGCCTCAGCGTCGCCATCGCGGTCGGCACCGTCATCGAGCAGTCACGCGACGCTCGCGAATTGGAGGACTGACATGTTCTACGGCCCAGGCAACTTTGGTCACGCCGCACCCGCCGTTTTCGGAATCCTGGCGACTCTCGTCTCCGTTCTTTTCTTCCTGGTCTGCCTCGCCGTCGTGGTGGGGCTGCTGTTCCTGCTGGTCAGGTTTTTGCTCGTCGCTACGAAGGCCGCGCAGTTGTATGTGGCCGAGCACGAGCCGGCCAAACCGGTCGAACCCACGGTCGCCAGCCCGGTAACGCCGACGCCGCCCGTCAGCAAGCCGACCGCGACCCGTGCGCAGACGTCGACGACGACCACACGCAAGCCGCGCAGCACCCCGCCGGCCGTTTAGCTGAGGAAGCCGCGCAGCAGCGCGGCCGAGCCCTGCAGGTGCTCGTCCATCGCGGACGCAGCTCGCTCAACATCCCCAGTAAGGATGGCGATCACAATCGCCTCGTGCTGTTCATTCGAGTGCCCGATGTTCGGTTCGAGCAGCGGGATGTGGTCGAGCAGTTCATTGAGCCGCGTGCGGTTGTCGGCAAGCAGAGGCACGAGGGACGGCGACCCGACCAGTTCGCCGATCGCCAGGTGCAGTCGCGAGTCGAGCCGCCGGTAGTCGGCGATCGACGCCGACGCGGTCTCCCGCAGACGGGTCCACAGCAGCTCGCGGTCGGCAGCCGAGAGACTGCGAGCGGCGGCGGCGCGAGCCGCGCCGGTCTCGAGGATGCCGCGCAGGACGAGCACATCCTCCAACTCCCCGAGAGTGGGTGGCGTGGATGCCGCGATCCCCTCGATCGCACCGCGCGCCGGCAGCTCATCCGCGACGAACGTGCCGCCATAGCGCCCCCGTCGCGAGACCAGGAACCCGGCATCGGAGAGCGACCGGATCGCCTCCCGCACGGTGTCGCGGCTCACCGAGAAGCGGGCGGCCAGGTCGCGCTCCGCTGGGAGCGCCTCGCCCGGCGCGACGATGCCCAGCCGCACGGTCTGCAGCAAGCGGCCGACGGTCTCCTCGAACGCGTTGCCGGCCCGAACGGGTCGGAACAGCGCGTCGCCGGCGAGCGAGTCACTCACGTTCAGAGCGGCGTGACGTAGGCCGCGCTGATTCCACCGTCGACCAGGAAGGTCGAGCCGGTGATGAACGACGCGTCATCACTGGCGAGGAACGCGACCGCTGCCGCCAGTTCCTCCGGTTCCGCGAACCTTCCCTTCGGAATGTGCACCAGTCGGCGCTGGGCACGCTCCTGGTCTTTCGCGAACAGTTCCTGCAGGAGAGGCGTGTTCACCGGCCCTGGGCAGAGCGCGTTCACCCTGATGCCCTGGCGCGCGAACTGCACGCCGAGCTCGCGGCTCATGGCCAGCACCCCGCCCTTCGACGCGGTGTAGGAGATCTGGCTGGTGGCCGACCCGAGCACGGCGACGAAGGACGCCGCATTGATGATCGAGCCGGACTGCTGCTTCACCATGTAACGAAGCGCCGCGCGACAGCACAGGTAGACCGATTTGAGGTTGACATCCTGCACCTTCTGCCACGCCGGCAACTCGGTCGTCTCGATCGAGTCATCATCGGGGGGCGAGATGCCCGCGTTGTTGAAGACGATGTCAACCGAGCCGTAGGTTTCGTTCGTGGCTTCGAACAGCGCGTTCACCTGCGCCTCGTCGGCCACGTCAACCTTGACGAAGAGGCCCTCGACCTCGGCGGCCGCAGCCTCGCCGGCCTCGACGTTGAAGTCCCCGATGACCACCTTCGCGCCCTCGGCCGCGAGCCGGCGCGCGGTCGCCAGCCCAATGCCGCTGGCACCGCCGGTGACGACGGCGACCTTTCCCGCGAGACGCTGGGTGAGGTCGATCTTCGGTATTGGCATATCTCTCCTTGAGCGGATCGAGCTTGTCGAGATCTCACCAGCGGAATACGTCGGTAGGGTCTCGACACGCTCGACCCGCGTTTCTAGTCGGTACTGATGAAGACGTTCTTGGTCTCGGTGAACGCCGCAGCCGCGTCCGGCCCGAGCTCGCGGCCGAGGCCGCTCTGCTTGAAACCGCCGAAGGGCGTCGAGTAGCGCACCGAGGAGTGCGAGTTGACCGAGAGGTTGCCACTCTCGATGCCGCGGGCGACGCGGATGGCGCGACCGACATCCCGGGTCCAGATCGACCCACTGAGACCGTAGATGCTGTCATTCGCCAGGCTTATCGCGTCGGCCTCATCGTCGAAGGGAAGCACGCTCACCACGGGTCCGAAGATCTCGTCGGTCACCACCCGGTCGGTGCGAGACGCCGGCAGCAGCACGGTGGGGGCGAACCAGAATCCCGCGCCGCCCTCACTCGAGGATGCGGGCGCCGAACCGCGGAACGCCACCTGGGCGTCGTCGGGTACGTATGACCGCACCTTTTCGAGGTGCGCCGCCGACACCAACGGACCCATCTCAGTGGCGTCGTCGAGCGGCGAGCCGACCTTCACGGCCTTCACCGCCGGCTCCAGCAAGTGAAGGAATTTATCGAATACCGAACGTTCGACGAGGATGCGGGACCGCGCGCAGCAGTCCTGTCCCGCGTTCTCGAAGACCGAGGAGGGCGCGCTCGCAGCCGCCTTTTCGAGGTCGGAGTCGGCAAACACGACATTGGCGCTCTTGCCGCCGAGCTCCAGCGTGACCGCTTTGACCTGGTCGGCGCATCCCGCCATCACCCGCTTGCCGGTCGCGGTCGAGCCGGTGAATACGATCTTCTTCACCTCGGGGTGGGTGACGAAACGCTCGCCGACCACGTCTCCTCGGCCGGGCAGCACCTGGAACAGCCCGCTCGGCAATCCCGCCTCGAGAGCCAGCTCGGCGATGCGCATCGCCGTCAGCGGCGTCCACTCCGCGGGCTTCAGCACGACGGCGTTGCCTGCGGCCAGCGCGGGAGCGAAGCCCCAGCTGGCGATCGTCATCGGAAAGTTCCATGGCACGATCACACCGACCACGCCGAGAGGCTCGAGGAACGTGACGTCTAGTCCTCCGGCCACCGGGATCTGCCTGCCGAGCATGCGCTCGGGGGCCGCCGAATAGTAGGTGAGCACGTCACGCACGTGGCCGGCCTCCCAACGGGCCTGGGCGATCGGATGCCCGGAGTTGGCGACCTCGAGGCGCGCCAGGTTCTCGTTGTCGCCGTCGACGGCCACCGCGAAGCGGCGCAGCGCCTCGGCGCGGGCGGCGGGCGGCAGGGCCGACCATCCGCGTTGCGCGACGACCGCGCGGGCGACCGCGTCATTCACCTGTTCGACGCTCGTGTGCTCGACGGTCTGCACAACGGTCTCGTCGGCGGGGTTGATCAGGCGGGTCGAGCCGCTTGAGCGGGTCGAGCGTGTCGAGACCTCACCCATGAGTAACTCCTTCGTGAGGCCTCGACACACTCGACCCGCTTAACTTCCGATATTCAACGGCCGCCTCGACCAGTCCGGCGAAAAGCCTCAGGTCTTCGGGGGTCTGCTCCGGATGCCACTGCACTCCCACCCCGAAGGGCACGCTGTCGAGTTCGACCGCTTCGATCACGTCGTCCTGGCTTCGAGCGGTGACACGCAGCCCGGGCGCGACGAGGTCGATCGACTGGTGGTGATACACCTCGACCGTGATGTCGTCGCCCGCGATCATTCGGCCGACTTTGCTGTCTTCGTCGACCATCACGCCGACCCTCGCGAAGTTCCCGTCCCCGAGCTGGTAGCGGGAGTCACCGATGACATCGGGAAGATGCTGGTGCAGCGTTCCCCCGAGGGCGACGTTCAGCACCTGCGCGCCACGGCAGATTCCGAGGAACGGCAGCTCACGGGCGATCGCCCCCTCGAGCAGCGCGATCTCCCAGTCGTCCCGATCGGCGCCAGGCCGATCGGTCTGCGGATGCGGCTGCTGGCCGTAACGAGTGGGGTCGATGTCACGGCCGCCGGTCACGATCAGACCGTCGAGTCCGTCGAGCACCCGGGCTGCGATGGCGTCGTCCACCGGCTGCGGCGGCAACAGCACCGCGATGCCGCCTGCGCGGGTGACCGCGTCGAAGTAGACGTGCGGAAGGTATGCCGCGCGCGTGTCCCAGACGCCCGTCTGTGCGCGCTGCAGGTATGTGGTCAGGCCGATGACGGGTTGTGCTGGTTGAGTAGCGCGCGAAGCACGCGTATCGAAACCGGGTCTCGATACACGTCCGGCTTCGCCGGGCGCTACTCGACCAACAGAACGCTCAGAACCGCTCAAAGCCGCGCACCCTCTCCCAGTCGGTGATCGCCGAGTCGTAGGCCTGCACCTCGATGCGTGCGTTGTTCAGGTAGTGCTCGACGACATCCTCGCCGAAGGCCTCTTTGGCGATCCCGGAGGCGCCGAACAGCGCCGCGGCATCCCGCAGCGTCGACGGAACGCGCGGGGCGTCGCTGCCGTACGCATTGCCCTCGAGCATGGGCTCGAGTTCCAGCTCGTGCTCGATGCCGTAGAGGCCGCCTGCAATGAGGGCCGCGGTCGCGAGGTACTGGTTGACGTCTCCACCGGGCACGCGATTCTCGACGCGCATGCCCAGGCCGTGGCCCACGACCCGTAGCGAGCAAGTGCGGTTGTCCATTCCCCAGGCGACGGCAGTCGGTGCGAAGCTACCTTCGACGTATCGCTTGTACGAGTTGATGTTGGGCGCGAAGAACAGGGTCATTTCGCGCATGGTCTTCAGCTGGCCCGCCAGGAAGTGGCGGAACATCTTCGACATCCCCTGCGCGTCATCCTTGTCGGCGAAGACGGCAGACCCATCGGTGCCGCGGAACGAGATGTGGATGTGGCAGCTGTTGCCCTCCTTCTCGTTGTACTTCGCCATGAAGGTGAGCGACTGGCCGTGCTTGTCCGCGATCTCCTTCGCGCCGTTCTTGTAGATCGAGTGGTTGTCGCAGGTGGTGAGGGCGTCTTCGTAGCGGAATGCGATCTCCTGCTGGCCGAAGTTACACTCCCCCTTCACGCCCTCGCAGTACATGCCTGCCCCCTCCATGCTGACCCGGATGTCACGCAGCAGCGGCTCCATGCGGGTGGAGGCGAGCAGGGCGTAGTCGATGTTGTAATCGCTGGCCGGCGTCAGGCCGACATAGCCCTTGCCCCAGGCGTCCCGATAACTGTTCTCGAACACGATGAACTCGAGCTCGGTGCCGACGTAGGGCACGAGCCCCTTCTCGGCGAGTCGTGCGATCTGCTTCTTCAGGATCTCGCGCGGCGAGACGGGCACCGGCGTCTCATCGAGGAAGGTGAGGTCGGCCATCACCAAAGCCGTGCCCGGAATCCAGGGCACCAGCCGCAGGGTGGAGAGGTCCGGGATCATGGCCATGTCGCCGTAGCCCTTCTCCCAACTCGAGATCTTGTAGCCGTCCACGGTGTTCATCTCGACATCCACAGCCAGCAGGTAGTTGCAGCACTCGGCACCGTGCTGGCTGATCTCCTCTTTGAAGAGACGTGCGGATGCCCGTTTGCCGACCAGGCGCCCCTGCATGTCGGTGAAAGCGACGATCACCGTATCGATCTCACCGGCGTCGATGAGCGCGTTGAGTTCATCGGTCGTGAGCATCCCGGTTTTCGCGGCCATAGCGTCTCCTCTGAAAGCGCAGTAAAAAACGACTGTCGGCGACCATTACATCACGCGGGGGTCAGGCATCTTCGTCGCGAACGTAACACGCTATTTACATCCAAAGGTAGACATCAGGTACCAATAAACGCCAAGCTCTGGTCATCCGTTTCCGTCCCTGGAGGATCCATGTCACAGAACAAACCTGCCGGCGTCACCTATCAGAAGACGGAGCCCGGCTATTTCGAGAAGCGAACGCTGAAACGAAGCGCGGGCGTCTGGGGCATCTGGGGTCTCGGCGTCGCCGCCGTCATCTCCGGTGAGTTCTCCGGCTGGAACCTCGGGATGTCCACGGCCGGGTTCGGCGGAATGGCCATTGCCGTCGTGATCGTCGTCGTCATGTACTTCACCATGCTGTTCTCGATCGGCGAGATGTCGGCGGCCCTGCCGCACACCGGCGGCGCGTACTCCTTCGCCCGCGCCGCGATGGGGCCGTGGGGCGGTTTCGTCACGGGTCTCGCGGAGACCATCGAGTACGTGGTGACGACCGCGGTGGTCGTCTACTTCGCGGCCGACTACGCGAACGGTGCACTCGCCGCGTTCTTCAACTTCCAGCTCCCGGCGTGGATCATGTGGATCATCCTGTACGTGATCTTCCTCGCGGTGAACGCGCTGGGTGCAGCGATCGGCTTCCGCCTGGCGATCATCGTCTCGTTCATCTCCCTCGCCATCCTGGCCGTTTTCGTGATCGTCGCCTTCTCGACCGGCACCTTCCACGTCGACAAGCTGTGGGACGTCAAGCCGACCGCCGGCAACAGCACCTTCCTGCCGGGCGGTTTCCTTCCGGTTCTGGCCGCCATCCCCTTTGCGATGTGGTTCTTCCTCGGAATCGAAGAGCTCCCGCTCGCTGCTGAGGAGACGAAGAATCCGCAGAAGGACATCCCGAAGGCCGGCATCATCGCGCTCGTCACCCTGCTTGTCGCGGCCGTCGTGATCTTCATCGTCAACACGGGCGTTATCGGCGCCAAGGAGATCGGGCCGTCTGGCCAGCCGCTTCTCGACGGTTTCGCCCTGATGGTGCCGAAGAGCCTTACCGGTCTTCTCGCCATCTTCGCGTTGATCGGCCTGCTGGCATCCCTGCAGGGCATTATGTACGCGTACGGACGCAACCTGTACTCGCTGTCCCGCGCCGGTTACTACCCGAAGTGGCTGTCGATCACGGGCAAGCGCCAGACGCCGGTGCTCGCACTCGTCGTCGGAGCGGTCCTCGGCGTGCTGCTGCTGATCTTCGTGGATGCCACGGGTGGCTCCGCCGGAACGGCCGGCGCCACCGCGCTCAACATCGCCATCTGGGGCGCGGTCGTCTCGTACATCATGCAGATGATCTCGTTCGTCATCCTGCGCAAGAAGTTCCCGAACGCAAAGCGTCCATACAAGAGCCCCACCGGGATTGCAGGTGCGGTCATCGCGGGCATCATCGCCCTGGTGATCTTCGTCGCCTTCCTGTTCAACCCGGGCTACCAGATAGCGATCGCGGCCATCGCGGGCGTCTACGTGATCGGCCTGATCCTGTTCGCCCTGATCAGCCGCAAGCGCCTGGTGCTCTCCCCTGAGGAGGAGTTCGCGCTCAGCAAGGGCCTGCACGGCGACCCGCAGGTCGAGGGGTACGACGCGATGGAAGGCGAAGTCTTCCCCGACAAGAAGGAGTAACGCCTCGCGTGTTGGCCGACGAATGGGGGGCTGGTCACTGACAATAGTCAGGTAACCAGCCCCTCGTTCGTGAAAGGCCGTACCGTGCAGAATCCATTGCGACGTCGCACCAGGGCACTCACGGCCGAGCAGTACGACGAAGTGCAGAAGCTGGTCTTCGATCTCGTGCGGGAGCGCCTGGTGGAGTCGTTCGGCCCGACCGGCATGTGGACCGTGAGCATGAAGGGCATCGCCGAAGAGCACAACATCTTCAATGAGACGGTCGCCGAGTCCCTCGCCTGGAGCATTGCGGCAGAGCTCGCGCCGCAGAAGAAGGCGGCCGCACCTCAGAGCGAAGTGTCGCTGCCTACGGAAGAGACGCCCGTCGATGCGCCTTCGGCGCTGTTCGATGTCGACACGTCACGAGCCGAGCAGCTCGTAGCCTGAACAGACCGATCGCCGCCGCTCCCTGGCTGTCGCGGCGGCGATCTGGTCTGGCCTCGAGCTACCCGACTCGCGGCGAACTGGATTCCTCGCGTCTCGGCGCCCCCGCGCTCCGGCACGAACCAGTAGACCCCCGGACGACAAATGCCCCCCGGCTATCTAGTTAGAAATTAGCAGCGCTAACAAATGACGGCATTACCCCAGTTCGGGGCATTGTTTCAGGCGTGCAGGATGCCGGACAGGTCGATCGGGGCATGCGAGCGCAGCGCCTCGAGAACGGGGGCGTACAGCGTGCTCTTGATCGTTCCCATGGTGGCTCCGGATGCGGGGGCGAGTTCCGCCGCGACGGCGAGTGCGCGGGCGAGAAGACCGGCCTCATCGACGGTCTCGTCGACGATGCCGGCGGCCAGTGCATCCGGTCCGGTGAACCGGGTGCCGAACACCATCGCGCGGGTTGCAGCCTGGGGACGGAGCTTCGCCGAGATCAGCGAGCTCATGCCCGGGCTGAACGGGATGCGGATCGACACCTCGGGAAAGCAGAAGAACCCGCGATCCTCGCGCATGATGCGCAGGTCGAAGGCCATCGACATGATCGCCCCGCCGGCATAGCAGTGGCCCTGGAGGGCGGCGACGGTCGGGAAGGGGGCGGCAAGAATCGCCGCGTACAGGTCGTGCAACGCGTCGATCATGCCGGGCGACTCGGCGGGGTGCGCCTGCATCCACTCGAGGTCGAGCCCGTTCGACCAGAACTTGCCGTCGCCCACGACGACGAGCGCCCGTGGTCC
>JAODAT010000138.1 GCA_025463565.1 Microbacteriaceae bacterium
GTCCGCGTTGACAACGTCATGTGATCCAGCGTACATTCAAAAGACGAAAATGACTTTCACACAGTGAAGTGACGCAAAGTTGGGACTTTGAGCGTGCAGACAACAGAAAACGCTCCGAGAGCGCAGCAGGACTGGCTGGGGCTGAGCGGTAGCAGAGTGCTCATCGTCGGCGCCGGAGGCATCGGTACCGACCTGGCTGGCGGCTTCGTCGGGGCGGGAGCATCCGTGGTCATCGTGGATCGCGACCAGGCCCGCCTCGACGCGGTGCCCGATGTCCGCACGATCACGGCCGACCTGCTCGAAGAGGGTGCGGGTGGCCGGGTTGTCGCTGAGGCAATCGAGATGCTCGGCGGACTCGACGTGCTGGTGCACTGCGTCGGCATGAATGATCGCCGACCCGTCCTCGACTTCACCGAGGCGGAGTGGGAGCGCATCATGCGCACCAACCTCTCCACCGCCTTCGGGGTCGCGCAGGCCGCTGGCCGCCATATGGTCGAGCAGAAGCACGGTCACATCGTCGTATTCTCATCGGTGTCGGGCCTCCTCGCGCACAAGAATCACGCCCCTTACGCGGCATCCAAGGGCGGGCTCAACCAAATGATGCGCGTGATGGCGGCCGAGTGGGCGAAGTCGGGCGTCACCGTGAACGCCGTCGCTCCCGGGTACATCGAGACCCCACTCACCGCGGACTATCTCGCCAAGCCCGGCGTGCGCGAAGACCTGATCAGCCTCGTTCCGGCCGGGCGGCTCGGAGTGCCGTCCGAGGTCGTCGGACCCGTGCTCTTCCTGTCCTCAGATCATGCGCAGTTCATCACCGGTCACGTTCTGTACATCGACGGTGGCCGCACTCTCGTATAGCCCGCATCACCAGTAACGAAGGAAGAACACAATGCCCCAGATATACCCCCGCTTCGAAGGCAAGACGGTACTCGTCACCGGAGCCGGCACCGGCTTCGGCGCCGAGATCGCCTTCCGCGCGGCGCAGGAAGGCGCCAAGGTCGCCGTGCACTACAACTCGTCGAAGGCGGGCGCCGAGGCGACCGTGAAGCGCATCGAAGCGATCGGCGGCGAGGCGATCATGGTGCAGGCCAACATCCAGACCTGGGCCGCCATCAAGAAGATGGCCGATGAGGTCTTCGCGGCCTTCGGCACGCTGGACGTTCTTGTGAACAACGTCGGCGACGTCTCCAGTGAGCAGATGGACTGGCGCGAGCTCACCCAGGAGGCGCTCGATGCCGTCATCGACATCGACGTCAAGGGCACGCTCCTGATGACCCACGAGTTCGGTGAGCGGATGCTGGAGCAGGGCCACGGCAACATCATCAACGTCGGGTCAACCGTGATCGTGCGCGGCTCACCGCGGGCGCCGCAGTACGCCGCGGCCAAGTACGCGATCGTCGGCATCACCAAGTCCTACGCGAAGGCCCTGGCGCCGGCCGTGCGGGTCAACACCTTCGCTCCCGGCTTCATGGAGACCGAGAAGCTGTTGAACCGCGCCGACTGGAAGGCGGGACGCAAGGAGGTGCTGCTCTCCCAGACGCCGATGGGACACATCCCGCCGCCCGAGTTCGTGGCCGGCACCTGCCTCTGGCTAGCGACCGACGAAGCGGCACATCTCACCGGCGGATACCTTCTCGCCGATGGCGGATTCAACATGGTTGGAGCATAAGAAAATGAAACTGATCACCTTCGACAACGGCCGGGTCGGCAGATTGGAACTCGAAGAGGGCACGGTCATCGAACTCGATGTGCCGTCAACCCGCGAATACTTCGAGCGCGGCGGAGACGTGAAGGAGACCGGCGAGCGTCTCAACTACGCCGACGTGAAGTTGCGCGCGCCGATTCATCCCAAGAAGTTCTTCCACACGGCCGGCAACTTCGCCGACCACCACAAAGAGCTGCAGGCGGTCGACTGGTCACATCCGGTGCACAAGGGCATCGTGTTCTTCCAGAACGTCGATGCGATCATCGGACCGGATGACGCGATCGTCTACCCGGAAGGCCTCACCAAAGAGCTCGACTACGAGCTCGAACTCGGAATCATCATCGGCAAGTCCGGTAAGTTCTTCGGTCCCGACGAAGCGGTCGACTACATTGCCGGCTTCACCGTGTTCAACGACATCACCGCGCGCGACATCCAGCGTAAAGAGATGGAATCCGGCGTCTTCTCGTTCAGCAAGGGCATCGACACCTTCTGCCCCATCGGCCCGTGGATCGTCACGGCCGACGAGGTGCCCGACATGCACGAGCTGCCGATGCAGCTGCGGGTCAACGGCGAGGTGCGCCAGCAGGGCAACACCAACCAGACCCGCATCAAATTTCCGCACCTGGTGGCGTACCACTCGCCGCAGGTCTACAGCGCGGGCGACATCATCACGACCGGCACCATCTCGGGTGTCGCGGCGGTGCAGCCGAATCCGTTCGACTTCTACCTGCAGCCCGGCGACCAGATCGAGGCGGAGATCGCCGGCATCGGTGTGCTGAAGAACCACGTGGTGAGCTGGGAAGAGGCGCACGGCGAGCCGGCCCCGCAGCGGGTCGACTGGTGAAGCTCGCTAATCTCGACGGCCGGCTCGTCATCACCGATGGCGAGCGGGCGGTCGATGTCGAGCGCGCGAGCGACGGTGTGTTCGGAGCTGACCCGCAGGGGGTCTACGAGCGGTGGGACGACTTCGTCGCCTGGGCGGCATCCATCGACCCGTCGTCGGGGGATGCCTTCGAAAGCACGCAGCTCGGCGCTCCGGTGCCGCGCCCCGCGCAGGTGTTCGCGATCGGCATCAACTACGCGGAGCACGCGGCCGAAGCCGGCTACCCGAGCGACTCGATGCCCGTCACGTTCACGAAGTTCCCCGCTTGTCTCACCGGACCTGCGGCCACGGTCGTGCTTCCGAGCGAGTTCGTGGACTGGGAGGTCGAGCTGGTCGTCGTCATTGCGAAGCGAGCGTTTCACGTTTCGCGTGCTGACGCCTGGGGCTACGTCGCCGGCTACACGATCGGCCAGGACCTCTCCGAGCGGCACGTGCAGCTCGAGGGGTCGAAGCCGCAGTTCAGCCTCGGCAAGTCGTACACCGGGTTCGGCCCAACCGGGCCGTGGCTGGTCACGACCGACGAGTTCGCCGATCCGGCCGACCTCGACATCCGGTGCGGAATCAACGGCGAGACGCTCCAGCACTCGCGCACGTCGAGCATGATTTACGACATCCCCGAGCTCGTCGCCCGGCTGTCGGCCGTCTGCGCGCTGCTGCCCGGCGACATCATTTTCAGCGGAACACCGTCCGGCATCGGCAATGCGCGCACCCCGAAGCGCTTCATCGGCGCCAGTGACGTGCTCGTCAGCAGCATCGAAGGCATCGGTTCGATCACGACTCGCTTCACGTCCGCGGGCTCTGATTGACACACGGATCGAGCCGCGTTAGGTTCGGCACAACGAAAGATAAAAGTAACTTTCTCAGAGTGAAAGTTACCAACGACAACGCAGTTCTCACCCCGGAGGCGCAATGACGCGGCTGTTAGACGTGACCGACCTTCGCGTCGCCTATGGCGCCGTGGTCGCGGTCGACAACGTCTCCCTCACCATCGACGAGGGCGAGATCGTCGGCCTCATCGGGCCGAACGGCGCGGGCAAGTCCTCGTTCATCGACGCGCTCACCGGCGCCATCCCGAACCGCGGCGGCAGCGTCGTCTTCGAGGGTGGCAGCCTCGATCGTCTCGCCTCGCACTCGATCGCACGGCGCGGGCTCATGCGCACGTTCCAGTCCGTCGAGCTGTTCGACGACCTCACCGTGCGCGAGAACCTGCAGGTCGCCGCCGAGCAGCCGACCCTCCTGAGCATGCTCGCCGACCTGGTGCGGCCGAGCAAGCCGAAGGGCGTCGACGACATCGCCTGGGCGTCGACGCTGTGCGATCTTGACGACGCGCTCGATCGGTTCCCGAGCGAACTGTCGCACGGGCAGCGCAAGCTCGCCGGCGTCGCACGGGCCCTCGCGAAGCGTCCGCGCCTGGTGCTCATGGACGAGCCGGCCGCCGGCCTCGACACCGATGAGAGCATCGCCTTCGGCCAGCGGCTTCGCTCGCTCCCCGGCCACGGCGTCAGCGTGCTGCTGGTGGACCACGACATGGAACTCGTGCTCGGCGTCTGCGACCGCATCTACGTGATCGACTTCGGGTCGGTGATCGCCTCGGGCACGCCCGACGAGATCCGCAAGAACGATCGCGTCATCGAGGCCTACCTCGGAGGCCACGATGTCAAAGCCTGATGTTATTCAGACGACGAACATGCTCGATGTCTCGGGCCTCGACGCCGGCTACAACGGGCTGCCGGTCGTGCGCGGGCTGAGCATGACTGTCGCTCCCGGCGAGATCGTCGCTCTCCTCGGATCGAACGGCGCTGGCAAGACCACCACACTGTCGGCGATCGCCGGACTCATCAAGCCGATGGCCGGCACGATCTCCCTGGCCGGGGTCTCGACCGCCGGACGATCCGCGCACCGGCTCGCTCGCGAGGGTGTCGCGCTCGTGCCGGAAGATCGGGCACTCTTCCACGACCTGACCACGCGCGAGAACCTGCGTGTCGCGAGCGTTCGCGGTCATGCGGCCGACAGCGAGGCGCGCGTGCTCGAGTTCTTGCCCGAGCTGAAGAAGTGCCTCACCCGCAAGGCCGGAATGCTGTCGGGCGGCGAGCAGCAGATGCTCGCGGTCGGTCGTGCCCTGGTCGGAAGTCCGAAGCTGCTCATCGTCGACGAGATGAGCCTCGGCCTCGCTCCGGTCGTCGTGGAGCGCCTGCTCCCCGTGCTGAAAGACATCGCCTCCCAGCTGAACACCGCCGTGCTGGTCGTCGAACAGCACGTGGCCCTGGCGATGGATGTCGCCTCCCGCGCCTACGTGCTGGCGCACGGCCGCGTGGTGCTGGAGGGCACCACCGAGAAGCTCCGCTCCAGCCAGGACCTCATCGAAGCCTCATATTTCGGCGACGTCGAAGCCGTCGAAGCCCTCACCAGGAGATCCCCATGAACCTGCAGTCCCCGCCCCGATGGGGACTGCACGAACCCTCGCCCGTCGGGCGAGGTTGCGCCACACGAACTGCAATGAAGGAGTGACATGGCAATCACGAAGAAAGCCAGGAACGTGGCGATAGTCGCCATCGCCCTGGGAGCGAGCATCGCCCTTGCGGCCTGTTCGACCACCACCACGACCAGCCCTTCGAGCTCGAGCGCGGCATCCAGCGGCCTCGGCGCGAAGAATGTGGCGAAGGGCACCCCGATCGTCTTCGGCGTCCTGAACCTCGAGTCGGGCCCGGTCACGTTCCCCGAGATCCGCCAGGCGGAGGAGGCTGCCGTCTCCTACGTGAACGAGTACAAGGGCGGCATCGGCGGGCACCCGATCAAGATCGTCTCCTGTGCGACCGACGGCTCGCCGGCCACTTCGGCCCGCTGCGCCAACCAGATCCTCGACCAGAAGCCGGTCGCCATCCTCGGCGCCGGTGACACCGGAGCTCCCGGCGCCATCCCGATCTACCAGAGCGCCGGACTCGCCTACCTCGGTGGTATCCCGTTCACGCCGGTCGAGCAGAACTACGCGAACGCCGTGATCTTCTCCAGCATCTCCACCGCCGACAACGCCGCGGCGTCCGTCTACGCGGCGAAGACGCTCGGCGCCAAGTCGGCGGCAGTGATCTACACCTCGGACACCCAGGGCACAGCCTCGGCCGAGGGAGCGATCATCCCGACCATGAAGAACGCCGGCATCACCAAGGTGACGCCGATCGCGATCGCCCCGACCGCGTCAGACGTCTCGGCAGCGGTCGCGACCGCCGTCGGTGCGAGCCCCGACGTGATCTACGTGGACGCTCCGGCGGCCTGCCCGAACATCCTGAACTCGCTCAAGCAGCTCGGTAACACGGCGAAGATCGTCGGGATCGACCCCTGCACCTCGCCCGCGGCCATCAAGGGCGCGAACGGCGGAGCCGAGGGCCTGTACTTCGCCTCCCCGGTTGAGGACCCGATGGCCGGTACCGCCGACACCAAGGTCTACCTCGCCGCGCTGAAGAAGTACGCACCCGCGACCATCGCTCTCGACTCGCTGGCGGCCATCGGCTTCCAGAGCGTCATCGATGTTCAGGCCAAGCTGGCGAAGTTCACCACGGCCGACCTCACGAAAGACAAGATCCTCGCCGCGTTCCGCGCCGGCACGGACAACGTCAACTTCATGGGTCACCCGTACACCTGCGACGGCAAGCAGCTCGCCGGTGCAAGCGCCGTGTGCAACTCGTACCAGCAGATTCGCCAGATCAAGGGTGGGGTGCCGGTCGTCGCACAGAAGACGTTCGTCACACCGGGCAAGTACTACGTACCCCCGACGAACTGATCGCCTAACCAGATAAAAGGGATGTGACGAACACATGAGCGCTTTCCTGCTCTTCGTGCTCCTCGGGCTCGGCGCCGGATCGGTGTACGCACTGCTCGGCCTCGGCCTGGTGTTGAAATATCGCAGCACCGGCGTGATCGACTTCGCCCACGGCGCCATCGCGATGTTCAGCGCGTACGTGTTCGTCAACCTGCGGTCCACGGGGGTTCTCGAGCTCCCGTGGCCCGTCATCCCGCACGAAATACCGCTCACCGCCGGGGGCCAGGCCATGGACCTGGCTCCCGCGCTGGTGATCACTCTCGTCTACGGCACCGTGCTCGGCCTGCTACTGTTCCTCGGCGTCTACCGGCCGCTGCTGCAGGCGTCACCGCTCACCAAGGTGTGCGCGTCGGTCGGTGTCATGCTCTTCCTCGAGGCGACCGCCGTACTCAACTTCGGCACCACGTCGCTGGCGTCCTCTCCCATCCTCCCCAGCGAACCGATCCGGCTCGCTGGCATCGCCTTCCCCTCAGACCGCATCTACCTCGCCGGCATCGTGATCGTCGTCGCCGCGGTGCTTCTCGTCGTCTATCGCTGGACGAAGTTCGGCCTCGCCACGCGCGCCAGCGCCGAGAACGAGACCGGCGCCGCGCTGATCGGCATCTCCCCGGTGTCGGTCGCCGGCCGCAACTGGGTGATCGCGAGCTTCCTCGCCGCGGGGTCGGGCATTCTCATCACCCCGATCTCCTCCCTCGACCCCACTTCATACACACTCTTCGTGGTGCCCGCCCTCGGGGCCGCACTGATCGGTCGCTTCCAGTCGTTCGGCTGGACCGCGGTCGCCGGTCTCGGACTCGGCATCGTGCAGTCCGAGCTGATCAAGCTGCAGACGATCTTCACCTGGCTGCCGCAGCAGGGACTCTCCGACGGCGTGCCGTTCGTGATCATCCTCATCACGATGACACTGAGCGCTCGACGGCTCGGCGCCCGCGGCAATGCCGGCACGTGGCGGAATCCGCGGCTCGGCCGGCCATCGCGGCCGCTGCTCACCTCGATCATCACCTTCGTGATCGGGCTCATCATCCTCGTGCTGCTGCAGGGCTCCCTGCGGGCCGCGTTCATGTCGTCGATCATCACGATGTGCATCTGCCTGTCGCTCGTGCTGCTCAGCGGATTCATCGGGCAGGTCTCCCTCGCGCAGATGTCGTTCGTGGGGATGGGCGCGTTCATCCTCAGCCACCTGGCCGGTGACCTCGGCATCCCCTTCCCGTTCTCCCTCATCCTCTCGGCGCTGCTCGTCGTACCCATCGGCATCCTGATCGGTCTCCCGGCCCTGAGGGTGCGCGGGGTTAGTCTCGCCGTCGTCACCCTCGCGACAGCCGCGGCGATGGATGCGCTGGTCTTCAGCAACGTCGGCTTCACCGGCGGCCTCGGCGGCCGCAAGGTTGCGCCGCCCTCGTTATTCGGGCTGAATCTCGGCATCTCCGACGGCAAGATTTACCCGACCATCACCTTCGGCGTGCTGCTGCTCGTGATCGTCGTGTTCGTCGGCTACTGCGTGGCTCGGCTTCGCACCTCGGCGACGGGGCGCATGATGATCGCCGTCCGCTCGAACGAGCGCGCCGCCGCGTATATGGGAATCCGGGTCGCGCCGCTCAAGCTCTACGGGTTCGCGCTGTCCGCGTTCATCGCCGGCATCGGGGGAGGCCTGCTCGCCTACCAACAGGGCACCGTCTCGTCGTCGTCGTTCGCGGTGTTCACCTCGCTTACGGTGCTCGCCATCACCTACGTCGCCGGCATCGGCCGCATCGCCGGTGCCGTGATCGCCGGGCTGATGTTCTCCTCCGACGGGCTGTTCGTCTCCTTCCTCGACGACGTAATCCACGTGGGCCAGTACCAGATGATCGTCGCCGGCATCGCGCTCGCCATCACCGCGATCGGCAACCCGAACGGCGTCGCGAGCGAGATGGCGGGGGAGAAGGGCATCGCGCTCCGGATCGTGAAACTGCGCGACCGCGTCTTCCCGACCAGCAAACCGCCGGCACTCAGCCCGCAGCCGGTGATCGCCGTCGCTAAGGTACGAAAATGAGCAAAGGACATACCAGGGACATCCCGCTCGCCGAGGCGCGAGCGCTCGTGCAGCTGGCGATCGACAAGGCCGAGCAGTTGGGCCTCCGCGGCGGTGTCGCCGTCGTCGGTGCCAGCGGAGCACTGGTGACCACGTCACGGATGGATCGCGGCGGTGCTGGCGGCATGACGCGAGCCCGGTCGAAGGCCTGGATCTCCGGAACCCAGCAGATCCCGAGCGCCGAGCACCTCACCCGCATGAACTTCGTATCCGCGCCGGTCGAGCAGGGTTTCAAAACCGCGTCGCCCGAGGCTCTCTTCCCGGGCGCCGGTGGCATGCCGATCTTCGATGGCGATGAGATCATCGGCGGCATCGCGGCGTCGGGCGCTACCGTAAGCCCCTTCTTCCCGGCCGGCGTGGAACAGGTCACCATGATCGCCGACGGCAAGCCGGCTAACCCCGAAGACCTGCTCATCCACTACGCCCTCGGCCTGCCATACGTCGGCCAGCACGGTGACGACTACGCGCGCTGGGCGCGCTCCTTCGGGGACTTTCCCGAGGACGCGCCGGAAGGCCTCGGAATGGCCCCGGCACCGCGGGCGTCCGCCCAGTTCGAACACGAGTGGGCCATGCGACTCTCGGATGCCGTGATCGCGGAGGCGACGAAACGTGACGTTCGTGTGGCGGTCGCCATCGTCGATCACCGAGGGGACCCGATCCAGCAGGACGTGATGGATGGCGCGGCCACGTCGGGCGCATTCGTCTCGCTCGCCGTCGCGGCTGCCGCCGCAACCTTCCAGCTCCCGAGCGGGGACGTCGACCCTCGCGTCGCCCCATCGCTGCCGTACCCGATCCTCACTGTGCTCGGCGGACGCCCGATCGGCGAAGGCGACTCGACCGTCGGCGGACTCGGCATCGCGGGCATCGACGCGACGCTCGCCGACGAGATCGCCGCCGGCGTGCTCGCGGACTTCGCGTGACCAGCGTCTGCGTCGTCGGCGCGGGGGCGATCGGCAGCCTGTTCGCCGCGCACCTGGCCCAACTCGACGACGTCACGGTGTGGGCTTTCGATGTTTCGCAGGCGACGGTCGACGCGATCAACCGGGACGGGCTCGAACTCACCGGCAAGGCGTCGGTTCGCGCGAGGGTGAATGCCCGAACGAGTGCCGATAAAATCCCGCCGTGCGAGTTCGGCATCGTCGCGGTGAAGTCCGAATACACGCGAGCGGCGATGCGATCGATGACCGCGGTCTTCGCGAACGCCGCCGTCGCCAGCGTGCAGAACGGCATCGGCAACGAGGAGGTGATCGCTGAGTTCGCCCCCCGCGTGATCCGGGGCACGACCCTCGCCGCCGGGCACCCGACTGCGCCGGGCATCGTGCACTTCGACGCGACAGGCGGCACCTGGCTCGGGCCCTTCGAGCCGAAGCCTGCGACGACGAAGGAGGTGGGCATCCTGGCGGAGCTGATCGACCGCGGCGGCATGCCGACCCACGCGATGGCGGATGCCCGCGGCGCCCAGTGGACGAAGCTGGTCTTCAACGCGGCCGGCAACGCCCTCGGCGCGGTCACCGGCCTCAGCGTCGGGCAGCTCGGCGACGATCCGTTGTTACGTCCCGTCGTCGACGGTCTCATCGCCGAGGGCGCGGCGGTTGCGGCCGCCCTCGGCATCACGCTCGACTCCGACCCGGGCGCGATGATCGACGAGGCCATCGAGATCGCTTACGGACACCGTGCGAGCATGCTGCAGGATGTCACCGCCCACCGCAGCACGGAGGTCGACGTGCTGAACGGCGGTATCGTCGCCGCGGGACGCGAAACCGGCGTGCCGACCCCGCTGCACGAGCTCATGGTCGCGCTGGTGCACGGCGTGGAGCGCTCCTGGATTTGACGCGCACAAGTTAAGCGGGTCGAGCTTGTCGAGACCTCACCAACGAGTAACCCGCCGGTGAGGTCTCGACAAGCTCGAACCGCTTAAGGGTCAGACCTCCGTCGCCACCCCGCGCTGGACGGGGGAGAACGTGGTGCCCTCCGGCGTGAAGTGGCCGATCATGAAGTGAGCCGTGCCCTCCTGGGTCCAGTTCGCTTCGTGGATCGGCACCGCGATGCGGGGCTTCACCGCCCGTAGGTAGTCGATCGCGTCTGCGAGTTTCATCCAGGGTCCGCCGATCGGCAGAGCGAGCACATCGACCTTCACCGCCGGAACCTCGAACGAGTCACCCGGGTGGTAGAAAGCGCCGCCGTCGATCAGGTATGCGACGTTCGCGCTCCCGGGGATGTTCTCGTAGATGGGCGCGTGCTTCTCGCCGACGATCTCGATGGCCGACCCTCCGACGTCGATGCGTTCGCCGGCCGCAACCGAACGAGCCGAGATGGTCGGCGCGCTCTCCGGGTCGGCGAGAACGAGCGCGCCCGGGTTCGCAGCGATCAGCGCCAGCGCCCGCTCCACGTCGAGGTGATCGTCATGGTTGTGAGTGACCAGGATCGCGTCGAGGCCCTGCAGCGACTCAAAACCGTGGGAAAGCGTGCCCGGATCGATGAGGATGCGCGCACCCTTGTCGGTCTCGATGAGCACGCAGGCGTGACCGTAGTGGGTGAGTTTCATTGCTGTTCCTTAGCTCACGCGAAAGACACGCAGTTGTAGGGCGAGGGTGGCGTAGTACCCGACGAGGGTCGAGAGCTCGAAGATGGTGGAAGGGTCGAGCTGAGCGCTGAAGCGCGACCACTGGTCGTCGTCGATGTCGCCGTTCGCCATCGCACGGGTGATTTCCGCGATCGCGCGTTCGCGGGCATCCGCTAGCTCCGGAACTTCGCCAGCTTTCAGCGATTCCAGCTCAGCGTTGGTGAGCCCGGCCGCGCGGCCGACACTCTCATGGGAGTTGAGCTCGAACGCGCTGTGCCAGTGGGCGGCGACGATGAGTATTGCGATCTCTCGTTCGCGACCGGTGAGTGCGGTCGCGTAGCGAACCGCTGCTCCGAGCGCCTGGAGCGAGCGGCCCAGGACAGGGGAGAGAAGCAGCGCGTTGAACGGTCCGTTGAGCGACCCGTCGTCGGCCGCGAGCGCAAAGTGCTGCGGACCCTGTGCTCGAGGGCCGCCGGTAATCTCCGAGTACAACGCGGTCTGGTCGGCGTCGAGCTCGGCCGGGGTGAGACGCGGAACCCTCACAGCGCCTTCAACCTCATACTGATGTCCGCTGCGGCCTCCTGCAGCCGTGGCAACAGCACGCTGCGCAGGGAGTGCACATCGTGCCGGGAGGATGACACCGCGATGTTGATGGCGGCGACCGGGCTCTCCGCGCGCCCGAAGATCGGCACCGAGACGGAGCGCAGGCCCTGGGCCAGCTCCTGGTCCTGGATCGAGTACCCCTGCTCGCGGATGAGGGCGAGCCGGGCATCAAGCTCGGCCCGCGACGTGACCGCGTTCGGCCCGGCACCCCCTGAAAACGAGTGGGCTCCGACGCGCTGGTCGAGCTCTACCGGGCTGAGGAAGGCGAGCAGCAGCTTGCCCATCGAGGTGTAGATGGCGGGCAGTGTCGACCCGACCTGCACGTTGGCGGTCACGAGGTCGGCGTTCTTCAGCCGGGCGAGGTAGAGCACCTGGTCATTGATCAGGATGCCGAGGTTGACGGTCTCGCCGGTCGTCTCCGCGAGGTGGCGCAGCGGTCGTTCGCTCACCTGCACCAGGCTCGATCCGCGAAGCGCGGCCGAGCCGAGCGTGAGCACGGAGACGCCGGGCTGCAGGTCGCCGTCGGGGGTGCGGTCGAGGAAGCCGTCCTCCTCGAGGGTGGAGACGATGCGGAACGCGGTGGGCATGGGGATGCCGGTGCGGTCACAGATCTCCCGCAGGCGAAGCGAGACGGTGTTCTCGTCGAACAGCTTCAGTACCTGAAGGCCTTTGGCCAGAGACTCGATCCTGTACTGGTTCGCGGGCTTACCCGGTGCGTCGTCATCGACCACGGCAACTCCCTAAAAGTCAGTTTCGCCTACCGAAAGTATCCTATCGTGAGCAAGGCCGCAGCGCTAGCCGATGTAGCTCATCACGTGCTTCACGCGCGTGTAGTCCTCGAAGCCGTACGACGAGAGGTCTTTGCCGTAGCCGGAGTGCTTGAACCCGCCGTGCGGCATCTCGGCGACGAGCGGGATGTGGGTGTTGATCCACACGCAGCCGAAGTCGAGGTGCTTCGCGAAGCGCATGGCGCGGGAGTGATCCTTCGTCCAAACGCTCGACGAGAGGCCGTACTGCACGCCGTTCGCCCACTCGAGAGCCTGGGCCTCGTCGGTGAACTTCTGCACGGTGATCACCGGGCCGAAGATCTCGCGCTGCACGGCGTCGTCAGTCTGCTTCAGTCCGCTGACGATGGTCGCCTCGTGGAAGTACCCGGTCGTGCCCTGGCGGTGACCACCGAGCTCGATGTTCGCGTTGCTCGGAAGGTTCGCGATGAAACCCTCCACCTGCGCGAGCTGGTTCGCGTTGTTCACCGGCCCGAACAGGATGTCGGTCTCGCTCGGCGCGCCCGTCTTCGCGTTCTCCCTCGCGTAGGCGGCCAGCGCGGCGACGAATTCGTCGTGGATGCCCGCCTGCACGAGCACGCGGGTGGCCGCCGTGCAGTCCTGGCCGGCGTTGAAATAGCCGGCGATGGCGATGCCCTCGACGGCCGACGGGATGTCCGCGTCATCGAACACGATCACCGGCGCCTTGCCGCCCAGCTCGAGATGCACGCGCTTGAGGTCGGAGGCTGCCGAACGAGCCACCTCCATGCCCGCCCGCACCGACCCGGTGATCGACACCATCTGCGGCGTTTTGTGCTCGATCATCGCTGCGCCTGTGGTGCGGTCGCCGGTGATCACGTTGAGCACGCCCTTCGGCAGGAACTCGGCGGCCACCTCGGCCAGCAGCAGGGTCGACGAGGGCGTGGTGTCGCTCGGCTTCAGCACCGTGGTGTTGCCCGCGGCGATCGCGGGCGCGAACTTCCAGACCGCCATGTTGAGCGGGTAATTCCACGGGGTCACCTGCCCGATCACGCCGATCGGTTCGCGGCGGATCTGCGAGGTGTGGTCCTTCAGGTACTCGCCTGACGCCATGCCGCTCAGGTGCCGCGCCTCTCCCGCGAAGAACCGGATCTGGTCCACCGAGAGCATGATCTCGTCCGCCACCAGGGACGCCCGCGGTTTGCCGGTGTCTGTGGACTCCAGGTCGGCGAACTCCTCCGCGCGGGCCTCCATGGCGTCCGCGATCCGGAACAGCGCGAGCTGTCGCTCCGACGGGGTGGTCTCGCCCCACTCCTCGAACGCTGCTGCCGCTGCGCCGAACGCGGCGTCGACATCCGCGGCGCCTGAGACCGGCGAGCTGCCGTAGCTCTTCTCCGTCGCCGGGTCGATGAGGTCGAACGACCCGTCGCCCTTCGCCTCGACGTACTCGCCATTGATGAAGTTGCGAAGCTCAGCAGTCATGCGAATCACACTAGCCCTGACGCCCTCAGGCGAACATGGTCAGGCGAACACAGTGCGCTGCGACTCGGTGACCGCGATCGACTCGAAGACGTGCGCGGCGCTCGTCGCCGGGCGCACGAGGGTGAGCAGCACGATCGTCGCGGGCTCGATGTCGTCGATCGGCACGAATGCCAGGTCGTCCCTGCGGTAGTGGCTCGCCGCTGAGGCCGCCGCGATGTTCACGCCGACGCCGGCGGCGCACAGCTCGAGCAGGCCGTCGATGTCGTCGGCGACCGGGCCGCGCTTCGGGCGGCTGCCGTCCGGGCGAGGGTCGACGAGCCACCAGTCGATCGTCGCCGCGTTGCCGCCGGATGCTGCGACGAAGGTCTCGTCCGCCGTCTCCAGGATGGAGAGCGAGCGACGGGAGGCGAACGGATGCCGACTCGAGACGACCAGAACGCGCGGCTCGGTCCACAGCTTGGTGGAACGGATCCTGGCGGCATCGACGATGAGCGGGCCCGGCGCGAACACCGCGTCCACCCGGCCGGCGAGCAGTTCGTCGGGCGCGTCGAAGAATCCGAGCCGCCGCATCTCGAGCCGCAGCCCCGGCATCTGCTGCACGGCGCTCATGATCACGGCGGTTGTTAGCTGACCGGCGCCGGCGGCGACCACGCCGATGCGCAGCACCCCATCCGGTTCCTCATGCAGGGCGACCGCCCAGTCGAGCACGTCCTGGTGCGCGTCGCGTGCCCGCCGCGCCAGCGGAAGCAGGTCGGCGCCCGCAGCGGTCAGCGCCACCGTTCGCGAGCTGCGCTCGAAGAGGCGCACAGCCATGTTCTGCTCAAGGCGCGTGATCTGCTGGCTGAGCGAGGGGGACGAGATGTTCAGCCGTTTGGCGGCCGCGGCGAAGTGCAATTCTTCCGCGAGCACGCAGAAGGAGCGCAGGACATGTATCGGTACATCCATAGGCTGAGCCTAACGATGGATAGGCAGGTCGAACTGGATTTCTCCCGAACTCTCACCGAGGGTAGAGGTCATCACTAACAAGGAGGTTAGACCGATGACAATCGAGTCACCCGCTACCGACAGCTCACTCGACCCGTTCGCCGGCATCCTGCCCGGAACGCCGAAGCCGTTCTTTCTCGACAAGGGCGAGGGCGAGAAGTCCGATGTCTTCGACACCCTCTTCACCATCATGCTCAGCGGGGATGAGACGCAGGGCCAGTTCGGCGTCTTCACCTGCGAGGGTCCGTCCGGCGAAATGATCCCGCCGCACCACCACCCCGACGTGCACGAGATCTTCTACATCGTCGACGGCGCCGTGCGCGTCTGGATGGATGACGAAAAGGGCTTCGCACAGGACCGCATCCTGAAGGCCGGCGACTTCGGTTTCGTTCCCGCGTACACGGTGCACGCCTTCAAGATGGTGGGGCCGTCGAAGATCCTCGGAGTGAACACCGGCGGCTTCGAGCGGTTCTTCAACGGGATCGGCAAGCCCACCACCGAGACGACACCGCCTAAGGTGCCGTACATCCCCAGCCAGGAGCAGTTCATCACGGCCGGGAAGAAGTTCGGCCATGTGTTCCGCCCCGATGTGAAGTTCGCGGAGTGACCACCGAGGTTCTGAAACACCGGGTTCTGCGCGATCTCGTCTTCTGCGAACTGCCGGGCTTCCGGCCGCTCACGCTCGACCTGCACCTTCCGGCGGCCGGCCCGGCTCCCGTCGTGCTCTACGTGCACGGCGGCGGGTGGCGGCTCGGCAGCAGGCGGTCGTTCGGGCCGAATTTCACGACCGATGGGTCGTTCGGGCGGATCGTCGCGGCCGGCTTCGCCGTGGCGTCTGTCGACTACCGGCTGAGCGGTGAAGCCGTCTTTCCGGCGCAGGTTGACGACGTGCGGGCCGCGCTGGGCTGGCTACGCGAGCACGCAGCCGAGTATTCGCTCGACGCCTCCCGAATTGTCGCATGGGGCGAATCCGCCGGCGCGACCCTGGCGTCCCTGGTCGCGCTCGAACCCGAATCGGGCGTGGCCGGGGTCATCGACTGGTACGGCCCGTCCGACCTCATCGCGTTCGCCGCGCTTTCCGACCCCGCCGAGCTCGCGAACACGCGAGAGTCGCAGTGGTTGGGTGGAACCGCACTCGACCTACCCGAGGCGGCCCGCGCCGCCAGCCCCGCGCTGCGGGCGAACGCGGACGCGCCGCCCTTCCTCATCGCCCACGGCGACGCGGACGCCTTTGTGCCGCAGTCGCAATCGAGCGACTTCGCGGATGCCCTGCGCTCGCAGGGCGTGCCGGTCGACTTCACATCGGTGCCCGGCGCGAACCACATGTGGAACGGTGTCGCCGACACCGCGCCGTTGCTGGGCGCCGCGCTCGACTTCGCTCGTAAGGTGACCGCTCAATGACTCCATCCACCCCGACCCTCTCCGATTCCGCACTGCTGCAGCAGCGGCTGTGGAGCGCGGACCCCGAGGCCTGGGCTCTGTTCAGCGAGCCGCACAACCGGCCCCTATTCAATGCGGTGCTCGACGCCGCCGGTGTCTCGAACGGCACCCGACTGCTCGACGTCGCCTGTGGAACCGGGCTTTTGCTCCAGCTCGCGGCGGCGGAGGGTGCGACGGTCACCGGGATCGACGTGTCCGAGGCGATGCTCGGCATTGCGCGAGAGCGGCTGCCGCAGGCCGACCTCCGGCTGCTCGACCTGCAGCGGTTGCCCTTCGACGATGACTCGTTCGACGCCGTCACCGGCGTGAACGCTTTCCAGTTCGGCGAAGACCCGATCGCGGCGATCGCGGAGGCCGCCCGCGTGCTGCGCCCGGGTGGCCGCCTCGCGATCGGCATGTTCGCCGAACCGGGGCGATCGCAGTCCACCTCGGTGCACGAGGCGATGGCCGTGCTCAGCCCGCCCGCGCGGGACGCCGACCACCAGCCGTACGCCCTCTCCGCACCGGGCAACCTCGAAGCGGCGCTGGCCGCGGCCGGGCTCGAGATCGCCGACGGTGGCGAAGTCGAGTGCGTCTGGGACTACGACCGGGTCGCGGATGCCGTCCGCGGCCTGCGCGGGTCGGGCGGCGGAACGCGTGCGGTGGAGGATGCCGGCTTCGATGCAGTAGGCGCCGCGATCGAGCGGGCGCTCGTGCAGTTCACCGACGACAAAGGGCACGTCGCGATGCGAAACACGTTCAGGTACCTGGCGGGAGCTAAAAAATGACGAACCGCGGATTCCACCACATCGGCTACTGGGTCGATGACCTCGACGCCGCGATGGCCGACGCGACCGAGCTTCTCGGGGTGGGGCCGTTCCGGGTCATGGAACATGTGAACCTCGGCGACTTCCGTTACCAGGGCGCGCCGGCTGTGCTCGATCACTCAGCCGCGTTCGCCCAGTGGGGACCCATCATCCTGGAACTGAACGTCGCTCACGACGTGCAGCCGCCGGAGCTCCGCGCGGCGCTCGGCGTCGCGCACGGAGCGGTCAGTCACACCTCGTGGTGGACCGACGATCTCGCCACCGAGACCGACCATCTCGAGTCGGCCGGCTGCGCGCTGCTCACCACCTCGGTGGGCGGAGCGGTCGCCAACTGGTTCAGCGGCGGTCGCCTGTTCGGTCACCCGATCGAAATCCACCAGCCGACCGCGGGCGTATTCGGCATGTGGGACTCGCTGAGCGACGGCAGCATCTATGGCGGAGGGGACGAATGAAACTCCTGGGACTGTCATCCGGCAACCGCGGCGGCAGCGCCGAGATCCTGTTGAAGGCCGCGCTGAAGGCGGCCGAGGAGGAGGGCGCGACGGTCGAACTGGTGCGCGTGGACGACCTCGAGCTGTCGCTCGGACCGTCCGCAACCTCGTCAGGCGCGCCGGATGACGGCCAGTGGTTCTGGGACCGCCTGATGGAGAGTAATGGTCTCATCGTCTCCGCCCCCATCTACACGCGAACGATCCCCGGCAAGCTCCGGCTGCTCGGCGACAAGATCTCCGGCCCGCAGGCGGACGTCGCGTTCACGGCGGAGCTGCTGCGAATGCGCGACGCGGGGGAGCCCATCCCCGTGCAGTTCGCGATCGACGAGCGGGTGCTGCGGCCGCGGGTGGGCGGCTTCATCTCCGTGGGAGGGTCGATTCCCGGCTACTGGAAAACGCTGGCCCTGCCGCTGATGCACACGCTCACCGCGTCGATGCAGCTCGCCGTCGTCGACCAGGTGCAGTTCGCCGGTGCTGGCAGCCCGTCGTCCATCGTTCTCGACCCGGCGGCGATCGATCGCGCAGCGCAGCTCGGCCGCGCGGTCGCGTCGCAACTCGGCCGCAGCTGGGACGAGGCCGAATACCTGGGCGACCCAGGGCTCTGCCCGATGTGTCACCTCGATGTGATCACTATCGTTTCTGGCGGCATCGAATGCGCCACCTGCGGTGCCCACGGACGGTTCGTGGTGACCGATGGGGCGGTCGGAGTCGAGTTCCCCGCAGAGGGTCTCAGGACATCCATCCTGTCGTTGGAGGAGAAGTACGAGCACTTCGCCGAGGTGCAGCAGACCGCGGCCAAGCACGCGCCCTATCGAGCCGAGATCGACGCTGCCGCCGCGGACTGGGCAGCCTGGGATCGCACGATCACGCCGCGTTGAGCGCACGAGCTGCGCCAACGCCGGTTCCGCTGCTGATTCGGCCGTTCGCGGTCCGTTAACCAGCAGCGGAACCCCGAACCGACAGCGTTCCGGAACTCAGGCGCGAGCGATGCGCGCCTGGGCGACGAGTCCGGCGACGGCCACGGCAAGGATGACCAGCCCGAACACGATGATCACCGGGAGCAGCCCGAGTGGCGCGATCAGCTGGCCGACGATGATCGACGGCACTCCGAACGCGAGGTAGGCGACGACATACACGCCGGCGAACAGGCCCGCGCGCTGGTGCGCCTCAGCGAGCGGCCCGAGGGTGCGCAGGCTTCCCGTGAACGAGGCGCCGAAGCCCGCGCCGGCGATGATCCCGCCGATGAAGAACAGCGGGAAGTTGCCGAGCAGCACGCCGAGCACGATCACGGCGGCGCCGAGGATGACGCCCACTCCGCCGATCATGGCGGTGCGCCGGGCGCTCAGGCCGCCGAGCAGAAAGCCCGCGAGTGCGGCGGCCGCCGGCTCCCCGAACGTGGTGAGGCCGTTCACCAGGCCGCTGTCGATGTGGAAGATCACCCGGATGATGGTGGGGGCCAACCCCAGGAACAGTCCGGCGACCATCCAGGCCGCCACCTGCACGGGTACCCCGGCCGCGAATTCGCGGCGGGCGGCACGCGGAACCGAGATGCGCGGAACGAGTGACGCGCGCACTCCGCCACGCGGGGTGATGGTTTCTGGCGAGAAGATGGCGACCAGGATGCCGCCCGCCATGATGACGGCCAGCGTCGTGAACACGATGACATCCGCCGCGCTCGTGAACTGGATGGCGATGCCGGAGAACAGCGCTCCGACTCCGAGACCGCCCGCTGCGGCGACGCCGCCGATGATCTGGCCGACCCGCTTGTACTTCGCCGGAGCCAACTCGACCACCGATGCGGTGAAGGCGCTCGTGGCGACACCGGTTGCGATTCCCTGCACAACCCTGGCAACGATGATCCAGCCGATATCCGGTGCGAAGACGAACATCAGCATTGCGACCAGTTCGACCGCGAGCGCGCCGATCAGCACCGGCCTCCGGCCGAGGTGATCGGAGAGCGATCCTGCGACCAGGAGTGACGCGAGCAGCGCGATCGCGTAGGCCGCGAAGGCGATGGTGAGGAGGGATGCCGGGAAACCCCACTCGTGCTGGAAGTACACGAACAGCGGTGTTGGCGCGCCGGCAGCAAGGTAGAGCGCGGCGAAGGCGATGGCTGTGCCAACGAACGCGGCGACGGGCGGGAGCGTGAATCGCGCCTTCGCCGGCACGATCTCGATTGCTGCTGTCACGGGACTCTCCTTGCTAAAGCAATTATGGTTGCGTTATTGGAAGATATACCTCTCTCGCTTCAAAAGCAAACGTAATTGCTTTAGTATTGACTCATGTCCACAACAACCTCTCCGGTCAAGCGTCCGGGCGGCCGCAGCGCCGCGGTCATGTCCTCCATCAAAACCGCGGTGGAAGAGCTCATCGCCGAGCGCGGACGCGACCGGGTCACCATTCCGATGATCGCCGAGCGCGCCGGGGTGAATCCCACGAGCGTGTACCGCCGCTGGGGCGACCTGCCCACGATGATCAACGACATCGCCACTTACCGCCTCGACCCGGCCCGACCCATCCCCGAGGGCCCCGACCTGAAGGCAAATCTCACCGAATGGGCGCGGGAGATCGTCACCCACTACAGCTCGCCGGTGAATGCCGAACTGCTGCGCGGCGGAGCGTCGTCCGCCGGGGTCACCGAATCGGACTGCACTCGCAACCGCCGCGCCGAGGCAACCGTGATGGTGGAGCGCGCCGGCTCGTCTGCCACGGTCACGGTCGACGAGGTCATCAACTACCTGGTGGCGCCGATCATCTACCGCATCATCTTCCTGCCGTGGACCCTGACCGAGACCACCGCGGACGAACTGGTCACCAGGCTGTTCGCCTAGGAGACCTTCGCGGGCTCTTTCTCCTCGACCTTGGCGTTCTTGTCGGGTTTCGGCACCCATCCCGGGCGGAACACCGACAGCTCCGGCTCGCGGTGGCGGTAGAACTGCACCAGGAACAGGGTGAGGCCGAGCGCGACGGTCACGAACGACGCGAAGACGTTCACCGGCAGTCCGAGCACGTGGTCGCTCGTTGGATCGATGCGGATCGCCTCCAGCCAGCTCCGGCCGAGCCCGTACCAGATGAGGTACACGCCGAAGGCTTTGCCCCAGCGCAGTTCCGAGCCATGACCACGCAGGCGGCGTTCGAGCACCAGGATGATGGCGACACCGATGAGGTTCCAGATGATCTCGTACAGGAACAGCGGGTGGAACAGGGTGGATGCCGGCAGCGACTCCAGATGATCATTCGTGAGCGCGAGGTTGGGCCGGTCGATCTGGAGGCCCCACGGCAGCGTGGTCGGCAGCCCGAACAGTTCCTGGTTGAACCAGTTGCCGAGTCGTCCAGTGGCCTGGGCCACCAGCATGGCCGGAGCCAGCGCGTCGGCGAACGACCACAGTTTGATGCCGTGCCTGCGGCATCCGATGTATGCGCCAACCGCACCGCCGATGAGGGAGCCGTACAGGGCGTTGCCACCGTCCCAGATGGCGAGGGTGTTCCAGAGGTTGTCGCCAGGGGCGAAGTAATCGCCCGTGTGGGTGAGCACGTGATAAACCCGCGCCCCCACGATTCCCAGCGGAATCGCCCAGATGACGATATCGAGCACGATACCGCGCGGCGCTCCACGGTTGGTCATGCGGCGCTGCGTGATGATGATGGCGAAGATCATGCCCAGCAAGAGACAGAGCGCGTACGTGTGGATCGTGAGCGGGCCGACCATGAACTGCTTCAGGAACGGCGGTGGACTGGGAATGCTCAGCGGACTCATCACCCGACTATCTTCGCCTATACCGAGGCACGGGTCGCTACGATGACGGGAACGACCAGCAGAAAGGCGGATGCCGTGCCCGACCCGGACACCAGCACAACGGACCAGCTCGCGCAGCAGGCCGGCCGCCTCGCGTTGGCTGTCGGACGAGTCAATCGCCTGCTGCGCGCCGGGGACGGTATCAACCACAGCGGGCTCTCCGCGCTCTCGAGCATCGTGCGCTTCGGTCCTCTCCGGTTGAACGAACTCGCGCAGCGCGAGGGTGTCGCACCCGCGACGATCACCCGTGTTGCCGTCGATCTCGGCCGGCTCGGTTTCGCGACCCGCACCACCGACACCGCGGACCGCCGGGCCACGATGATCGAAGCGACGCCGGCGGGTGTCGATTTCATCATGAAGGCGCGTTCGGCGCGGGCTGACATCATGTCGGGGCTTCTGAAGACGCTCGACGCCCACGACATCGAGGTGTTGATCGGCGCGCTTCCCGCCCTGGAGGCCATCGTGACGGCGAGCGTACCGCCGTCAGCAGAGGGCTAAAGCAGGTCGAGCATCGGCCGCTGGCCGGCGACCACACGCTCCATCGCCGCGGCCAGCGGCATCCATTCGGCTCTATCGATCTCGGGGAAGCTGCCGATGCGGCCGGACCTCGGCGGCCGCTCGAGCTCGAACGTGTTGCTGGCCACGAAGGTCACCTCGTCGTCGGTCACCGCGCTGAAGGCGATGACCGTCTTTCCCGACTTCTGGCGGAACTCGCCCAGGCGCACGTAGTCGGCATCCGGCGCCGGGCGCCCGATCTCTTCCTCGAACTCGCGGAGGGCCGTATCGAGTTCCGCTTCGCCGACGAGCGGCTCGCCCTTCGGGATCGACCATGCGGCCGCATCTTTCTTCGACCAGAACGGCCCGCCCATGTGCCCGAGGAAGACCTCGAGCCCCGCCCCGACACCTCTGCGGAGAAGGATGCCGCAGCTGAGCGTGTTTGCCATCATGGGACCAGCCTAGGAAGGACGGATGACGATGGCCGGTTACACCGCGACCCCGCAGGCACGGAAGCTGGGGTTGAAACCCGGGATGCGGCTGTGCGTCGATGGTGCGCCCAACGGCTGGGCGCTCGACGGCCCGCCACCGCTCGAGCGGGTGTCGACGGGTGAGCCTGCGGACGTGATCCTCTTATTCCTGCGCGAAGCGGTCGGTATGGCGGGGCGGCTTCGAGTGCACGGAGAGCTGATCCGTCCGGCGGGCGCCCTCTGGGTGGCCTGGCCGCGCAAGGCCGCCGGGCATGTGAGTGACCTCGGCGACGCGGTCATCAGGAACGCAGCCCTTCCGCTCGGCCTGGTTGACACAAAGGTGGCCGCGATCGACGAGAACTGGTCGGGCCTGAAGCTGGTGTGGCGCCTGAACCAACGCTGATCGTCACTTGTCCTGCGGCGAACGACGGGTACCGTGCGTGCCACGACATCCTGAGGAGGACATCATGAGTGCGTTCGACGATGCGAAAGACGCGGCCGAGGCCACGGGCAAGAAGATCGGTGAGGCGTTCGACGATGTGAAAGAGCGCGTCGAGGACAAGGTCGATGAGAAGCAGGCCGATGCCAAGGTGTCGGCGGCAGAGAAGGAACGCGATGCCACCAACGCGAAGAACGACTACAAGGAATCCCTGCGCGACTGATCCAGCGCAGGTCGGAGGGGGGCGAAGCCATCGCTTCGCCCCCTTTTCCGTGTGCGCGGCCGCTCGTGCTTTTTCATAGGCAAGGATGGATGACATGACAACTTCACCCCTCAGGCTCATGATCGTAGTCGGCAGCGTTCGCCCGGGGCGCATCGGCCTCCCCATCGCCGAGTGGGTGCGGTCCGCCGCCGAATCGCATGGTGGCTTCGAGATCGACTTCGTCGACCTCGCCGAGTTGGCCCTGCCGTTCATGGACGAGCCGAACCACCCGATACTTCACCAGTACACGAAGCCGCACACCATTGCATGGGGCGATCGCGTCGCCGCGGCGGATGCCTTCATCTTCGTCACCCCGGAGTACAACCACAGCTTCTCGCCCGCGCTGAAGAATGCGATGGACTTTTTGCAGAAGGAGTGGTGGCGCAAGTCGGTCGGTTTCGTGAGCTACGGCGGCGTCTCCGGCGGAACGCGCGGCGTGGTCTCACTCATGACGACGGTGGCCGGTCTCGGTATGGTGCGCGTGGGAGCGAACGTCGAACTGCCCTTCGCCAAGCTGCAGATCGAGAACGACGTCTTCGTTGCGAATGAGAAGGAAGCGGCCGTCCTGGCGAGGATGTTCGGCGAGTTCGAGCAGGAATCCGCCGTGCTGAAGGCCCTGCAGAACCAGTTCTGACCGCGTCGGCCTAGCTGGGCTGGATCGGCACCGGATCAGTGTCGGGCTGGGGGCTCGCGTCCTTGCCCCGCAGGTCGGGGCTGGCGCGACGGAAGATCGTCGGGATGATGAACCCGAGCGCTGCGAGACCGGCCGCCAACCAGAACGCACCGGGTGCGTTGAACCGGTCGATCAGGAACCCGGCCACCGCCGATCCGAGCGCCGCACCGATCAGCTGGCCGGTGCCCACCCAGCCGTACGCTTCGGCCGTCTCGCTGAACCGCACGCTCGCCGAGACGATTGCGAACATCACGGCGAGCGATGGCGCGATTCCAATGCCGGCGACGAGCAGGGTCAGCCCCAGCCACCAGAAGTTGAGGGATACCGCCGCCAACGCCATCCCGATGAACACCACGAAGATGCGGCGGGCCAGCGCCCACGGGCCGATCGGCAGGTGACCGAACGATAGCCCACCGATGATCGACCCGATCGAGAAGATGGCGAGCACGATGCCGGACTGGGGGCTGTGGTCGCCGAAGGTGGAGACAACGCCGGCCTCCAGCGCAGAGCACGCGCCGATGAGGACGAAGCCGGTCACAGTGGCGAGCAGCACGGGCGGCTTCGCCAGCACGGTGCCGAGCTTGCGCTTGCTGCGGGGGATGCGCACCCGCCCGAGTTCGGGCGACGAGATGAACCAGATTCCGCCGCCGACCAGGAAGGTGAGCGCGACCAGGATTGCCAGCACCGTGCTCACCTGCGTCGCGATGAGCGTGGTGATGACCGGCCCGACCACCCAGATCACTTCCTGCGCCGAGGCGTCGAGCGAGAACAGCGGGGTCAGCTGCCGAGAGTTGACCATCGTCGGATAGATGGTGCGTACCGCCGGCTGGATGGGCGGCGTGCTGAGGCCACCGATGAGTCCGAGCACCATATAAAGGGGGAGGGGCAGTGTGGGCGCGATCGCAATGGTGCCGACCGCGACCGCACACACCGACATGGTGAGAATGAGCACGCGCCGCATGCCCCAGACGCCCATCCACCGGCTGGTGAGGGGACCGGCGATGGCCTGGCCGATGCTGGTGGCGGCGAGCACGAGCCCGGCAGCCCCGTAGGAGTGCAGCAGTCGCTCGATGTGGAGCAGATAGGCGAGGGACAGCATGCCGTTCGGAATGCGCGCCACCAGCTGCGCCGACATGATCCGCGCGACCCCGCGCGTTCGCAGGAGGTCGAGGTATCTGTTCACGAGACTCCCAGCCTACCGGCGGCCCGCATCCGGCGGTCAGGAGCCTTGTCGGCTCTTCCCAGTGATTCGCCGGGTTCGTCGGATCGCCCTCGGTTAGAGTGCATGAGATGTCGACCGAACGAACCAGACGCGAACTCCGCGGACCAGCTAGGCCCACCGGCCCGCAGCCGGTCCGGCATGGACGCCTGAAAGTCGGCAGCCCCGTCGCCGCGGTGTTCCGGATCCTGGGGATCGCGGTTGCTGTGGCCCTGGTGGGCACGCTCTCCGTCACGGGTATTGCAATCTGGCAGGTGACCTCGAGCATCAAGACCGGCGTGCACCTTACGGACAAGAACGGCAAAGCGATCCAGCCCCCTCCGGACGTCGGAGCGATCGAGGGCGGCGTCAATCTCCTGCTTGCCGGCACGGATACCCGCACCGGACAGGGCGGTATATACAACAGCAAAGCCGAGCAGGCCGGCAGCTCGGGCGTCGGTAATAACGATGTGACGATGCTTCTGCACATCTCCGCCGACCACACGAGCGCCACCGTCGTCAGCTTCCCTCGCGACCTCATGGTGCCGATACCGGCGTGCCCGTTGGCCAACGGCAAGACGGTCGGCGCCACGTCGCAGGCGATGTTCAACACGTCGCTTTCCCGTGGCGGCCTCAACTGCGTGGTGCTGACGGTCGAGCAGATGACCGGTCTCAGCATCCCGTACGCGGCGGAGATCACCTTCGACGGAGTCGTGTCGATGTCAAATGCGGTGGGTGGCGTAACCGTCTGCATCGCCAGCCCCATCAACGATCCGTACGTGGGACTCAACCTGGGTGCGGGTGAGGCGACTCTCGAGGGCAACATCGCTCTCGCCTTCGTCCGCTCTCGCCACGGTGTCGGCGACGGCAGTGACCTCGGCCGCATCAGCAACCAGCAGGTGTTCCTCTCGGCACTTGCCCGCAAATTGACCTCTGCCGGCGTCCTTTCGAACCCCATTGCGCTGTATTCGATCGCGAAGACCGCGGCGAGCAGCATGACGCTGACCGACGGCCTCACCAACCCGACGACGATGGTAGCCATCGCGCTCGCCCTCAAAGACATCGGGCTCGGCAATATGGTCTTCCTGCAGTACCCGACTTCCTCCGACCCGTCGAACCCCAACCGGGTCATTCCCATCGCCTCGTCCGCGGCGATTCTCAACGGGGCGCTGGTCGCCGACCAACCCATCCAGCTGAGCGGCAAGATCGGACGCGCGGCAGAACTCGATCCGAACGCGACCCCGTCGACCGTGGCGACGCCCACTCCGACCACGACGACGAAAGCCGGCTCGAAGAGCACCGCTACGCCGACTCCGACTGTCTCGACGCCCACGTCGCCGGCCGTGGTGCTCCCGTCGACAATCACTGGCCAAACTGCCGCCCAGCAGACCTGTTCGAAGAGCAGCGGAACCAGCCAGTAGCTCCGTTCCTCCGTTTTCGGGGGCTTTCGCGGGTTTTTGGGGGTCACATCCGTCCACAGCCTGTGCAAAACTGCTGCGAACTTATGCACAGCTGTGGATGACACGCCCACTAGATGTGGTGTTTCGGCAATGACGGATGCCCGCTATATAGTGGTGAAACCGCCGAACAGCGACTCCCTCCAGCCCTCGGAGCCTGACGCATTCGCACGGATTTTTCGGTCCCCGCTCGGGGCCTGGGGTTGGACGACGTTGGCAGGGATCGTCGTCCCGATTGTGGATGTGATGTGGAGGCTGTTGTGGCAATAACCGTAGTCAAGCGCGATGGGCAGCGAGAGCCGTACGACGCGAACAAAATCAACCTGGCGATCGAGCACGCGAGTGCCGGTCTCGACGAGAACATCACCTGGGTGACGCAGATCGCGTCCGAACTCGAGCTCACCCTCTTCGACGGCATCACGACGCAACAGCTCGATGAGGCCGTCATCCAGGTGGCGCTGCAGAATGTCAAAGACGACCCGCAGTTCGACACCGTCGCGGCGCGCCTGCTGCTGAAGACCATCTACAAGCGCGTGCTCGGCGATTACGAGACCGCCGATGAGCTTCTCGACCTTCACCGCACCCACTTCAAGGCCAACGTCACCCGCGGCGTCGACGAGGGTCTGCTCGACCCCCGCCTGGTCGAGCTATTCGACTTCGAGGCGCTCGCCGCGGCGCTCAACCCGGCCCACGACGAGTTGCTGAAGTACATCGGCCTGGTCACGCTCAACAACCGCTACGGCATCAAGGGCCGCAACGGCGACGCGCTCGAGGTGCCGCAGTACTTCTGGATGCGCATCGCGATGGGGCTCTCGCTCAACGAGCAGAACCCGACGGAGCACGCCCTCAAGTTCTACGAGAAGATGTCGAGCCTCGAGTACATCGCGGCCGGCTCCACCCTCGTCAACGCGGGCACCGTCTACCCGCAGCTCGCGAACTGTTTCGTCATGGAGATGCAGGACGACATGGAGCACATCGCGAAGACCACCCGCGACGTGATGTGGCTCACCAAGGGCACGGGCGGCATCGGGCTCAGTGTCACGAAGCTCCGCGCCCAGGGTTCGCCGATCCGCTCGAACAACACCACCTCCACCGGGCCGATCCCCTTCATGCACACGATCGACTCGATCCTCCGCGCGGTCAGCCGGGGTGGCAAGAAGTTCGGTGCGCTCTGCTTCTATATGGAGAACTGGCACCTCGACTTCCCCGAGTTCCTCGACCTGCGCCAGAACTCGGGCGACCCGTACCGCCGCACCCGCACCGCCAACACCGCGGTCTGGATCAGCGACGAGTTCATGAAGCGCGTTCAGAACGACGACGACTGGTACCTATTCGACCCGCTGGAGGTCTCCGACCTCAACGAGCTGTACGGCAAGGCGTTCTCGGTTCGTTACAACGAGTACGTCGCCAAGGCCGAGGCCGGCGAGATGCGCATGTTCAAGAAGATCGGTGCGCGCGAGCAGTTCACGTCGATCCTCATCTCGCTGCAGACCACCAGCCACCCGTGGCTGACCTGGAAAGACACGATCAACAACCGCGCCCTCAACAACAACACGGGCACGATCCACCTCTCGAATCTCTGCACCGAGATCACCCTCCCGCAAGACGAAGACAACGTCTCGGTCTGCAACCTCGTGTCGATCAACATCAGCCGTCACATGCTCGACCTCGCGAACGGTGGCCTGGCGCTCGACTTCGAGAAAATCGAGGAGAGCGCCCGCCTCGCGGTGCGCCAGCTCGACAACTTGATCGACATCACGCGGTCGTCGGTGAAGGAGGCTGACTTCTCCAACCACCAGAACCGCGCGGTGGGGCTTGGCGTCATGGGCTTCACCGACGTCATCGAGCGGCTGGGCCACAGCTACGAGAGCGAAGCGGCCTACGACCTGATCGACGAGATCATGGAGCACGTCTCATATGCCGCCATCGAAGAGAGCACGGAACTCGCCAAAGAGCGCGGTGCATACCCCAACTTCGAGGGTTCGCGCTGGTCGCAGGGTCTTGTTCCGATCGACACGATCGCGCTGACCGAGGCCGATCGCGGCCAGGAGATCAAGGTCAACCGCACGACCCGGCTCGACTGGGACGCGCTTCGCGCGAAGGTGAAGGGCGGCATGCGCAATGCGACGCTCATGGCGATCGCGCCCACGGCGTCCATCGGTCTCGTCGCCGGCACCACGCCCGGCTTCGACCCGCAGTTCTCGCAGATCTTCAGCCGCGCCACCTCGAACGGCAAGTTCCTCGAGGTAAACCGCAACCTGGTCACTGACCTGCAGAAGCTTGGCATCTGGGACTCCACCAAGGAGACCATCCTGCGCAGCCAGGGCAACATCCAGGACATCGACTCGATTCCGGATGCGGTGAAGGCCACCTACAAGACCAGCTTCCAGCTATCGCCGTACGCCTTCCTCGAGGTCGCGGCCCGTGCGCAGAAGTGGATCGACCAGGCCATCAGCCGCAACATGTACCTCGAGACGCGTGACCTCGGCGACATGATGGACATCTACATGTCGGCGTGGGAACGCGGCGTCAAGACCACCTACTACCTGCACATGAAGCCTCGTCACACGGCCGAGCAGTCCACGGTCAAGGTGAACAAGACCGAAGAACTGACGGCAGCTGCGGCTGCACCTGCTGCGGCGTCAAGCGCCGCCCCGAGCGCAGCTCCGCGTCGCGGCTTCGGCGGGCTGAGCTCGACAGGTACGACACCGAAGGCGGACAGCTGATGGCTCAGTTCGATGCAGTCCTCTCTAAAGAGGGCACGGAGTACGAAGTACCGGTCGATCCGATGGACGACCTTCAATGTGAAAGCTGCCAGTAACACCATGGGAATTCTCGGAACAGGCCTGCAGGAGGGCCTCCTGCTGAAGCCGATCAAATACCAGTGGGCCATGGATCTCTACGACCAGGCGGTAGCCAACACCTGGTTCCCCAACGAGATCCAGCTCGGTGAAGACATTGCCGACTTCAAGAAGATGACCGACGAGGAACGCCACGCGGTCACCTTCCTGATGAGCTACTTCAACCCGAACGAGCTCCTGGTCAACAAGGCGCTCGCGTTCGGCGTCTACCCCTACGTCTCCGCGGCGGAATGCAGCATCTACCTCGCCAAGCAGATGTGGGAGGAGGCCAACCACTGCATGTCGTTCGAGTACGTTCTGGAGACGTTCCCGATCGACCGCGAGGCCGCATACAACTCGCACGTGAACATCCCGTCGATGGCGCGCAAAGAGGAGTTCGAGCTCAGGTACATCAAGCGCATGACGGAGCAGACCCTCGACATCACGACGACCGAGGGCAAGAAAGACTTCGTGCGCAACCTGGTTGCGTACAACGTCATCCTCGAGGGCGTCTGGTTCTATTCGGGTTTCATGGTCGCCCTGTCGTTCCGCCAGCGCAACCTTTTGCGCAACTTCGGTTCGCTCATGGACTGGGTGGTGCGCGACGAGTCGCTGCACCTCAAGTTCGGCATCAACCTCATCCTCACCGTGCTCGAAGAGAACCCAGACCTCCAAACCGAGGAGTTCGCTGCCGAGATCAAGCAGATGATTTTGGATGCCGTAGAGATGGAAGAGGAATACAACCGCGACCTACTCCCGGGCGGCATTCTCGGCCTGAACGCCAACTACATCAACCAGTACGTGAAGTACCTGGCCGACCGCCGGCTCGAGGAGCTCGGTTTCGACGCCGAGTACAACGTGCCGAACCCGGCCAAGTGGATGGCAGCCGCCAACGACACCCTGCAGTTGGTCAACTTCTTCGAGTCGACCAATACGTCATACGAGTCGAACGCCAGCGCAGTTTCAGCGCGCGCGACGACTGCAAAAAAGTAGTGGCCGAGGTCAATCTCGAGCGGATCGACTGGCTCGACCCGCGCGCTGTCGTGCTGCGCGAGGCGATGGACGAAGAGATGAATGCGCTGTATTCGCCCGTCATGGCGAGTCGTCCGCCGGAGCACACGGAGATCATCGTGAAGGCGCTCGCCGTCGACCCGCCCACGATCGTCGCCACAGTGCTCGCGACAGTCGACGGTGTGCCCGCGGGGCAGGCCGGGCTGCGCACCCACGGGGCAGACCTAGAGGTTAAGAAGGTGGTGGTCGCTGAGCGGTTCCGCGGCCTGGGCATCTCGCGAAAGCTGATGACCGCGATCGAGGACGCGGCGCGCGAACTCGGCTACCACCATGTGATTCTGCAGACTGGCGACCTGCAGCCGGCTGCTATCGCGCTGTACGAGTCGATGGGTTACACGCTGACCCCGCCGTATTCGCCCTACGAGCTGATGACGAACGCGCTCTGCTACGAAAAAACGCTCGCCTAGCGGTTTGCTCACGTACAGCGTGACAGCGTAGCGTTCCACCATCATATCGCCGAAGATGACCCAGGGAATTCTCATGACCAGCTACTCCACCCTGTCCGTTGCCGCCATTCTCAAGGAGACCGCGGACCGCACGCCAGACAAGACCGCGATCGTCGTCGGCACGTCGGAGGTGACGTACTCCAAACTCTGGGACCAGACCCGTGCATACGCGGGTGCGCTGCGGGCCAAGGGCGTGAAGCAGGGCGACGCGGTCGCCGTGCTCATTCCGAACGTCGCCGACTTCCCCCGGGTGTACTTCGCGGTGCTCAGCCTCGGCGGCATCGTCGTCCCGATCCACGCCCTGCTGAAGGCGGACGAGATCGAGTACGTGCTGAAGGATTCGCAGGCGATCATGCTGGTGTGCGCCGCGCCGCTCCTCGGCGAAGGCGCGAAGGGCGCGAGCCAGGCCGGCGTGCCGGTACTCACCGTGCTCGCACCCGAACAGGTCGAGGGCACCGAGCAGCTGGAGAAGCTGGCGGCGGCAGCGGAGCCGATCCGCACCTACGAGCCGATGCAGCCCGACGCGACCGCCACCATCCTGTACACCAGCGGCACCACCGGTAAGCCGAAGGGCGCCATGGGGAGCCATTTCTCGCTGGTGGAGCAGACCAGCGTGCTGCTGCTCAACACGTTCGACATGGTGGCCGAGGATGTGATCTTCGGTGGCCTTCCGCTGTTCCACACGTTCGGGCAGACCGTCGCACTCAACCTCGGATTCCGGGCGACGGCGAAGATCGTGCTGCTGCCGAAGTTCGACGGCGACACGGCCTTGCGCACCCTGATCGACAATGAGTGCACGATCATGATGGGCGTGCCGACGATGTACATCGCGCTGCTCGAGGCGGCCAAGAGCACGAAGGATCGTCCGAAGCTGAAGTTCGCCGTCTCCGGCGGCTCGGCGCTGCCGCTCGCGATCATCGAACGCTTCAAGGAGGAGTTCGGCGTCACCATTTATGAGGGCTACGGGCTCACCGAAACCAGCCCGGTGGCGAGCTTCAACCACATGGGCCGCACGCCGGTACCCGGAAGCATCGGAACCGCGATCTGGGGGGTGGATGTCGAGATCGCCAACGCGGAACTGGAAGACAGCATCGAGCTGCTCGCCACCGACGAACTCGGTGAGATCGTCGTGCGCGGCCACAACATCATGAAGGGCTACCTCAATCGCCCGGAGGACACCGCGAAGGCCATCGTCGACGGCTGGTTCCGCACCGGCGACCTCGGTCGCAAGGATGCCGACGGGTACCTCTGGATCGTCGACCGCAAGAAAGACATGATCCTGCGCAACGGCTACAACGTCTACCCGCGCGAGGTCGAGGAGATCCTGACCGCGCATCCGGCCGTCTCCACCGCCGCGGTGTTCGGTCTTGCGCACGACACCCACGGCCAGGAGATCATGGCCTGTGTCGTGCTCGCGCCCGGGGCCACGGTCGAGCCGACCGAGCTCTACGACTACGCGAAAGAGAAGCTGGCCGCGTACAAGTACCCGCGCCGTGTCGAGATCGTGCAGACGCTGCCGCTCGGCCCGAGCGGCAAGGTGTTGAAGCGCGAGCTGATCGCGCAGTACGAGGCGGAGGCCGTCGCGGCGCAATAGCGTGTTCCACGTCGCTGCGCGAAAGCGGCCCGAAAGTTGCCAAATCGCCCTTGGCTCCGCTGGATGAGGACGATTTGGCGACTTTCGGCGAACGATGCGCGCGAAGTAGTTCGATAGTCGAACTACCGGCGTAGAGTGGAGGGATGACCTCCCCCGCCGTCGGCGCTGTCCGCGCGCTCGTGCGCGCCTCTCGTCTGCTCGAGCGCGCATCCGAAACCCTCAGCCTGGCCGACTATCGCGTGCTCTCCGCGATCGTCGAGGGTGAGGCCCGGGCGTCCCGGCTCGCCTCGCGACTGGCGGTCGGCAAGCCGACCATCAGCGCGACGGTCGACTCACTCGTGCGTCGCGGGCTGTTGCGCAAAGCCGTGGTCGCGGGGGATGGCCGGGCAGCGGAACTGGCGCTCACTGCGGAGGGCGAATCGACCTTCGCCGCGGCCGAATCGGCAATGGTGGAACGGCTCGAAATTCTCTGTGCGGGGATTCCCGACTCCGAAGGCGTTCTCGCCGCCGTTGCTCGGCTCGGCGATGCCATCGATGCCGCCATGATCGAGCGGGAGGCGCGCGCGTGAGCTCGCAGACGCCGACCGCGCCCGGCTGGCTGGCCCGCCTGTGGGCCTACATGCTGCGTCACCGCCGTGGTGTCTTCATCTCGTTCGGCGCAGCCCTGCTCGGCAGCGCGTGCCAGGTGGTCGTGCCACTGGTCGCGCGGCAGGTGGTGGACAACGTGATCATCGCCAAGACGGCGCCGCTGCTTCCATGGCTCGTGCTACTGGTCGTGCTCGCCGCGGCGACATTCGGGTTCGCCTACCTGCGTCGCTATCGCGGCGGTCGGGTGGCACTCGAGGTGCAGAACGACCTGCGCAACGACATGCACGATCACCTGCAGCGCATGGATTTCGCCTCACTCGACGAGATGTCGACCGGCCAGCTCGTCTCCCGATCCAACTCGGACTCGGCGCTCGTGCAGGGTCTCCTCAACATGGTGCCGATCATGAGCGGCAACATCATCCTGATGGTGCTGTCCCTGGCGGTCATGTTCTTCCTCTCCCCGCCGCTCGCCCTCGTCAGCCTGGTCGTTGCGCCGCTGCTGGTGCTCATTTCGTACCGCATGCGGGTGAAACTGTTCCCTTCCAGCTGGGATGCGCAGCAGCGTGAGGGCGAAGTAGCCCAGATGGTGGACGAAGACGTCAACGGCGTTCGGGTCGTCAAGGCTTTCGGCCGCGAGCGCCGCGAGGTGGAACGGATGGCCGAGGTCGCGAGCGGACTGTACGGCTCCCAGATGCGGGCCGTCCGCATCGAGTCACGGTTCCAGCCGCTGCTGCAGGCGGTGCCCGTCTTCGGGCAGGTGGCCGTGCTCGCCCTCGGCGGGTGGCTGGCGCTCCAGCACCAGCTCACGATCGGAACCTTCCTGGCCTTCTCCGCGTACATCGCGCAACTGATGGCGCCCGCGCGGCAGCTCGCCGGCATCCTCACTGTCGGCCAGCTGGCCAAGGTGGGAATCGAGCGCATCTTCCAGTTGCTCGACCGTGAGCCGGCGATAGCGGACGCGCCCGACGCCGTCGACCTTCCGGACGGGGGCGGTGCAGTGACTTTCTCCGATCTGCGGTTCGGCTACGGCGACGGACCCGACGTGCTCGACGGCATCGACCTCCGGATCCAGCCGGGCGAACGGGTCGCGCTGGTCGGACCGAGCGGCAGCGGCAAGTCGACCCTCACCGCGATGGTGTCCCGCTTCTACGATCCGGACGCCGGGTCGGTCGCCGTCGATGGCATCGACGTACGGAAACTGCACCTGCACTCGCTGCGCGAGAACGTCGGTGTCGTGTTCGAGGAGAGTTTCCTGTTCTCCGACTCGGTGCGGTCCAACATCGCTTACGGCAAGCCGGACGCGACGGATGCCGAGATCGAGGCGGCCGCGCGGGTCGCGGAGGCGCACGGGTTCATTGAGGCACTGCCGCGCGGCTACGACACGGTCGTGGGTGAGCGAGGGCTCAGCCTGTCCGGTGGACAGCGGCAGCGCATCGCGCTCGCGCGGGCGATCCTGTTCGACCCGCGCATCCTGATCCTGGACGATGCGACGAGCGCCATCGACGCCTCGACCGAGGAGTCGATCCACGAGGCGCTGCGTGAGGTCTTCCGAACCCGAACCGTGCTGCTGATCGCCCACCGCGAGTCGACGCTGCATCTGGCCGACCGCATCCTCGTCATGGAACACGGCCGTATCGTCGCGGAGGGCGGCCACGACGACCTCCTCGAGTCGAGCCCGCTCTACCGTTCGCTCATCACCGGGCTCGACGAGGACACCGCCGACGCCGTCGCGCAGGGCAGCATCGAGGTGCTGGCGAGCATGGTGGATGCGACACCCACCTCAGCCGCATGGGGCGCGGCGCCCGCATCGACGGTCGTCAGGACGGGTGCTGGGTCGGGACTCGGGATGGGCCTCGGCGGCGGGGGTGGCCGCGGCGGCGGCCGCGGAATGGGCGCGCTCGCCGCACCCACGCCCGAGCTGCTCGCGCGGGTGGCCGCGCTCGGCGAGCCGAAGGACGTGCCGACGCTCGACCTCGACCGGGAGACGGTGCAGGACAGGCACTTCACGCTCGGCCGCGTGCTTCGCGAGTTCCGTCGACCGCTGCTCGGCGGCCTGGCACTCGTGATCATCGACGCCGTAGCCGGCCTGCTCGGACCGATACTCGTGAAGACCGGCATCGACGGCGGGGTGGAGAACGGCTCACTGGCGGTGCTCGCGCTCGCCTCCGGCCTGTTCCTGGTGGTGACGCTCGCCGACCTGCTCGACGAGATCGCGGAGACCTTCGTGACCGGGCGGCTCGCCCAGCGCGTGATGCTCAGCCTTCGCGTGCGCATCTGGGCGCAGCTGCAGCGCCTCTCGCTCGACTATTACGAGCGCGAGATGGCCGGGCGCATCATGACCAGGATGACCACCGATGTCGACCAGTTCGAGTCGCTGATCCAGAACGGCCTGCTCTCCGCCCTGGTCGCGATCGTGACCTTCGTCGGGGTGGGTGTATCCCTGCTCGTCGTGAATGTCGAGCTGGGGCTCGCGACGCTCACGGTCGTCATCCCGCTCGCGATCGCAACCGTGCTGTTCCGCCGCAGGGCCGAGAGTCTCTACGACCAGGCGCGCGAGCGCATCGCGATCGTCATGGCCGACTTCCAGGAGAGCCTCTCCGGCGTCCGCGAATCGCAGGCCTTCGTCCACGAGGCCGAGACGATGAAGCGGTTCCACGGGCTCGGCGCGCGCTACCTCGTCTCGCGAGTCGCGGCCCAGCGGCTGGTCGCCACCTACTTCCCGTTCGTGCAGTTCCTCTCCGGCATCGCCGACGCGATCGTGCTCGGCGTGGGAGCGGGAATGATCGCGAGCGGCAACCTCACCTCCGGCGCGCTCATCGCCTTCATCCTCTACATCGACATGTTCTTCTCGCCGATCCAGCAGTTGTCGCAGGTGTTTGACTCATGGCAGCAGACGCGGGTGTCCGTGGGACGAATCGCCGAGCTGATGAAGCTCGAGACGCTCACCCCCGAAGCGGAGAATCCCCGTGACCCGGGACGCCTCAGCGGCGCGCTCGAGCTGCGCGGGGTGCGCTTCAGCTACCCGGCCGCGCCCAGTCGGCCCGGTCTCGAGGAGCCGCGCGGGCCATCCGACCCGCGGCTGCTGGTCGAACGGGATGCCGCGTTCACGCGGCCGCCCGAAGCGCTCAAGGGCGTCGACCTCGTGATCGCACCGCACGAGACGATCGCTCTCGTCGGCGAGACGGGAGCGGGCAAATCGACGGTGATGAAACTACTCGCCCGCTTCTACGACGCCGACGAAGGGTCGGTGCTGGTCGATGGGCAGGATGTGAAAGGCCTCGACCTGCGTGCGTTCCGGTCGCAGCTCGGCTACGTGCCACAGGAGGCGTTCCTGTTCACCGGCAGCGTGCGCGACAACATCGCGTACGGCCGGCCCGAGGCGAGCGACCTCGAGGTGGAGACGGCGGCCCGCGCGGTCGGCGCCCACGAGCTGGTGGAGAGCCTGCCGGGCGGGTACCACCACGAGTTGTCCGAGCGTGGGCGCTCGCTCTCAGCGGGCCAGCGCCAGCTCATCGCGCTCGCGCGGGCCGAACTGGTCGACCCGGCCATCCTGTTGCTCGACGAAGCGACGTCCAACCTCGACCTCGCCACCGAGGCGCGGGTGTCGTCGGCGATGCAGCAGGTCTCGCAGGGCCGCACGACCATCGTCATCGCCCACCGGCTGCAGACCGCGCGCGCGGCAGATCGCATCGCTGTGCTGCACGCCGGCGCGATCGCCGAGGTGGGGTCGCACGACGAGCTGCTGGCCCGCGGCGGGCGCTACGCGTCGATGTGGGCGGCTTATGCGGGTGCAACCCGGTAAGGCGGGTCGAGCTGCGCGCTGGAGCTCTGAGCGAAGGCCCTGTGGGCCTTCGCCGCGACGCCAGCGCCGACGAAGCTATGCTTCGTCGGTCCCCGCTCTAACTAGAGGCGTTCGATGATCGTCGCGTTCGCCATGCCGCCGCCCTCGCACATGGTCTGCAGGCCGTAGCGGCCGCCGGTCTGCTCGAGCGTGCCGATCAGCGCGGACAGCAGTCGGGTGCCGGATGCCCCGAGCGGGTGCCCGATGGCGATCGCACCGCCGCGCGGGTTGAGCTTGTCGGGGTCGGCGGCCAGGTCGTGCTGCCAGGCCAGCGGCACCGGGGCGAAAGCCTCGTTGACCTCGTAGGTGTCGAAATCGCCGATCGCCATCTTGTTCTTCGCGAGGATCTTCTTCGTCGCCGGGATGACACCGGTGAGCATCTCGATCGGGTCAGACCCGACCGCGACGTTGCTGACGAACCGGGCGCGCGGCGTCAGGCCGAGCTTCGACGCCATCTCCTCGCTCATGATGAGCGCGGCGGAGGCGCCGTCGGTGAGGGGTGACGAGTTGCCCGGCGTGATCTTCCAGTCGATCTCGGGGAAGCGGCCGGCCATCCGGTCGCTGGCGAACGACGGGTTGAGGCCACCCAGACCCTCGACGGTCGTGGTCGCGCGAATCGTCTCGTCGTGGCTGAGGCCGGCGACCTCGATGATGTCCCGCGAGAAATCGGCAGCGCTGGCGAGTCGGTGCGAACGAGCCGAGAACTCGTCGAGCTGCTCGCGGCTGAATCCCCAGCGCGCCGCGATGAGCTCGGCCGAGATTCCCTGGCCGACGAGGCCCGGTGCGTAGCGGGCGTCGACGAGCGGACCATAGGGGTCTTCGCCCATCGTGTTGTAGCCGATCGGCTGGCGGCTCATCTGCTCGATGCCGCCGGCGATGACGATGTCGTATGCGCCCGCGATGACGCCTTGGGCGGCGAACGCGACGGCCTGCTGGCTGGAGCCGCACTGGCGGTCGATGGTGGTGCCGGGGATGCTGTCGGGGAAGCCGGCCGCGAGCACCGCGTTGCGGGTGATGTTGACCGACTGCTTGCCGCTCTGGGTGACACAGCCGCCGATCACGTCGTCGATGGTCGCTGGGTCGAGCCCGTTGCGTTCGACGAGGGCTTTGAGGATGGTTCCGAAAAGGTCGACCGGGTGAAGGTCGGAGAGCGCGCCGCCGGGCTTTCCCTTGCCAGACGCGCTGCGGACGATGTCGACGATGACTGCGTTACTCATGATTCCATCCTAACTCTGTTTTACGAACTCAGCGCTCGAACAATGCGCTGCAGCGAAACCGGTTCCGAGGTGCCGAGGTGCTGGGCGAAGAGGCTGATCCGGAGCTCCTCGAGAAGCCAGCGGGCGTGCCGCAGCCCGGGGGCCGCATCCCTCTCCAGAGGCAGCGTACCGCCCGCGGATCGGTAGCGCTCCGTCGCCTGCTGCACCTCGGTCATCCAGACCCGGTCGCGTCCGAGGTTCTCGCCGAGCTTGTTGATGCGATGCAGGATGCCGTCGAGGTAGACGTGAACCCGCCTCAGCTGCGCGAGTCCGGTGGCCGACACGAACCCCGGGTAGACCAGGTCGCCGAGCTGTTCCCGCACGTCGGCGAGCGGGCTGAGCAGCGCGACGCTCGACGCGGCTTTGATGGCCTTCTCGACCTCGCGGCCGGCGAGCACGATCCGGCTCACCAGCGACACGGTGCGGAACAGCTCATCGAGGATCGTCGCGGAGACCTCGTCACGCGCCCGCTCGAACTCCGCGAGGGTGAAGATCTCGCGATTCTCGACCACGGCCTCGATGCAGGCCGCCATGCAGTCCGCGAACAGGTCGGCGGTGGTGCGGTACGGGCTCTGCGCGAGACTCAGCTTCTCGGTGGTGGTGAGGTGTTCCTGCACATAGCCGACGGGGGAGGGGATGGCGAGCTGCAACAGTCGACGCACGCCGGAACGCTGTTCCCGGGCCTGGTCGGCGGGCGTGCTCATCAGCCGGATGGCGACGGAGGCGCCCTCATCGACGAGCGCGGGGTAGGCGCGAATCGTGTTGCCGCCCTGCCGGGTGTCGAGCAGGCGCGGCAGTTCGTCGAAGTCCCAGCCGACGAGCCCGCGGCGCTCGAGAGCGCTCGTAGGGGTGATGGATGCCCGTGCGACACTCTCGCGAGCGGTCGCCTTGAGCTGCTGCTGCAGCGCGATGAGGTCCTTGCCGCTCGCGACGACTTTTCCGCGTTCATCCATCACCGCGAAGGTGGGGCGAAGGTGCTCCGGCACCCGCTCGAGATCGAAGTCGCTCGCCGACACAGGCACATAGGTGAGGCGCTGGATGGCGGTGGCGAGCGCCTCGGTGATCGTGCCGCCCGTACCCAGCTCGCCTAGCAGGCGCTTCGCCCAGTCGGCGGCCGGCACTACATTGCGCCGGATCGCCTTCGGCAGTGCCTTGATCAGCGCGACGACGAGCTCCTCACGCAGCCCCGGCACCTGCCAGTCGAAGCCGGCCGGACTGAGGCTCGCCAGCAGCGCGAGAGGCACCTGCACGGTGACGCCGTCATCCGCCGCCCCAGGCTCGAAGCGATAGGTCAGGGTGAGGCGCTGGTCGCCCTGGGCCCAGGTCGTCGGATAGGAGGTCTCGACGGGCTCGACCCGCTCAATCTCATCCACGAGATTCTCAGCGGTCATCGTGAGCAGGTCAGACTGCGTCGCGCGGGCCTTCTTCCACCAGCCCTCGAAGGAGCGCTGGGTGTTCACATCGGCCGGAATCCGGCGCTCGTAGAACTCGTAGACCGCCTCATCGTCGAACAGGATGTCGCGGCGCCGAGTGCGTTCCTCCACCTCCGCCAGCTCCCTGCGCAGCTCGCGGTTGGCGCGCTGGAAGGCCTGCACGGAATCCCACTCACCCTCGACCAGGGCGTGCCGGATGAACAACTCGCGCGCGTAGGCGGCGTCGACGCGAGCGAACTGCACGCGTCGGCGCGCCACGATCGGAACCCCGTAGAGCGTCACCCGCTCGTAGGCGACGGCGGCACCCTGCTTCTTCTCCCAGTGCGGTTCGCCGTAACTGCGTTTCACCAGGTCGCCGGCAATCGGCTCCGCCCAGGCCGGGTCGATGGCCGCGTTGGTACGGGCGAACAGTCGGCTGGTCTCGACGAGTTCCGCACTCATCACTTCGGCCGGTTGCTTCTTCGCCAGCGCCGAGCCGGGGAAGATGCTGAAGCGCACCTGGCGGGCGCCCACGTAGTCCTTCTTCGCTGGGTCGCGGATGCCGATCTGGCTGAGCAGGCCGGCCAGAATCGAGCGGTGGATGCCGTTGGGGTTCGCGCTGGGGGAGCCCACCACCAGCCCCAGCGGCTTCGCGGTGCGCTCCAGCTGGCGGTAGACATCCCGCCACTCGCGCACCCGCAGGTAGTTGAGGTACTCGCTCACACACATGCGACGGAACGCGTTGCCGCTCAGCTCCTTCTGCTTGTCTTCGAGGTAGTTCCAGAGATTGAGCAGGGTGAGGAAGTCACTGGTCGGGTCGACGAACCGGGCGTGCTGCTGGTCGGCCTGCGGGCGTTTGGCGAGCGGTCGTTCGCGCGGGTCCTGGATGCTGAGGGCGGCGACGATCGCCATCACCTCGCGCGTGGTGCCGTGCTGCTTCGACTCGACCACCATGCGGGCGAGCCGCGGGTCGATCGGCAGGCGGGTGAGCTGCTGGCCGATCGCGGTGATCCGATCGTCCTTGGTCACGGCGTTCAGCTCACGGAGCAGGTCGAGACCATCCTTGATGCCGCGCGAGTCGGGCGGCTGCAGGAACGGGAAGCTCGCGATGTCGCCGAGACCGAGCGAGATCATCTGCAGGATGACGGCGGCCAGGTTGGTGCGCAGGATCTCCGGTTCCGTGTACTCGGGACGTTTGGCGAAGTCCTCCTCCGAGTACAGCCGGATCGCGATGCCGTCGCTGGTGCGCCCGCTTCGGCCGGAGCGCTGGTTGGCGCTGGCCTGGCTGATCGCCTCGATGGGCAGCCGTTGCACCTTCGACCGCACGCTGTACCGGCTGATGCGCGCTGTTCCGGCGTCGATGACGTACTTGATGCCGGGCACGGTGAGGCTGGTCTCGGCGACGTTCGTGGCGAGCACGATCCTGCGCCGGATGCCGACCGGTCGTGTGGTCTCGAAGACCCGGTGCTGCTCCGCCGAGCTCAGCCGGCCGTAGAGGGGCAAGACCTCGGTACCCGGCAGGCTCCTTCCGCGGATCGCCTCCTCTGCATCCCGAATCTCGTTCTCCCCGCTGAGGAAGACGAGCACATCCCCGTCGCCCTCGCGGGCGAGCTCGTCGAGGGCCGCGTTGATCCCGTCGAGGGGATCCAGATCCGCTGAGCGGGTCGAGCCCGTCGAGACCTCACCATCGTCATCCGTCGGAGAGGTCTCGACGAGCTCGACCCCCTCTTGCGTCAACGGCCGGTACCGCACCTCGACGGGGTAGGTGCGCCCGCTGACCTCGATGATCGGGGCATCGTTGAAGTGCTTGCTGAAGCTCTGCGGGTCGATCGTGGCGCTCGTGACGACGATGGTGAGGTCGGGTCGCTGCGGCATCAGCTGCTTGAGGTAGCCGAGCAGAAAGTCGATGGTGAGGCTTCGCTCGTGCGCCTCATCGATGATGATCGCGTCGTACTTCTTAAGCAGCCGGTCGCGATGGATCTCGTTCAGCAGGATGCCGTCGGTCATCAGCTTGATGCGGGTGTCTTTGCCGACGGTGTCGGTGAACCGCACCTGGTAGCCGACGAGCCCGCCGAGCGGGGTGCCGAGCTCGTCCGAGATGCGCTCGGCGATGGTGCGGGCCGCGATGCGCCGCGGCTGGGTGTGCCCGATGCTCTTCTTGCCCAGCTCGAGCAGGATCTTCGGCAGCTGCGTTGTCTTGCCGGAGCCGGTCTCGCCCGCCACGATCACCACCTGGTTGCTGGCGAGGAGCGCCGCGATGTCGTCCCGGCGCTGGCTGACCGGCAGCTCGGGAGGGTAGGTGATTACGGGCTCGGACATCGGCATCCCAGTTTACGGGCTGTTCGGAGTATCTCAGCAAACTGATTGACTTAACAGACCACTTTGCAGTACAAAGTTAACCATGACAAACAACAATGATGGCGACGAGCCGCTCGACCCCGCGTCGATGCTTGCTCTCGCCCAGAAGCAGCAGAAAAGCGTCAGTTCCCAGCGCGGCTCTTTCGTCGCGATCATCATGGCGGGATACGGCGTTGCACTCCTCGCCGGATTCCTCACCCTTCGTTTCGTAGCGGGGCCCGTCGCCTGGTGGGTGTTCATCGCCCTGTTCGCGGCGGCGATAGCGCTCTCCATCACACTCGGTGTGCGCGGAGCCCGCGGCATCCGATCAAGCGACAGCTTCACCGGCACCGCGTACGGCATCAGCTGGTCGCTGGCGATGGCAGGGCTCGGTGCGCTCGGTGGCGGTCTCATCATCCAGGGTCTCGACAATCACCTGCTCCTCCTGTTCTACTCATGCGTCTACACGTTCCTCATCGGGCTGCAGTACTTCATGGCCGGAGTCATCTGGCGGTCGGTGCCGTCGCTCATCGTGGGCGGCTGGCTCGTGGTCGTGGCGGCTGTCGCGCCCTATCTCGGCTTCCCCAACCACTACCTGCTCCTCGGTATCGGCGGGGGCGGCGCGTTCATCCTGCTGGCCATCGTCACCGCGAGCCGCAATCGCTCATTGCAGCTTTCTGCAAGCAAGGGGCTGACGACCAATGGATGAGCTCGATCCGGTCATTCACGCCCAGGGGCGCCTCCGCATCACCGCGGCCCTGGCCACCCTGGAGCCGGGCGAGGAGCTCTCGTTCCCTCGACTGCAGGAGCTGCTCGACATGACCGCGGGCAACCTCTCCACCCACCTGCGCAAGCTCGAGGACGCCGGCTACGTGACCGTCACCAAGGCGCACGAGGGCAGAACCCCGATCACCTACCTCGGCCTCACCCGCACGGGCCGCCGTGCGTTCGAGGACTACACGGATGCGCTGAAAGGGTTGCTCGGCTGATCGGCTCCATCGAAAGTGCAGTAGTGGTGACTTAGGCGAAAGCCAAGTCACCACTACTGCACTTTCGGCGGATGGGCGCGACTTTTGTGCATACATTCGGGTCAATAACTGGCTGAAAAGAGCAACTCGGCGTAGCGTGTGTATACATGAGAGCCAGCGACCGCGCCTACACCGCACTTCGCGAAGAGATTCTCGACGGCGACCTGCCTGCCGGAACCGTGCTCGCCGAGGTCGAGCAGTCCGTGCGGCTCGGAGTGTCGCGCACACCGCTTCGCGAGGCTCTCACCCGACTCGCATCAGAATCGCTGGTCAGCGGTCACTCGGGCCGGGGAGTGGTGGTGACGGATGTCTCCATCGAGCGGGTGAAAGAACTCTTCGAGGTGCGCGAGGCGCTCGAAGAGCAGGCGGCCAGGCTCGCCGCTCGCCGCCGCGACCGGTCGGTGTTCGAACGCCTGCAGCGCGAGTTCCGCACCGCCCACGAACTGCTCGGCACCGACGAAGGCCTGCGCGAGTACTACGGCCTCGTCGCGCAACTCGACGCCGCCATCGATGACGCGTCCGGCAACGCGTTCCTGGTCTCGACGCTCGCGGGCGTGCGCACACACATCGCCCGCATCCGCCGGCTCTCGCACGACAACCCGGAACGCCTGCGCGAAGCCGCGCGGGAGCACCTCGCCATCATCGACGCGATCGTCGACGGTGAGGAGGCGCTCGCCGCCCACGCCACGCAACTCCACCTCTACCGAAGCCTGAAGAACATCACCAACGAGAACGGAAGCCATGAAACTGCACCACGTACGCGTCTATAAGAGCGACGAGAACCTCGCCCGCACAGACCAGCTGGCCTGGAAGATCGCCGAGGTCGCCGCCGACCCCGTCGCGGTCACCCCGGAGGTGACGGAGATGGTGATCAACCGCATCATCGACAACGCTGCCGTCGCCGCGGCATCCATCACCAGGGCTCCCGCCATCTCGGCACGGGCCCAGGCCGAGACTCATCCCGCAACCCCGGGCTCAACGGTGTTCGGGATCACGAAGCACGCGAGCCCCGAGTGGGCGGCATGGGCAAACGGGGTCGCCGTGCGCGAACTCGACTACCACGACACCTTTCTCGCGGCCGAGTACTCGCACCCGGGTGACAACATCCCGCCTATCCTCGCGGTCGCGCAGCACGCGAAGAAGACCGGAGCGGACCTCGTACGTGGCATCGCGACCGGCTACGAGATCCAGATCGACCTGGTGAAGGCGATCAGCCTGCACGCCCACAAGATCGACCACGTCGCGCACCTCGGCCCGTCGGCCGCCGCCGGAATCGGCACGCTGCTCGGCCTGCCGCCGGAAATCATCTTCCAGGCCGTCGGACAGGCGCTCCACACCACCACGGCCACCCGCCAGTCGCGCAAGGGCGAGATCTCCACCTGGAAGGCATATGCCCCCGCCTTCGCCGGCAAGATGGCGGTCGAATCGGTCGACCGCGCCATGCGCGGGCAGACCAGCCCGACCCCGATCTACGAAGGCGAAGACGGCGTAATCGCCTGGCTGCTCGACGGACCGGACGCCAGCTACGAGGTGCCGCTGCCCGAGAAGGGCGAACCGAAGCGCGCCATTCTCGACAGCTACACGAAGGAGCACTCGGCCGAATACCAGGCCCAGGCCTGGATCGACATGGCGCGCAAGCTCCACAACGAGCACCCCGAGGTGAACGCCGACAGGGTGAAATCCATCGTCATCCACACCAGCCACCACACGCACTACGTGATCGGCTCCGGAGCGAACGACCCACAGAAGTACGACCCGACGGCAAGCCGTGAGACGCTCGACCACTCCGTTCCGTACATCTTCACAGTGGCACTGCAGGATGGCGCCTGGGACCACCAGACGTCGTACTCGCCGGAGCGCGCCGGCCGTGCAGACACTGTGAAGCTCTGGAACAAGGTCACGACCGAGGAGGACAAGGAGTGGACGCGCCGCTACCACTCCAACGATCCCGCCGAGAAGGCCTTCGGCGGGAGCATCACGATCACTCTCGACGACGGCACCGTGATCACGGACGAGATCGCCGTGGCGGATGCCCACCCGCTCGGAGCGCGCCCGTTCGCTCGCGCGGACTACATTCGCAAATTCCGTACGCTCGCGGCGCCCGTGCTCGAGGAGGCGGAGATCGAGCGGTTCCTCGCCCTCGTGCAGCGACTGCCCGAGCTGACCGCGGACGAGCTCGACGGGCTCAACATCGTCGCCAAAGCGGGCGTACTGTCCGACGGACCGAAGGGGCTTTTCTAATGCTGTACTCGAAGGTGACTCCCGCTGACAAGCGGGCCGGGCTCAGGGCGGCGCTCGCCACCGGCAAGCTCCTGCGTTTCCCCGGGGCGTTCAACCCGCTGAGTGCCAGTCTGATCCAGGACAAGGGCTTCGAGGGCGTCTACATCTCGGGCGCGGTACTGGCGGCCGACCTGGGCCTGCCCGACATCGGTCTTACCACGCTTAGCGAGGTCGCGGGTCGCGGCCAGCAGATCAGCCGGATGACCGACCTGCCCACTCTGATCGACGCCGACACCGGCTTCGGCGAGCCGATGAACGTCGCTCGCACCGTGCAGGCGCTGGAGGATGCCGGGGTGTCCGGCCTCCACATCGAAGACCAGGTGAACCCGAAACGCTGCGGCCACCTCGACGGCAAAGCCGTTGTCGGCGAGGACACGGCAGTGAAGCGCATCCGTGCGGCGGTGGACGCGCGGCGCGACCCGAACCTGCTCATCATGGCGCGCACCGACATCCGTGCCGTCGACGGCCTGCAGGCCTCCATCGACCGGGCCAAGGCACTGGTCGACGCCGGTGCTGACGCCATCTTCCCCGAGGCGATGGCTGACCTCTCGGAGTTCGAGGCGGTGAGGAAGGCGATCGACGTGCCGATCCTGGCCAACATGACAGAGTTCGGCAAGAGCGAACTGTTCTCGACCGAGCAGCTCGAAGGCGTCGGAATCAACATCGTCATCTACCCGGTGAGCCTCCTGCGCATCGCAATGGGTGCCGCCGAACGCGGGCTCGACACGATTCTCCGCGAGGGTTCGCTGAAGTCCGAGGTGGCGGGAATGCAGACTCGCGCGAGACTGTATGAGCTGCTCGATTACGAGGCCTACAACACGTTCGACACGTCCGTATTCAACTTCGAAGTACCGAAAGGCAAGTGACAATGGCTGACACTGAAATCCACAAGGGGCTCGCGGGAGTCGTCGTCGACTACACGGCCGTCTCGAAGGTCAACCCGGAGACGAACTCCCTCCTCTACCGCGGCTACCCGGTGCAGGAGCTGGCAGCGCAGTGCGACTTCGAAGAGGTTGCCTATCTGCTTTGGTATGGCGAGCTTCCTACCGATGCCCAGTTGGACGAGTTCACGAAGCTCGAACGCTCACAACGCACGCTCGACCCGACCGTCAAGAAGGTCATCGACGAACTGCCGCTCAGCGCCCACCCGATGGATGTCGTGCGCACGGCGGTCAGCGTGATCGGCGCGCAGGACGAGACCCTCGGCCTCGACCCCACCTGGATCGACCGCGACCTCACGCAGCAGCGCAGCATCACCCTGTTCGCGAAGTTGCCGGCGATCGTTGCATACACGCAGCGCCGCCTCTGGGGTAAGGAGCTCGTCGAGCCGCGGGACGACCTCGGCTATTCCGCCAACTTTCTGCACATGACCTTCGGCGAGGTGCCGGAGCAGGTGGTCGTCGACGCGTTCGATGTTTCGATGATCCTCTACGCGGAGCACTCCTTCAACGCGTCGACGTTCACCGCCCGCGTGATCGCGTCCACCCTGAGCGACGTCTACTCGGCGGTCATCGGAGGCATCGGCGCGCTCAAAGGCCCGCTTCATGGTGGGGCGAATGAGGCCGTGCAGCACACCTTCGAGGCGATCGGCACACCCGACAAGGCGGAGGCCTGGCTCGAGGATGCCCTGGCGAACAAGAAGAAGGTCATGGGCTTCGGCCACCGGGTCTACAAGAACGGCGACTCCCGCGTTCCGACCATGCTGACCGCACTCGAGACGCTTACCGCATATTACGAGCGTCCCGAGGTACTCGAGATGTACCACGCCCTCGATGACGCCATGAACGCGCGCAAGCCGATCAAACCGAACCTCGACTACCCGTCGGGGCCGGCATACAACCTGATCGGGTTCGACACCACGATGTTCACGCCGCTGTTCATCGCGGCGCGCATTACCGGCTGGACGGCGCACGTGATGGAGCAGCTGGCCGCGAACTCGCTGATCCGCCCGCTGAGCGAGTACAACGGCCCGGAGCAGCGCGAGGTTCCGGCTTCGGAGAAGAACTAGCGGTTAGGCGGGTCGAGCGAAAGCGGATCGAGCTTGTCGAGATCTCACTGACGTAGTTCGCAGGTGAGGTCTCGACAAGCTCGACCCGCTCTAGAGCTCGACCCGCTCTCCTCGAGGCGTCGCGAGCAGCAGCCCGCTGGCGGCGAAGGCTGCCTCGAGGTCTGCCGTGGTCTCGCTGAAGTGGGCCCAGTCCGCGGTGTGAAGGCCGACCACCGTTGTCGCTTGCAGCGCGGATGCCGCGGCGACGGCATCCGTCGCGGTGAGGGTGAGGGCGGCGTCGAGCCCCGGAACCCGGGCGGCGCCCGCGAACAGGATGGCGACATCCACCGGCGCGAAGCGTTCGGCGATCTGGCGCACCAGGGGAACCGACGCGTTGTCGCCGCTCACGTAGATGGTCGGCTCGCCCGGGGCTTCGAGCACGAAGCCGGTGACCGGTCCGACGAACTTCTCGGAGCCGGGTGGGCCGTGCAGGGCGGGCACCGACGTCACGGTGACGCCGCGGAATTCGTGAGTCTCCCAGTTGTCGAGCCCGATGACGCTGCCACCGAAGAGGTCGCTCGCCGCCTGGAGCGTGGAGAGCGTCGGCACCCCGGTGGCGACGAGCTCCAGGCCCTCCCAGTCGAGGTTGTCTTTGTGACCGTGGTGGGACAGCAGGATGAGGTCGACCTCGCCGAGGTCGCCCCGGTCGATGGCGGGCCCGGCGGTCTTCACGAGCGTGGTCTCGCCGGGTTCCTCATAGATCTGCGGGCTGTCGAACGTGGGATCGGTGACGATCCGCAGTCCCGCGTATTCGAGGAGGGCGGTGGGTCCACCGATCCAGGTGATGGCTGTCGTAGGCACAGTCACGAGCCTACGACAGCCGACCGGTCAGGGAAGCTGCCAGGACCGCTCGAACTCCTCATCCTCGTCGTCCCGGCGTCGACGTCGACCGAGAACGAAGAACAGCATGGCGGCGATGATGGCAGCCACGACGACGCCGCCGATCCACACCGCGAGGGCCGCTGCAAAGGTGCTTCCGTCATCCGGGCGTCCGAGGCCGGCGAGCGACTTCTTCACGACCGGCTTGGCGATCAGGTAACCGAGCGAGACGGAGACTGGAGCGCCCGCCGCGCTGGTGCCCTTCACGAAGAGCGTGTGCTTTCCGACGGGGATGCCCGCGGGCAGTGAGAAATCTTCGCTCGCCGAGTGGTCGGACGCAACCGTCGCGCTGGTGAGGAAGGTGGGCGTGGAGAACGTCCAGACCCCCACCTGCGAGTCGGCGGTGAAACCGGCGACGGTGAGGTGCAGCAGCGATCCGGCCTGAAGTGTGATGACGCCCTGGGTGACGGAGCCGCCCGAGACGTTGCTCTTCAGCTCGAGCTTCAGCACCAGGCCGTTGCCCGTGAGCGTGAGCCCCTTCGAGTCCTGCGTGACCACGAACTTCACCGGTACCCCGTCGACGATCACGGTTATGACGCCCGGTTCGAGTTCGCTTACCGCGGGGGCCTGGTTGGTGCTCGGTGCTGTCGGCGCGACAGTCGGGGTGACCACTGGCGCCCTGGCCGCGACCGGAGCCGCCGAACCGCTCACCCGGGCGCTCGCGTCCTGGTACCCGGCACGCGTCGCGCTGACCGTCACCGTGGATGCGCCCCCAGCAGCGAGACCGTCGACGGTGACCAGCGCGCCGTTCGCGGAGACGTTCGCCCCGTTCGTCGCGGCGAACGCATAAGCGAAGGCAGGGTCGTAGTCGGTGATCTGCACGGTGAATCCGTTCGTCGTCGCCGACGGGATGCCGAAGGTGGCCGGCACTCCCGCTGAGATCGCCGATCCGACGATGTCGGCGAACTGGCTCACTTCACCGGTCTCGCTCGTACTCACCCGAATCGTCGACTGCTGTCCGGCCGTGAGTCCGGTGACGACGACGACTGCTCCTGTTCGCACCACCGAGCCGGTGCTCGCGCTCACGGCGTAGGCGTACGCGGGGTCGTAGTTGGCGATCGTGAAGGTGAACCCGTCATCGGCACGCGTCAGACCCGACACGGACGGCACGGTGCCGCCGCCGAAGGTGGTGCCCGTCGCGGTGGCCGAGGTCGGCGCGTAGCCGTCACGGCTCGCGGTGACGGTGGTGATCGCCGAACTGGCCGCCGCGAGGCCGGTCACCGTCACAGTGCCGGCGGTGAGCGTCGCCGACCCGCCGTTCGTGGTCGCGAACGAGTAGCTGTAGTCGCTCGACAGGTTGTCGATGGTGAAGGTGAAACCGCCCGCGCCCGAGGCTGTCGCCGAGAGGGTCGGCGTGACGCCGGCGTCCAGCGCGCTTCCCCCGATCGACGCGGATGCCGTGGAGACCCCCGGATCGACGGCGGTCACGACGATGGTCGCCGAGGCCGCCGGCGCAAGGCCGGTCACCACGTAGCTGCCGGCGGTGAACTGCACGGTCGCGCCGGTAGCCGAGTAGCTGAGCGCGGGGTTGTAGTTGGTCACGGTGAACGTGAAGCCATGAGCCGTGCGGGTCACCGACGAGAAGGCCGGCGCGACACCCGAACCGAGCGCGCTTCCGCTCACCGTCGCCTGGGCATCCGTGAACCAGCTGCGCGTGGCCGTGACCACGACGTCGGCCGAGGCAGCCGCGGCCAGCCCGCTGACCGTGACGGTTGCCCCGGTGGGGCTGACGGTCACGCCGGTGGGAGCCGAGAACGCGTAGGTCACGTCGGAGTCGTAGTTCGCGATGGAGAACAGGTAGCCGTCGACGGTCGGGGTGACCGAGTCGAAGGTCGGGGCGTGACCGGCCCAGAGAGCGGAGCTGTTCACGTCGAGGGTGGTGGTGGTGAACCCGGCCGCCGCGGCGACGATGTGCACCGTCGCGCCCTGGCCCGGGTTGAGTCCGGTGACCGTGACGGTGCCGTTCGACTGGCTCACCGTGCCGTGATCGGCGGTCACCGTGTAGCCGGTGCTGCCGTCGAAGTTCACGATGGCGAAGCTGAAGCTGTTCGCGGCACCGGTGACGATGCCCGCTGCGGGAGTCGTTCCGGTGGCGAGAGCCGCGGCCGTGACGATCGCGGAGGCGGTCGTCTGCGCGGGCAGGGTCGCGGTGACGGTCAGATCGGTGGATGCGCCAGGGGCGAGCCCGGTCACGGTGACGGTCCCGTCGGCCTGGCTCGCGATCGCGCCGCCGGTGGCGCCGAACGTGTACGTGAGCGACGAGGAGTAGTTCGTGATCGGCACGGTGAACCCGTGCGCGGTTCTCGTGACGGTGCCGAATGTCGGGGCGGTGCCCGCCGACAGCGCCTGGCTGGCGAGCGGCGTCGAGGCATCCGTGGATCCGGCCAGGTGGGCGGTGACGGTCACGGATGCCGTGCCGCCGAGCCCGAGACCGGTGACCGTGATGCTCGATCCGCTGACCGTCGCAGTGCCATGGTCGGTGGTCGCCGTGTAGGTGGTGCCGGTGGACGGGTTGGTCACGGTGAAGCTGAAGCCGTCGGCGCCGCGGGTCGCGGTGCTCAGCGCCGGGGCGATGCCGTCGGCCAGGGCGTTCGAGGTGACGTTCGCGCTCACCATGGCGACGGCGGACGACGACGCGGCGATGCCGATCGTGGCCGAAGCGCCGGCGGCCAGTCCGCTGACGGTGACGTTGCCCGTTCCCGAGGCGCGGGTGGCGGTCACGCCGGAGGGCGCCGTCAGCAGGTAGCTGAGGCTGGAGTCGTAGTTCGCGATCGTGAAGGTGAAGCCGTGCACGCCGGGTGCCACCGTGCTCGTGGTCGGGGTGACGCCGGGCGCCTTCGGGGTGATCGAGTTGGACGCGGTGCTCGCGGCACCCGCGCCGGAGCCGTTCACTGCGTAGACCATGAACGTGTACGGCACGCCGTTGGTCAGCCCGGTGACGGTCTGCGACAGGGCGGTCGACGCCGTGTGGCTGAACTGCGTGTAGCTGCCGCCGTTCGCCGAATACCAGACCTGGTAGTCGGTGATCGCGCTGCCGCCCGTGCTGCCCTGCGCCCAGCTGAGGCTGGCCTGGCCGTTGCCCGCGACGGCGACCGGGGTTCCGACGGCACCCGTGGTGACGTTGGGGGTGACCGGGATGCGAGTCGAGCGGATGCTCGCGCCGCCGCCGTTGGTCGACTGGATGGTGACCCAGTATGTGGTTCCGTTGCTCATGCTCGGCAGCGTGCAGGAGTAGGTCGACGCGAGCGTGACCGGCGAGCCGGTGATCGAGCAGGTGCGCACCTGGCTGCCCATGCTTTGCGCGGACCAGGCGACGGCGTCGTACTCGGTGATCGCGGAACCCTCCGGATTCGCGGCGGGCCAGGTGACGACGATGCTGCCGTTCTGCCCGTCGGCGAAGACGGCGTTCGAGTCGATCGTGTCGGGTGTCGAGTACGGCGTGCCGGTCATCGGCGCCGAGCTGGCGCCGATTCCCGCCGAACTGGCCGCGCGCAGCACCACGGAGTACGCGGTGCCGTTGGTGAGGCCGGAGAGCGTGATCGGGCTGGAGGTCGCGGTGGTGGAGACCCAGGAGCCGCCGTTCAGCTGGTACTGGTACCCGGTGATCGCCGAGCTGCCCTGCGCGCCCGCGGTGAAGTTCACCGTCAGGAATGCGTTGCCGGTGGTCACCGAACCGATGGTCGGCGCGGACGGCCGGGCGAGCGGGGTGACGATCGTGCGAGGACTCGACTCGACACCTGAGCCGGCCGCGTTCTGGGCGACGACCGAGACGTAGTAGGTGGTGCCGTTCGCCAGGGACGGGATCGCACAGGCGACTGCGGTGGTCGTGGTGCAGGTCGCGATTGCGCTGCCCCCGGTCGACGCCGCGTACGCGCTGGCGACATAGCCGGTGACCGGTGAACCGCCGTTCGAGCCAGGTGCCGACCATGCGACATCCGCCGACGCGGTATCGGCGACCGCCGCCACCGCGGTCGGGGCATCCGGCACGGTGCGCGGCGTCGTGGAGGTCGTGGTCGACGCGCTGCCGGCACCGATTACGTTGTCTGCGCGCACCTGGATCGGGTACGCCGTGCCGTTGCTGAGGCCGGTGATGGTGAACGGGCTGGACAGTGATCCGGCTCCCTGCCAGGTCTGGCCGCCGTCGATGCTGTAGTCGATTCCGGAGATCGGAGAGCCGCCGTCGCCCGAGAGCGTGAAGGCGACGCGCGCGGACTGGTTGAGCGGGGTGACCGATACGACAGGCGCGACCGGGGTGGTGCTCGGCGCGGCCGTGTTGGTGGCCGAGGCGACACCGGTGCCGACAGCCGTGACAGCGCGCACCTGCACCGCGTATGCGGTGCTGTTGACGAGTGGCGATGACGTGTTGCTGGAGAGCGACGTGATGACGAGCGGGCTCGTCGTGCCGGTCGCCGCGGCCCAGGTGGCTCCGTTGTCGGTGCTGTACTCCCAGCGCGTCACGGCGGAGCCGCCCGTGCTGGCGAGGGCGACGGCGACGGTGAGCGAGCGGTCGCCGCGCACGACCGACTGGATGGTCGGCTGGCCGGGGAGCGTGACGGGCGTTCCCGAGACCGCGGTCGCCGCGGAACCGTTACCGACCGAGTTCACCGCGCGCAGCTGCACGTCGTACGCGGTGCCGTTCGTGAGGCCACCGATCGAGAAGGTGGTGCCGAGCGAGCCGGTGTCGGACCAGGAGCCCGTTCCCAGGCGGTACTCGTACGAGGTGATGGCGGCCCCGCCGTTTGCACCGGGCTGGAAGGTGACGGAGAGCGACCCGTTCGAGGCGACAAGCGACGAAATGGCCGGTGCCGACGGCACGGTCCTCGCGATGCCGGAGGCCACGGCGGATGCCGTGCCCGAGCCGATCGCGTTCACTGCGCGGACCTCAACGTAGTACTCGGTGCCGTTGGTGAGGGGGGTGGTCCCGTCGCTCGACAGCGCCGTGATGACAAGCGGGCTGTCTGTCGTACCGGTGGCGCGCGGCAGCCAGGTGGCCCCGGCATCCGTCGAATATTCGTACCCGATGATGGGGGAGCCGCCGGTCGAGTCCGGGGCGGTGAACGCCGCCGAAAGGCTCGCGTCGGATCCGGCGACCGTGTTGCCGACGATCGTCGGCGCACCCGGCGTCGTGGCGGGCGTCGCGGTGACGGGCGCGCTGGCGACACCGAGCCCGACACTGTTGTTCGCGCGCAGGCTGACCTGCAGGGTGGTGCCGTTGGCCAGGCCGGTGACGGTGATCGGGCTGGAGAGACCCGTCGCGTTGAACCACGGTCCGTTGGTCGTGAGCTGGTACTGGTAGTTCGTGACCGGGCTGCCGCCGGTCGCGCCGGGTGTGAACGCGATCGTGAGCGACTGGTCGCCGACGGTGACGGAGGAGACGGCCGGAGCACTCGGAGTACCGGGCATGGTGATGGCGGAGGACTGCGATGCCGCACCGGTGCCGGCGGCGTTGCGCGCGCGGAGGGACACGGTGTGCGATGACCCGCTGGCCAGGCCGCTGATTGCGACCGGGCTCGCGGTGGTCGCCGCGGAGATCCACGACCCGGTGCCGTCGAGCTGATACTGGTAGTCGAGGATCGTGCCACCGCCGGAGAAGCCGGGGGTGAACACGACGGAGGCGACGCCGCCGTCTGCGGAGGTCGAGGTGATGCTCGGCGCGCCGGGCACGCTCTGCGGAACCCGGGTGACGGATGACGACGCGGCGCCGGTACCGATCGCGCTGATCGCGCGCAGGCCGATGGCATACGACACGCCATTGGTCAGGCCCGGGACGACGACCGGCGACAGCGCGGTGCCCGCGGACACCCACGACCCCGAGCCCACCTGGTATTGGTAGTCGGTGACGGCGCTGCCGGACGCTGCAACGGTGAAGGCGATGGAGAGCTGGCCGTCGCCCGGCGTCGCGACGAGCGAGGTCGGCGCAGACGGTGGGCCAGACGGGGTGATCGTGGACGACTGCGTCGACCAGCTGCTGGTGCCCACGGCGTTGATGGCCGCGACCCTGAAGATGTAGCCGGTGCCGTCGGTGAGCCCGGAGATGACCGTGGACGTTACCGTCGAGACGCCGTCGGTGACGCTGTTCCACGACGGGGTCGAGGAGGCGACCGCGTACTGGATGGCGTAGTCGGTGATCGGGCCCTGGCCGGTCGCGCCGGGCGCGGTCCAGCCGAGGCTCACCGCGCCATCCTGGGCCGAGCCGCCCACGGCGGTCGGTGCGTTCGGGGCGCCGGTCACGTAGGTGATCGAGACGGAGCCGTTCGCGTTGTTGTCCGCGTAGTACTGATAGGAGGAACCGAGTCCGTCGATGCTCGCGGTGGAGTTCTGTCCGGGATAACCGCCATAGCCCATCCACTCGGTGTAGCTGCCGGTGCCGAACTCGATGTTGCCCTGGGCGCCGCCGATGACGCCACCACCGCCGGCGCCGGAACCGCCGCCGTCACAGGTGGTGGTGCAGATGGCGTTGACCGCGAGGCCGGGCTGGCCGTTGGTGGAGACCGCGTCGGTGCGCGCGCTGAAGGTCGAGTACGGGGCGCGTCCGTCGAGCGGGAAGTACTGGCCGCTTCCGCCGCCGCCGCCCGAACCTGCAGCGACAATCGTCGTGCCGCCGGTCGTGATTACGGTGGCCGCACCGCCACCACCTCCGGCTCCCGAGGATCCGGCCGAGCCCGGCTGGCCGCCGGTGCCGCCCTGGTATCCGGAGATCGGGTTCGAGCCGCCGGCGCCACCACCGGTCGAATGAGCTTGGGACGCGCCCGTCACACCGCCAGAACCGACACCGATGGTGAGAACCTGGCCCGGCGTGACGGCCATCGTGCCGCTGACGACACCCTGATAACCGCCGGCTGCCGGAAAGCCCTGCGAGTCGACACCACCCTTGCCGCCCTCGGCGCCGACAGCCGTGATGGTGATCTGCGTGATGCCGTCGGGAACGGTGAAGGTACTCGTCGAGCCCGTGTACGCGTAGTTCTTGACCACGGTGGCCGAGTCCGCGTGTGCCAGCACCGGAATCGCAACGAGCGCGGCCCCGATGGTGACGAAGGCGGCGACCGCCGCGACGATACGCGGCATAAAACGACGGCGTGATTCCACGATGTTTCCCCCCGAAAACGTGCGGGGGCATGGTTCGCTCCCTTCGGACACTCTTCCGGTATATCGACGATGCCGCGTCCCCCACTTGGGGTCGCCCGCAAAAGGGGGTGCCAATCGTTCTACCCTTGATCGTGCCCAATCGCCTCGCCGACGCCATCAGCCCATACCTCACGTCGCACGCCGAAAACCCGGTCGACTGGTTTCCGTGGGGCGATGAGGCGTTCGCCGAGGCGGAGCGCCGTGACGTTCCGTTGCTCGTCTCGATCGGCTACTCGACCTGCCACTGGTGCCACGTGATGGCGCGCGAGTCGTTCAGTGATCCCGCGCTGGCGGCATACCTGAACGAGCATTTCGTCAGTATCAAGGTGGACCGCGAGGAGCATCCGGATGTCGACTCCAGCTACCTGACGGCCGCCGGCGCGTTCACTGAGAACCTGGGCTGGCCTCTCAACGTATTCGTCACTCCGCAGGGCCGCGCCTTCTTCGCCGGCACGTACTGGCCGCCGACGGGTGAGCAGTCGTTCACGGCGGTGCTCGAGGCGGTCGTCGACGCCTGGGCGACGAAACGCGACGAGGTGGAGCGCAACGGCGCGGCGGTGGTCGAGGCGCTGGCCTCAGCCCGCCCGCCCGGGGGCGGTTCGCTGCCAACCGACTTCGGGCCCGTCATCGCGGAACTGCTCTCCTATGAGGATGAGCAGTTCGGAGGGTTCGGGGGCGCGCCGAAGTTTCCGGTCGCGCCCGTGCTGTTGTTCCTGCTCGGAACCGTTGACGGGAGAGCGCTGGCTTCACGCACCCTTTCGGTGATGGCGGCATCCGGCCTCCGCGACCCGGTGGAGGGCGGCTTCTTCCGCTACGCGACCCGTCGGGACTGGAGCGATCCGCACTACGAGCGCATGCTCTACGACAACGCGCAGCTGCTCGAGGCGTATGCCCTCATCGGCGATGTCGAAACGGCGTCGGGCATCGCGTCGTTCCTGCTCGCCGTGATGCAGCAGCCGGGCGGTGGCTTCGCGTCGGCGCAGGACAGCGAAAGCACCGTCGACGGGGACCGTGTCGAGGGTGGCTATTACGCACTGGATGCTGTGGGCCGCGCCCGCCAGGAGCCGCCGGCCCTGGACGGCAAAATCCTGACCGGCTGGAACGGCCTCGCGATCGATGCACTCGCGCTCGCGGGGTTCGCCTTCGATCGTCCCGAGTGGGTGGAGGGAGCCCGTCACGCCGCCGAATTCCTCCTGGCGAATCACCTGCGCGAGGACGGCACGCTCATTCGCGCGTCGATCGATGGCCGACGCTCCGACGCGGTCGCCACCCTCGAGGACTACGGGATGCTCGCGGGAGGTCTTCTGCGCCTGGCCGTGGTGAGCGGCGAGGTGCGGTACGTCGTCGCCGCCCGTGGGCTCGTCGAGCGGGCCATGGCGGGGATCCCGGGCGACCCGCTCCTCGACGCGCGCGGTCTCGCGATCGAGCTGGATCCGTCCGAGGGGGCGTACCCATCTGGCGTCAGCGCGCTCGCCGCTGCGCAGTGGCGGCTCTACCTGCTGGGCGGCGACATCCGCTTCCGCGATGCGGCGGCCGAGGCGCTCGCGTCGATCGCTCCGCTCGCCGTCGCACGCCCGGTGTCGTTCGGTGCGGCGCTCGCCGGTATGGCGGAGCTCGCCGCACCGGTTACCCAGCTCGTCGTGATCGGCGAGGTTCCGGCCGCGGCGCGCAGCTTCGCCCGCGGCATCGTGGTTGCGGTCTCCGCGCTGCAGGCGAAGGAGTGGGCGGACGCCGGCTTCGAGCTTCTCGAGGACCGCGACCGCGACGCGGTCTACCTCTGCACCGACTTCGTCTGCCGGTTGCCGGTCTCCGCCGACGCCTTCAGCATCTAGTCGGCGTGCGATTGTGCCGTCGCGTCGCGATTGTTCCTGGTCGCCGCCGCACAATCGTGACGAAACCGCACAATCGCGACGAAACCGCAGAAGGGCCGAGCTACGAGGCAATCTTCGGCGCCGGCCGTTCCGTCGAGCGACTCGCCGCGAACAGCACGGCGCACCAGCCGACCGCGATGAGGAGCTGCCCGACGACACCGACCGGTACCGCTAGGCCGTTCGCCAGGAACAGGTAGGAGCCGATCACGACTACGACGCTGCCGGGGAGGGTGAGAACGCCATAGCGCCGGAAGGTGGCGAGGCCGGTGATGGCGCAGGCCGCGATGAAGGCCGCACTGCCGATGAAGCCGAGCGACGTGCCCGGCCCGAACAGGCCGGCAACGGACGCGGTGTAGAAGAAGGCGTAGACGACGGCGAGGATGCCGACCAGCCAGGTCAGGAACGGGTCGAAGCCGCGGATCACCAGCCACGGCGCGAACCCGAGCAGCGGGAAGACCGGGATCGCCGCGGCCGGCAAGTGCAGCAGTGCCAGCACGGCGAGGGCGACGGGCGGGACCGCGACGACGAGGTAGCGGAGAACGGGGCGCATCCCGCAATGCTAGGGGAGTACCGTACGCGTCATGATCAAGGCAGCGGCAGTGATGGCGGCGGCGGGACTCCTTCTGACCGGGTGCGTGACGGTCAACGTGACGCCAACGGCCACTCCGACGGTGACGCCGTCAGCATCCGTCACCGCGACCACCGACTGCAGCGCGCAGAACCTCACCCTCAACCAGCCGGGCGTGCACTACAGCCTCACCGGCAACTGTGGCGAGGTGAGCATCCAGGGCCAGGACATCACCGTCACCATGGTCTCCGCCAAATCGCTCAC
>JAODAT010000050.1 GCA_025463565.1 Microbacteriaceae bacterium
GAACCCTGCAGGTAGCTCATGTAGGCGGCGCCGTTGAAGTAACGGACGGTTCCACCCGGCTTCAGCGACTTGCCCAATTCAGCGATCGTCTTCACCTTGGGATAGGTGGCCGGGTCCCACATGATCATCTGCGGCGAGATGTCGTTCTCGGCCATGACCGCCGTGGTGGGCAGCTTGTCGGAGAACTGAACAGCCTCATCCGTGGAGATGTAGGCAAGGTAGATGCTCTTGTCTTTGTACAGCTCCGAGCTGACCGTCTGGTAGCCGATCGCGGGGCCGCCAGCGAGCACCTTGATCTTCACGCCGGTGGGCTTGCCACCGGAGTACAGGTCGCCCGTCACCGTCTTGTTCTTGGCATCGATGGTCGGGTTCGGGCCGACCATCTCGTAGAGCTGGCCGTGGTCTGCTTCCGGGTTCCAGTCGGTTTGGATGCTGATGGTCGACGGGCAGACCTTGGACAGGTTCGTGCCGATTGCCGGGGCGGCGCTGCTTCCACCGCTCGAGGTGGTGCTTGCCGAACAGGCCGTCAACGCGATACCGGCGGCGAGAACCATGCCGGTGGCGATGACGGAGCGAAGTGCTGTTTTATGCATCATTTCTCCTTGGGTTGTGTGCAGTGCGGTGCGGGTTTGGTGCGGAGGGAAAGAATCAGAATTCGTACCATTTGCCGACGACGAGCCGAGCGATCCAGCCGAACAGCAGGAATACGACGATGCCGAGCAGCGAGGCGATGATGATCGCGGCGAAGGTGCCTGCGCCGTTCGCCCGTGAGGTAGTCACCTGGATGAGCACGCCGAGTCCGGGGTTGCCGCGCTGGAAGAACTGGTCGCCGACAATGGCGCCGATCACCGAGAGGCCGGCGGCGTTGCGCAGGCCGAGGAAGATCGACGGCATCGCGCCGGGAAACTGCAGCTTGACCAGCGTCGTGAGTTTGGAGGCGCCCTGCAGCTGGAACAGCTCCCGCTGCGAGCGATCGGCGGCGAGCAGTCCGAACAGGGTGTTCGACACCATCGGGAACAGCGCGATCATGGTGGTCACGATCACCCGGGACGGAAACTCGTAGCCGAACAGGATCCCGATGAGCGGTACCAGCGCGAGGATCGGGATGCACTGCAGGATCACCGCGTACGGGTACAGCGAACGCTCGAGCCACTTCGCCGTCGACATCAGCGTCGCCCACAGCACTCCGATCACAATCGCAAAGGCGAGCCCGGTGAGCGCCACCTCGGTGGAGTTCAGGAGGTCTTGCCAGAGCTGTGGGCTGAAGTACTGGTCGTTGAAGAACTCTTTGAGCACCAGGTGCGGGTATGGCACCAGGAAGCCGAGACCCTGGATCTTGTCGTAGTACAACGCGACCAGGTACCAGATACCGATCAGGATCAGGAAGACGATCACCGGCGGCATCCAGATCAGTGGCCCTCGGCCGCGTGAATAGGCCCGGCGCTGGCGTTCGCCCCTGCGCTCGATCGCGACGTCCCGTGGCGACGTGATGACGGTCTCTGCTCCTGACATCAGTGGTGTCCTTCCCTGAGCGCGTGGGATACCTCGCCGACGAGCTCCGCGAATTCTGCGGTGAACCGGATGTCCGGGTCGCGAGGCATCGGGAACGGCACGTCGAAGGTGTCGACGACGCGACCCGGCCTGCCGGACATCACCACGACCTTGGTCGAGAGGTAGACGGCCTCGGACACGGAGTGGGTGATGAACAGTCCCGCGAACTGCTGCTCGGTGAACAGCTTCAGCAGCTCGTCGTTCAGGCGCTCGCGGGTGATCTCATCGAGTGCCCCGAATGGCTCGTCGAACAGGAACAGTTCGGGCTCGAGGGTGAGCGATCGCGCGAGCGAGGTGCGCATGCGCATGCCGCCGGAGAGCTGTTTCGGCAGGCTGGTCTCGAAGCCGTTCAGCCCGACCAGGTCGATGGCCTGCTTTGCCTTTCCGGCCCGCGATGCCTTCGTCTCACCGTGCAGTTCCGCGAGAAGTTCCACGTTGCGCTGCACGTTGCGCCAGGGCAGCAGCGTCGCATCCTGGAACACGTAGCCGATGCGGTCGGTGTCGACGTCGGCGGTGCCCTCGCTGGCCTTCTCGAGACCGGAAGCGATTCTCAGGAGCGTCGACTTGCCGCATCCGGACGGCCCGACAACGGTGACGAACTCGCCGCGGTTCACCGTGAGGTCGACGCCCTGCAGGGCGACCGTGCCGTTCGGAAACTGCATCGCGACGTTCTTGAAATCGAGCAGGGTGCCCGTGGATGCCTTCGCCACGGGCTTCTTGACTGGTGCTGTCGTCGTCATCGTCAGCTACCTCGTTTCCACTAGGGGGGTCGTGCGGTTGGGAGTTGCGATCTCATAGGTCACCGAGCTCTGGGCGACCAGGTTTCCGGCGTGGATGACATAGCGGTCCGCCGAGGCGTTCGCCACGACATCCGAGAGGTTGGCACCGCGCACGGCCAGCAACTCGGCCGCGGCTCCCACCTCGACGCCGGCTTTCGGTAGTGACATCACGGAGCGTGCACCGTCGCTCACCGCCGCATAGGCCTCGGTGAGGGTCAGGTGGCCGGCGGTGACCAGCAGGGATGCCGTCTCGAGCGCGTCGCTGCGGCCCACCGGATTGAAGGGGTCACGCACGTTGTCCGCGCCGGCGCCCACCCGCACGCCGGCATCCAGCAGCGCCCGCAGCGCGGTCAGCCCGCGTGGCGTCGACACCGGGTGTTCCCAACCCTGCAGGTAGAGGTTGGTGATCGGCAGCGAGATGATTCCGATATTGCTCGCGAGCACCTCGCTGATCACCTCGTCGAGGTCGGTGGCGTCGAGCGTACCGAGCCGCACGCAGTGGCCGGCGGAGACCGGCTGCTCCCAGTCGCGCACGATGCGGGCGAACTCGAGCAGGGTCGGCTCGCCGGCGAGCCCTTCGTCGGTGTGCAGGTCGACGCCCACTCCGCGTCGCGCAGCGATGGCAAGCAACCGGCGAAGGTCCGCGCCGGGGTCGGGCGCGAGGTGAGGCGCTCCACCCACGAGGTCGACACCGAGGTCGAGTGCGGCTTCGACGGTCTCGTCGAGAGCTTCGGGGCCGGCAAGCGCCACCAGCTCGATGTCCATGAGATCACGCAGCTGCTCACGCACGCGAACGAGGGCTTCGACGCCGCGAAGTGGTTCGGGGCCGCTCAGCATGTCCACGTGGCAGCGCACCGCGGTCGTGCCGTTGCGCAGCAGAAGGAGGGCGGCCTGCAGCGCGCGCTCGGCAATGCCGTCCGTTGTCATGATGCTCGAGTAGGCGCGCCATGAGCTGATCGCGAGGCCGAGGTCGCCCATCGGCGGGTCGATCAGGTCCCAGGACAGAGCCTTGTCGAGGTGGGCATGGGGTTCGGCCGGAGCGGTGAGCAGAAGGAAGCCGGTGAGGTCGAGTACACCATCGGCGAGCAGGCCCTGGGCGGGGGAGACGCGGCTGACGAGACCGTCGGACAGATCGACATCGACCACCGAGCCATCGGCGAGGGTGGCGTTGGTGAGCAGTTCGAGGCGGCGAGGGAGGTTCGACAACGGTGCGGCGCCTCCCTGCATTCCTGCTGTCGCGCGGCACACGCACCGTTGGATGGGCCGCGCTCGAATGTTGATATCCTCAACATCTCCGAATCTAAGGACGCCCTGTTTCCGACGTGTAACGGTGCCGTTGCGAGATGTTACGAGTGTGCTTACCGGGTTGCCGAGGACCGATGGAGTCCTGAACACTCGGATGACCTGTCTACGTCTGGAGGACATCGTTACGACCGTCGAGGTCCCTGTCGAGACATCTGTCGACCTTCAGGCCGAGCGGATCGGCAGCAGGATTCGCGAACTCCGGCGCGCACTGGGGCTCACCCTCGTGCAGCTCGCCGCTATCGCCGAACTGTCGCATCCGTTCCTCAGCCAGCTGGAGCGTGGGCGTGCCCGGCCGAGCATGGGGTCGCTCGAACGCATCGCCCGCGCACTCGGGTCGAGCCAGCTCGAGCTGATCGCCGCGGCTGAGGACGACTCACCCGAGCAGGAGGATGTTGTCGTGGTGAGGGCGGCCGAGGGCTCGCGCGGTCCATACGGCGATGGGCAGGGCAGGCTGCTGGTGCACGGTCGCCGCCGATTTCATCCGATGGAGTTCACCGGCGACAACACGGTGCCGGGGGATTTCTTCGAGCACGAGGGCGACGAGTTTTTGCACGTGGTCTCCGGCACGGTGGCGGTCGACTTCGAGGGGCGCGAATCATCGATCCTGACCGAGGGTGACTCGATCTACTTCGAGGGCGGCATCCGCCATCGCTGGCACGCGGTCGGGCCCGGCGGCTACCGCCTCTTCGTGGTCAAGGAGAAGCCATGAGCGGGCGGGATGTCGTGGTCGTCGGGCGAAACCTGGCGGCCTCGTCCGTGGTCTTGCTCGATTTGGCTCCTGCGAACGAAATCCCCCTGTCGCCCTGGCAGCCGGGCGCGCACATCGACGTGACGGTGCCGGCGGGAGAGCGGCAGTACTCGCTCATGCCCACGGAGCCCGGGCGTTGGCGCATCGGCGTGCTGCGCGAACCGGATGGCCGCGGCGGCTCGCTCTGGCTGCACGACTCCGTGAAAGTCGGCGACGCCCTGCACATCACCGGTCCGAGCAACCACTTCGCGTTCCGACCGGTCGCCGGCACGAAGTATGTTTTCCTCGCCGCAGGCATCGGCATCACCCCGATCGCCAGCATGGTGCTTGCCGCTGAGGCAGCGGGCGTCGAGTACGAGTTCCACTACTCGGGTCGAACCCGCGATGCGATGCTGCCGTACGAAGGCGTTTTGCATGTCAGCGACGAGGGAACACGCATCGATCTTTCGTCGGTTCTCGCGACCGAGGCCGAGGTCTACTGCTGTGGCCCTGCCCACTTCATCGAGGCGGTCGAGGCCGTCGCCGGCTCGGGCCGGCTGCACGTGGAGCGCTTCGAGGCGAAGGAACTCACGCCACCCGTCTGGGACGGCCCGTTCGAGGTCGAGTTCGAGCTGAGCGGCGAGACGCTCGAGGTGCCGCCGGACAAGAGCATTCTCGAGGTTGCGGAGGAGGCCGGCATCTTCGTGCTCTCGAGCTGCCGCGAGGGCACCTGCGGCACCTGCGAGACGTCCGTCGTCGACGGCGAGGTCGACCACCGGGACTCGATCCTCACCCCGGGCGAGCAGTCGCTCAACACGGTGATGTACATCTGCGTCTCGCGCGCCGCCTGCCATCGGCTGGTGCTCGAGTTATAAGCGGGTCGAGCTTGTCGAGACCTCACCGACGGGTTACTCGCTAGCGAGGTCTCGACAAGCTCGACCCGCTTATGCCGGCAGACGGCGAGTGAGCGTTTCGACCAGGGCACGCTCATCCGCGTTGACCAGCTGGTAGTCGCGCACCACGACCTGGCCCGCGACCACGACGTGCCTGGGTCGGCGGCCCGGGGACGCCCAGAGAAGGCCCGCCACCGGGTCGGAGACGCCCGCGTCGGCGACACCGGAGACGTCCCAGACGCAAAGATCGCCGGCGGAGCCGACACGCAGGTTGCCCAGCTCGGGACGGCCGAGACCGAGGGCGGACCCCGCCATCGCCATTCCCAGCACCTCGCGCGCCGCGATCGGTGGCCCGACCAGCGGAGCGACCTGCATGGCGAGCCGGGCGTCGGCGAGCAGGTGACCGGCATCGTTGCTGCCGCCGCCGCTCGTGCCGAGTCCGACCGTGATTCCGGCGGCGCGCAGGGCGGCGACCGGCGCGATGCCCCAGCCCATCGGCAGGTCGCAGCCGGGCGCGTGAGTGGCGGTGATCCCGGATGCCGCCAGCCGCGCGATCTCCCCGTCCGTCACGTCACAGAGGTGGGCGATCGTCACCCCGGGTACCAGCCACCCCCACTCGTCCAGCACGTCGAGCGGGCGCATGCCGTACCGCTCCAGGGCGATCGCGACATCCACCTGCTCGTTCGCCTGGGTTCGGCGGCGCAGGCCGAACTTCGCGGCCACCTCGGCCATCAGCTCGAAGGTCTCCCGGCTGTCGCTGTGCACCCCGGCCGGGCCGACCGCGAGCTGCAGCATGCCGTCCGTGGTGCGGGGCAGAAGTGCTTCGATGATCTCCTCGGCGGAGGCCGCGGCCACCTGCGGGTCGTCGCGGGCCGAGCCGCGAACGAACACGAGGCGCCCGCCCAGCGCGGCAGCGGCATCCGCTGTCGCCGTGGCAATGGAGACCGTATCGGCTCCGGCGGGCCAGGTGAGGTGGTGGTCCGCGACGGTGGTGACACCGCTCAGCAGGCCCTCGGCGACGCCGACCGCTGCCGCAGCGCTGGCGAGTTCGGCATCCACCCCCGCCCTGGCGTATGCGGCGGCCATGGTGGGCAGCCATTCCGACATGATCACGCCACGCGTTCCCGGCAGGGTGCGGAAGGCGCTCTGCAGCAGGTGATGGTGGGCGTTGACAAGTCCCGGGGTGACCACACAGCCGCTCACATCGATGGTCTCGCCGTGGACGGCATGGTCGACGATCGCGCCCGCCTCGACGTGCAGGGTTCCCGTCGCCTCAGTGGTCTCGTCGATGACGATTCGAAGCGCGCCGGTGATGGTCAACATGGTCAGGAGCATAATGGGGCCATGTTGCAGACATCGCCAGCGTTCAGTGGCTTTTCAACCCCCGACACCGCGGTAGCCCGCGCGTTCTATGAAGGCAAACTCGGCCTGAAGGTCGTCGACGAGGGGATGGGCGGGCTCATCTCGTTGCGGCTCGTCAACGGCACGCGGGTGCTCATCTACCCGAAGCGCGATCACGTGCCGGCGACGTACACGATCCTCAACTTTCCGGTGGGTGACATCGACGCGGCCGTCGACGAACTCGCCGCGGCGGGGGTCGAGATGCTGAAATACGACGGATTGCACCAGGACGAGAAGGGCATCATGCGCGGCCGGGCTGCCGGTTACGGCCCCGACCAGGCCTGGTTCACCGATCCGGGCGGTAACATCCTCTCCGTGCTGGCCGGGGATCCGCCGCCAGAGGCGTAATCGCCCGGCGGCGCAAATGTTCCGGGCGTAATCGCCCGGAAATAGTTCACTGGCACACTGTCGAGATGTTCGAGATTGCCGACCGTCTGCTCGCCGCGCGCGATGACGGTCGCCGTCTCGCCGTCGCGACCGCGGTCACCATCGAGGGCAGCGCGCCGCGAACGGTCGGAACGTCGATGGCTTTCGACGGCATCGCGGTCATCGGCAGCATCGCGGGCGGCTGTGTCGAGGGCGCAGTCGTGGCGACCTGTGAAGAGGTGCTGCTCGACGGAATCGCCCGTACCGTCGAGTACGGAGTGGACGATGAGACCGCCTTCTCCGTGGGCCTGACCTGCGGCGGGCAGCTCAGAATCCACGTGCAGCTGCTCGACGACGAACTCGCGGCGCGGCTGGCGGATCGTCGCCCGATCGTCATCACCTGCGAGGGCGACGAGCCGGTTGTCTTCGTCGACGAGCCGGTCGTTCCGCGCCGGCTCATCATCTTCGGCGCGATGGAATTCTCCGTCGCGCTCTCCGCGGCCGCGCAACTGCTCGGCTACGACGTGACGGTGTGCGACCCGCGTCCGCTCTTCGCCACAACCGAGCGCCTTCCCGGTGCTGAGGTGGTCGTCAGCTGGCCCACCAACTGGCTGAGCGAGACCGGCGTCGACGAGAACACCGCCATCTGCGTGCTGAGTCACGACGGCAGGTTCGACGCCGAACTCATCGCCCTCGCTCTCGCATCCCGGGCCGGCTACGTCGGCGCGATGGGCTCCCGGCGCACCCACGACAAACGGGTCGCGTCCCTGCGCGAGCTCGGCGTGACCGACGTCGGCCGGCTCCACTCGCCGATCGGCCTCGACATCGGCGCGAGCACGGTGGAGGAGACCGCCGTCGCCATCCTCGCCGAGATCATCGCCGAGCGCACCGGGGCGAGCACGCTTCCCCTCGTGGTGACGAGCGGATCCATCCACCGATGATCGGCCCCACGCCCGTTTCTTGGGCAGTTCGAGCTTTAGCGTTGTACCCATCGACGAGGTAGAGATCGTGCTGCGGCTGCGGGCGGCCGGATGCGTGTTCGCGGAGAACGAGGCCGCGCTGCTCGTCGCGGAGAATCGTCCCGACCTCGACGACATGGTGCGCCGCCGCGTCGGAGGTGAGCCGCTCGAGTACGTGCTCGGCTGGGCGGCGTTCGCCGGCATCCGGGTGGCGGTCGATGCCGGAGTTTTCGTGCCACGGCACCGCACCGAGCTGCTCGTCGACGAGGCGTTGAACCTCTGCGAACCGGACTCGGTCGTGGTCGACCTGTGCTGCGGCGCCGGCGCGATCGGAGCCGTGATGTTGGCGCGGATGCCGCGGCTCGACCTCTACGCGGCCGACATCGATCCCGTCGCCGTCGCCACCGCACGCACCAACCTCCCGCCGGAACGGGTCTTCGAGGGCGACCTGTTCGACGCGCTCCCGGGGCACCTCCGCGGCCGCATCGCCGTGCTCGCCGTCAACACCCCCTATGTGCCGACAGACGCGATCGCGCTGATGCCGCCCGAGGCCCGCGACTTCGAGCATCACGTCGCGCTCGATGGCGGGGCGGACGGTCTCGACGTGCAGCGTCGCGTTGCGGGTCTCGCGAAGGAGTGGCTTGCGCCCGGCGGCAGCCTGCTCGTCGAGGCGAGCGAGCGCCAGGCGACGGAATCCGCAGCGATCTTCGCGGCGGCGGGGCTGTCGACGCGCATCGTCGAGGACGACGACGCGTGTGTGGTGGTCGCCGTACTCGGTCGCTGAGTTCGTCGAAGCGTGCGATCACGGTCCGAACCCTCGGCGATTGTGCAACCCCGTCGCGATTGTTGCCGCGCGACGGAGCACATTCGTGACGCGAGGGAACAATCGCGCGCTTCGACAAGCTCAGCGACCGTTCGCCAGCCGCCAGAGGCGATCCCGCGACATCGGCAGCTCGTACGGCCGCACGCCGAGCGCATCGCGGATCGCATTCGCCAGCGCCGGCGCCACCGGGTTGTACGGCGCCTCGCTCATCGACTTCGCGCCGAGCGGCCCCAGCGGGTCGTAGGTGTCGGCGAACAGCACCTCGGTCACCGGGATGTCCGCGAACTGCGGCACGTGATAGTTGCGGAACGCGGTGGTCGTCACGGTACCGGAACCGTCCATCCGCATCTCCTCGTACAGCGCGGTGCCGATCGCCTGTGCGGTGCCGCCCTCGATCTGCCCGCGGAGCTGTTCGGGGTTCAGCACGGTGCCGGCATCCGCGGCCTGCACCGACCGGAGGATGCGCACCTCGCCAGTGGCCGGGTTCGCGGCGACCCGGAAGCCGTGCACGTTGAACGCGACGGATCGCGGGGTTCCGTCGTGGCTGCCGTCGGCGGTGAGCGGGCCCGCTTCGACAAGCTCAGGGACCGTGACAAGTCGAGCCGAAGTAAGAACCCCTCCGTCAATAACGGTGCCGCGCAGCCCGGTCAGTTCGTATGACCGATCGAGCATGAGCTTCTCGAGCTTGCCGGCCGCAGCGAGGAGAGCTTTTCCGGCGACCACGACGCCGGCGGACCCGAAGGCGCCGGTGTCGTATCGGGCGACATCCGTGTCGGACTGGCGGATGCGGATCCGGTCGACCGTCGTATTGAGAGCCGTTGCCACCAGTTGGCCGTGCACAGTGGTCGTTCCGTTGCCGAATTCGGCGGTGCCGACGTGGATCTCGTAGTCGCCGTCGGGCAGAAGCGTGACGGTGGTGTCGGCGAAATGCCCGCGCGGCGGGATGGTCGCGATCATCGCGATCGCCATGCCGGTGCCGTGCTGCCAGCCGGTCACGATGGGCGGAGTCGAAGCGAGGGCCGCCTCCACCAGGTCGAGGCACTGGTCGAGGCCGTAGCTGGTCATGTCCAGGTCGGTCGCCTCGTCGGGGTCGACCACGAGCATCGGGTCGCCCGGCACCACGACGTTCCGCCGGCGCAGTTCGAACGGCGACATCCCGAGCTCGCGGGCGAGCTCGTCCATCGCCGATTCGACGGCGAAGATCACCTGGCCGAGCCCGTAGCCGCGGAAGGCTCCCGACGGGAGGTTGTTCGTGTAGACCGATTCGGCATCCACCCGTTTGTTCGCGCAGCGGTAGACGCTGATCGACTCGTGCACGCTGTGGAACATCACGCCGATGCCGTGGTTGCCGTACGCGCCGGTGTCCATGAGCTCGTCGACGGCCATCGCGGTCAACACGCCGTCGGCCGTGGCGCCGAGCGTCACCGACACGGTCATCGGGTGACGCGGCGATGCCACCGTGAACTCGTCCTCGCGGGTGAACTCGTACTGCACGGCCCGGCCCGTCTTCAGTACGGCGAGGGTCACCAGGTCTTCGGTGACGAGCTCCTGCTTGCCGCCGAAGCCGCCGCCGACGCGCGCGGTGAATACCCGTACCGCGTCGGGCGACAGGTCGAAGATGTGGCAGAGCTCGTCGCGCACCAGGTAGGGGACCTGGCTGGATGTCCGCAGCACCAGCCGCCCGTCGGCATCCAGCCAGCCGCGGGTCGCGTGGGTTTCGAGGGCGGCGTGGCTGACCCGCTGGGTCTGCCACGTTCCGGAGACGGTGACGGCGGCATCCTTCAGCCCGGCATCGACCGACCCCATCTCGCCGTGCAGCTGCGCCAGCACGTTTCGCGACGAGTCGGAGATGCGGTTGGTGAGCCCTTTCTCGCCGTGCACGAGCGGCGAGCCGGGCGTTCGGGCGAGCGCGGGGTCGAACACGGCCGGCAGAACCTCGTACTCGACGGTGATGAGCTGGAGCGCGCGCTCCGCGATGCGCACGCTCTCCGCGACGACCGCCGCGACCCGCTGCCCGCGGAAGCGCATCACCGTGTCGAAGACGAGAGTGTCGTCCGGGTCGTCGGTGCGGTGCTCGTGACGGCCGGTCGAGAACAGCGTCGTGGGGGAGTCGACGTGAGTGAGCACCGCGAGAACACCATCGAGGGCGAGCGCGCGGGAGCTGTCGATCGCGAGGATGCGGGCGTGCGCGTGCGGACTCTTCAGCACGGCCAGGTGGGCGAGCGCCGTGGTCTTCAGGTCGAGCGTGTACTCCTCGCGGCCGGTGACTAACCGCATGCCGGCGGGCGCTTTGGACGACTTGCCGGCGGGGGAGGCGGTCGCGGCGACGACGGTGTTATCGACGCCGGTGATCGCATCGTGGATGGAACGGTAGCCCGTGCAGCGGCAGAGGTTGCCTTTGAGCAGCCGCGGGAGGTCGTTGTGATCGTCCGTCGTGAAGGTCGACGCCGTGACGATCATCCCCGCCGTGCAGAACCCGCACTGGAAGCCGGCCGCGTTCACGAAGGCCTGCTGCAGCGGATGTGGCTCCTCTGGCGTGCCAAGACCGCTCACGGTAGTGACCGACGCGCCCTCCAACCGATGCGCCGGATAGATGCAGGAGTGGATGGCCGCGCCGTCGAGCAGCACCGAGCACGCCCCGCAGTCCCCGGCGTCGCAGCCCTTCTTCACCTCGAAATGGTCGAGGTCGCGCAACAGCGTGCGCAGCACCTGGCCCGGTTTCGGCTCGACCTCGACCGGCTGGCCGTTGACTTCGAATCTCACGACAGCTCCTCGCGCAGCTCGAGCGCGAAGCGCAGGCTCATGGCGGCGCGCCAGTCGGCGGCGCCGTGGGCGTCGTCGTACCAGCAGTCGATCCCGGCGACCGATGCCGCGAGTTCGCGCTCGGAGGGCAT
>JAODAT010000155.1 GCA_025463565.1 Microbacteriaceae bacterium
CCGTAGCCGGTGCTGATGGTGCGAACGATGTCTGCCTGGCTGAGGCCAGCGTCGCCGAGGGCGGCATCCATCGCGATGCGGACGGCCTCTTTGCTCACCGCACCCATCTGTACGACACGTGAGCTCAGCATCCGGCCGTCCTGGTCGACGATGACGGCCTTGGCCGTCGTCGACCCCAAGTCGACGCCCATCGTGTACCAGTTCATGCGGGGCCTCCTATGCGCGACGTGAGCGCTGCTGGTCGATCGTCTCGAGCATGGCGACCAGGCCGCTCTCCAACGACTCGTCTTTGTAGAACGACGCATCCGCGACATCGCCCTCAAAGAAGAACGACTTGATTCCGCGGTCGCGCTCTGCCGTCTTGGCAAGAATATGCTGCGGATTCGTCATCGCCCGGCAGGTGCGGGTGGAATGGAACGCGATGCCGTCGATGCCGTATTCGTCGCAGCGCTTGATCAGCAGCTCCTCCATGATCTTCAGCCCATGGTTGATCGGGCAGATCAGGTAGTGCTGGGCCATGCCCAGCAGCGGACGATTGATGTCGATGAGGTCGGGCTCCTGCCAGAACGAGTCGTGCGTGTATCGCCCGGCGACGACGGCGACGTCGTGCTCCGCGAACTTGCGCGTGAGGAAGCCGAGCTTGTTCCAGTTCATGATTCCGTCGAAGTAAACCCGGTATTTCTCGTTCTGCACGGCCGAGATGCTGTTGGCGATGCGGTACTGGATCTCGTCTTTGACGCCCTGGAAGTAGTCGACGAGCGCCTGGTTGGCCGGCATGAAATTGATCGGCGCGATGCTCGCGACCCAGTCCCAGTATGTCGCGGGGGTCGGCGCGGCCGCACAGAGCGCCATGGCCTCGAGACGGAGCTCAGATGCCCGCTTGATGTACGACATGTTCTCGCTGAGGGCGTCCCAGTCGAACGGGCGCTTGGTCTGGTACTCGATGAATTCGATGAGCTTCTTGAGCTGCTCCTCGACGTAGAGCGGGGTGGTCTCCCACTCGGCGCCACGGAGGTAGCCGGCATCGGGCTTGTTGCCCCAGATCATCGGCAGCGAGACGTTGAAGATCGGGAACTCCTTGCCGAAGACCCGGTAGGTCATGGCATCCCACTGCTGGCCGGTGCTGCAGCCCGCGTAGGCGTTGACGAAGAAGTCGGGAGAGGGGAGCTTGGATGCCAGTTCGTCCTGGTCGACCATGCCGACGATGCCCGACTGCTTCTCGGTGATGCCCTTTTGGGTCATCACGGCGCAGCCGAGGTGGGTGCGAGCGTACGAGCAGAGCTCGCCGATGTACCCGTACTCTTCGCCGGCGGCCTGTGCTGGACCTTCCAGGTGCATCGCGGCCAGGCGTGCGGAGAACGCCTCGCCGTGGCACCATTCGAGTCCTGCGGCCTGGAAGATGGGGTTCAGCGCCGTACCGTTGTACCAGACGACGTGCTTGCCGCGTTCCTTGGCCGTGAAGATGTTGTCCCAGTACTCGGCGACCATCTTGCCGCCGGCCCGGGTGGAGGCGAGTCGGTTCGACTTGTCGAGCGGTTCGGTCGGTGCCGTTGCGAGATCAAGAGACACTGGAGCCCACTTTCATTTCGTTGCGGTGGATGCGTTCGACGAAGGTCTCGACGCGGGTGCGTACGGCCTCCTCGGCGAGACCTTCGTGCTCGGTCTCGATCAGCAGCACGGGAACGTCGCGGTTCTCGAGCGCCTTGCGCAGTTCGGGGTAGTACAGCATCAGCGGTTCGCAGAACTTGGCCATCAGCACGATGACGCCCTGCGCGCCGCTCTGCTCGACGCTCGACACCAGGTATTCGTCCCAGTCGACGTTGCGCTGCACGCGCGTGCCGCAGGGGGCCGAGATGTTGCGGTCGAGATACCAGAGGGCGAGCGCGTCGAATGGATCCACGCCTTCCGGCACATCGGTGTCGATGTATCGAGCGCCGTGGTACAGGTCGTCGTTCACGACGAGCACGCCGCACTCCTCGATCAGGTCGAGCAGTTCGGGGCGAGGGGGAGCGCAGAAGTGACCGGAGAGGTGAAGGCGCACCAGCCCGGCGGGAGCCGCTTCGTCCGGATCGAGGTTCGCGAGCAGGCCGCGCAGGATCTCGCTGTGCTCCTCGATGTCCATCACCATGCTCGACTTCACCAGCACCTGGAGCTGGCGGGAGGTGATCCTCAGGGTTCCGGCCCTGCGCCGATCCCAGAACTCGCGCAGCAGCCGGCGATCCTCGTTGAACAGGCGGATGCTGTGCGACAGCCGCTCAGGAGTGACCGTCACGCCGACGATCTCCTCGACCTCTGCCTGAAGTGCGCGCACCTTGTCGAGCACCTGCGCTCCGCTCCACGGATCGTCCATCGAGCTGATGAACTGCGCGAAATGCATCGGCTTCTCAGGCTTGGCCCAGCGGATGACGTCGGCGGCACCCAGCAGTTGCACACAGTGGTCGGCGAGCAGGAAGGCATCGAAGACATCCAGCTCCCCGACGGCGGCCTGGTCGGCCACGCTACGGGTGTAGCTGCAGTAGAACTCGGGGAGCAGGCTGCGGCCCTCGGTGATGGGGGTGCGGCTCTCCTGCACGATCACCGGCAGCGCCCCGGTCGCGTGCACAAGTTCGGAGGGAAAGTTCATCGGGAAAGACCCGACGACCGGGCGATTATTCTCGGCCTTCCAGCGACGCGCGTAGCCGGCCGGATCGCCCGCGGCAGCGGCCAGTACGGCCAGCGCAGTGAGGTCGAGCTCGCTCACGGGGTTCCCTTCGTTGGTTCCGATAGAGCAATGCTAGACGGATTTCCTGCAATATTCATCACTATTAGCGACATTGTTGCCATCGGCGTCAATTGTCATCTCCTATAGTGAGGAAGGTGCGGGCGAGAGCCGCGCCAAACACACACCCAGGAGGCGACGTTGCCCACCAGCGCACCAACCGTTCGAAGCTATGCGGAATCGGCCGTCGTCATCTCCGGCGGAACGTCTGGCATAGGTCTCGCGTCCGCTCTGCAGTTCGCGGATGCCGGCGTGCGCCGGATCGCGCTGCTCGCCCGAACGGAGAGCACCGGGATCATCGCGCGAGACCGAGTGCGCGCGCACTGTCCTGATGCCACTGTCGAGTTCATCCAGGTGGATGCCGACGATGTCGCCCAGGTCACTCACGCGATCGCCGAGGCCCACTCGCTGCTCGGAGACATCGACGTGCTGGTGAACTCGATCGCCTCGGCCTACAAACCCGACCTGCTGTTTCGCATCCCACCCGAAGAGATCGCGCTCATCCTGACCCGCCAGGCACTGCCGCCGATGCATCTGACCCGTGCGGTCATCCCGATCATGCAGGCGCAGGGCGGCGGGAGCATCATCAACGTCGCATCCGACGCGGCCAAGGTGGCAACACCCGGTGAGTCGGTGCTGGGTGCGGCGATGGCGGCGATCGTGATGTTCTCGCGCACCGCGGCCATCGAGGGCAAGCGCAACGGCATCCGCGTGAACGCCGTCACCCCCTCGCTCGTTGCGGGCACCCCGACCGCGGAACGCGTTCTTGGCGACGGATTCAGCAAGGCACTGTTCGAGAAAGCGACGACGCTGGCCCATCTCGGCGTCGCCGAGCCGGAAGATTTGGCAGCTCTCATCGTGTACCTCGGTGGTCCGCTCGCCGCGAAGCTCACCGGGCAGGCCATCAGCGTCAACGGCGGCATCAGCGCCGCCTGAGTGCACACCGGAGAACTCTCCCTTGGGTCTCTCGGTTTGATCCGCTAGGGTCGTGGTACCCCTTCCCCCGGGGGTATCTGAGGTCAACCCGAAGGACATCAGGCATGCAGAATTCGTCTACCCAATTTTTCCCCGGCTGGCAGCTCGTCTCCGATCTGGAACCGGCCGAATACGCCATGCTCGAGCGCTCCATCGAGCTTGTCGTTCTCGCCCAGGCATTCTCGATTCGAGGCCTTCAGCTGGCGCTGCGCCTGCGCAACTCCGTCGCCGAGAAGATGGCGTACGTGCTGGAGAGCATCGGTATCGTCTCCACCGGCGGATGGGAAGAGCAGCGCCCGGTGCTCGTCGCCCAGAACGAGCTCGCCGCCATACTCGGCGAGCTGCGCGGCAGCCGCGGACTCGCCGCGATCGCCTGACACCGATCAGGCCTGATCGGTCGGCTGCACCAGCATCTCGAGCCTGTCCGCTCGCCCATGTTGTGATCAGGCGCGGATGCCGCGCAATATAACGTCGAGAAACGGACTCGACCCGTCTTCGTCCCGCGACAGCCTTGGCAGCGAGGCGATCACGGCCAGCAACTCGGCCACGTCGATGTCTCGCCGAGCGAGTCCGGCCTCCTGGGCGCGGGCCAGCAGCGCCGCGAATCCCTGCTTCATTGGAACGCACGCGGTCGACACGGCGGATTCCCTGTCTGCCAGCGCCTCACCGAATCGAGCGCTGAGGCCGCGGGCACTGACCGGGTAGCGGTCGTAAGTGCGCAGCCAGTGTTCGACGGCGTCGAGCGGATAGTCGGCGCCGAGCAAAAACTCGGCGTCCGTCGTGAGGGCGTCGAATCGTTCTTGAAGCAGCGCAGCGACGAGGTGCTCCCTGGTGGGGAAGTGGCGATAAAGAGTTCCCTTGCCGAGTCCGGCGGTCGCGGCGACATCCTCGAAGGCGATTTCGGCGGATTCGCGGCTAAGGAGCGCCCTGCCCGCAGCGAGGAGCGTCTCGCGATTGCGGAGCGCATCCGCACGGACTGCCATGTCCACTAGTCTAGGCTACAAACGGACGGTGCGTCCACTTAGGAGGGATGACCATGCGGCTGAACAACAAGACAGCACTCGTCACCGGCTCGACCAGCAACATCGGCCGGGCGATCGCGCTGCGATTTGCGACGGAGGGTGCGCATGTCATCGTGTCCGGACGTGACCGCCGGCGCGGTGACCTGGTGGTGGGAGAGATCCGTTCGGCGGGCGGACGTGCAGACTTCGTCGGCGCTGACCTGGACGGATCAGCGTCGGCATCGATGGCCCTCGCGTCCGCAGCGACGATCGCGCTTGGCGGCCGAATCGACATCCTGGTGAACAACGCGGGAGTCTTCCCGGGCGGGCCGCTCGAGACGATCGACGAGGCGAGCTTCGACCGCATCTATGCCGTGAACGTGAAGGCACCATACTTCCTGACCGCGGCCATCGTGCCCGCGATGGTGGCGCGTGGCGACGGTGTCATCATCAACATGGGGTCGTGGATCGCACGCCTGGGCATTTCGGGCACATCGCTGTATGCGCCGACCAAAGGCGCGATCGAATCGCTCACCCGCGCCTGGGCAGCCGAATTCGGACCGTCCGGCGTGCGGGTCAACGCGATCTCGCCCGGTGTCGTTCGCGCTTCGGATGATGAGGCCACCGGCCGGGGCGAGCAGCTCATGGCCGGAACTCCTGCCCGTCGAAGCGGTCGCCCGGAGGCCATCGCTGCTGCTGCCGTCTACCTTGCGAGCGATGAGGCAGACTTCGTCCACGGCACAGTGATCGATGTCGACGGCGGTCGCACCGGCGTTGCCGTGACAGAAGCGTCGTAACGCAGGGAATCAGAAAGGCGTTTCCGGGGTTCAGCGGATTAGGCTCTGAACGCACCGTGCCGTCATCCGATTTTCCTGAAAGAAGCAGTCTTATGACCAGCCGTATCTACAACGACATCACCGAGATCTTCGGCAACACCCCGCTGGTACGCCTGAACAAGGTGACCGAAGGGCTCGGCGCCACGGTGCTGGCGAAGCTCGAGTTTTACAACCCCTCCGCGAGCGTGAAAGACCGCCTGGGCGTCGCGATCGTCGATGCCGCCGAGAAGTCCGGACAGCTGAAGCCGGGCGGCACCATCGTCGAGGCGACGAGTGGAAACACCGGCATCGCGCTCGCGATGGTTGCGGCTGCGCGCGGCTACAAGGCAATCCTCACCATGCCGGAGACGATGAGCAAGGAGCGCAGGATGCTGCTGCGTGCGTACGGCGCTGAGCTCGTGCTCACGCCGGGCAGCGAGGGCATCCGCGGAGCCGTCAACAAGGCGGACGAGATCGTCGCGAACACGCCGGGAGCCGTGGCGGCCCACCAGTTCGCGAACGAGGCGAACCCCGCCATCCACCGCGCCACGACCGGGCCGGAGATCTGGAACGACACCGACGGCGCCGTCGACATCTTCATTTCGGGCATCGGCACCGGCGGCACCATCACCGGCGCCGGGCAGTACCTCAAGGAGCAGAAGCCCGGCCTCACTGTGATCGGCGTCGAGCCCGAGGAGTCGCCGATCCTCAACGGCGGAGCGCCCGGTCCGCACAAGATCCAGGGCATCGGCGCGAACTTCGTACCCGAGATCCTCGACCGCGAGGTCTACGACGAGATCATCGACGTGAACATCGCCCAGTCGGTAGAGATGGCACGTCGTCTTGCTAAAGAAGAGGGCATCCTCGGCGGTATCTCCTCCGGCGCCACCGTGACGGCGGCGCTCGAGGTCGCCGCGCGTCCGGAGAACAAGGGCAAGACGATCGTCGTTATCGTCGCCAGCTACGGCGAGCGTTACCTGTCGACCGTTCTCTACGAAGACCTCGCAGACTAGTGGCCTTCTTCTCCCGGGCTCGGGAGGATGTCGCGGCCGCGCGACGGCAGGATCCCGCCGCGCGGTCGAACGCCGAGGTGTTCCTCGCCTACTCCGGGCTTCATGCGGTGTGGGGTTACCGGGTCGCTCACCGCCTCTGGCGCATGCACTTGTACCTCGCGGCGCGGTGCTATTCACAACTGGTGCGGTTCAGCACTGGCGTGGAGATCCACCCTGCAGCAGTGATCGGGCGGCGCCTGTTCATCGATCACGGGATGGGAGTGGTGATCGGCGAGACGGCGGTCGTGGGTGACGATGTGCTCATCTATCACGGTGTCACACTGGGTGGCACCAGTCTCTCCGCGGTGAAGCGGCACCCGACGATCGGCGACCGCGTCGCCATCGGCGCAGGGGCGAGCGTGCTCGGGCCGGTGTCCATCGGTGCGGACTCGATCATCGGAGCGAACGCCGTCGTGGTGCGGAGTGCACCGCCGTCGAGCGTGCTCACCGGGATCCCCGCGACGGTGCGATCCCGCACCGCTGATGCGGTTGACTCGACCTTCGCCGATCCGGCGATCTACATTTAGCGGACGTGTGGATTCGTTCACTTTCATAGGGCACAATCCAGCTATGTCAAAGAAAATCGACGATGCTCGCAAGAAGTTCAGCAAGGCGCTCAAGAAGCACGCTGAAGCCGTGGGCGGCAGCCGGGTTCCCCTGAAGCAGGCGGAGCGCGCGGCGTCCAAACTGCAAGACGCGGCCACCGCCTATGCGGCCGCGGTGAAAGCCAAGAGCGGGCTCGACACCCCGTTCAGTGAGGTGAAATCGACGGGACTCGACGATGCGACGATCACCTCGCTCGCCGCCGAGCGCGATGCTCTCTCCAAGAGCCTGACCGGCCCGGTCCCGGTGCAGAAAGCCGCCAAGAAGTAGCGATTATCATGAGTCAACGCCCGTCGACCGCGAGCGGAACGGGGAGCGACACCGATGCCGCAGGCAGACGAATACCGAGCAGCGCGCGACCTTCTGGTCGAACTGCGTGACGACTACAGCTCTGCTGTCGAGCGGTTCGCGTGGCCCAGCATGGGCGAGCGGTTCAACTGGGGTGTGGACTGGTTCGACGAGATCGCGAGAGGCAACGGCCGCGAAGCGCTGGTGATCGTCGAGGAGGACGGCTCACGCACGAGCCGCACGTTCGATGAGCTGGCGACCGGCTCCGACCAGTTAGCGCACTGGCTCGCCAATCACGGTGTGAACAAGGGAGACACCGTGATGCTGATGCTCGGCAACCAGGTGGAGCTCTGGGAGTCGATGCTGGCCATCATGAAGCTCGGCGCCATCATCCTGCCGACCACGACGGCGGTCGGCACCCTCGACCTGATCGACCGCGTGGAGCGCGGCCGGGTCGGCCATGTGATTGCCGCAGGTCTCGCGGCGGACAAGTTCGACGGCGTGCCCGGCCGGTACACCCGCATCGCCGTCGGCGCTACGGCCTCGGGTTGGCTGGACTTTGCGGATGCCTTCGCCGCTCCGGCCGCACCGGTCACACACCCGGGAACGGCCCCCTCGGACCCGCTGCTCTACTACTTCACCTCGGGCACGACATCGAAACCGAAGCTGGTAGAACACACGCAGGTCTCATACCCGGTCGGGCACCTCACCACCATGTACTGGCTCGGACTACGCCCCGGCGACATCCATCTCGCCATCTCTTCGCCGGGCTGGGCGAAACACGCCTGGAGCTGCTTCTTCGCGCCGTGGATCGCCGAAGCCACCATTTTCGTCTACAACTACGCCCGCTTCGACGCGGCCGCGATGCTCAACCAGATCCGCACCGAGAAGGTCACGTCGTTCTGCGCGCCGCCGACGGTGTGGCGCATGCTCATTCAGGCTGACCTCTCAGGCGGTCCGGGATCGCTGCGGGAGGCGATCTCCGCGGGGGAGCCGCTCAACCCCGAGGTCATCGGCCGGGTCCGCGCCCAGTGGGGCCTCACCATTCGTGATGGCTATGGCCAGACCGAGATGACGGCGATCGTGGCGAACTCCCCGGGCAGCCCGCTCAAGGACGGCTCGATGGGACGCCCGATGCCCGGATGCCCGATCGTTCTGGTCGACCCGCTCACCGGCGAAGAGAGCGACGAGGGCGAGATCTGCGTTGATCTGACGATTCGGCCAACGTTCCTCATGGCCGGGTACCTCGGCGACCCCGAGCGCAACGCCGAGGCGATGGCCGGCGGGTATTACCACACGGGCGACACTGCCTCCCGCGACGCCGACGGCTACATCACCTACATCGGCCGCACCGACGACGTATTCAAAGCTTCCGATTACAAGATCAGCCCGTTCGAGTTGGAGAGCGCGCTGATCGAGCACGCCGCCGTGATGGAGGCCGCAATCGTGCCGGCGCCGGATGCCGTGCGCCTCGCCGTTCCGAAGGCCTACGTTGTGCTCGCCCCGGGCTTCGAGCCGACGGAGGAGACCGCCCGCGCCATCCTCGAGTTCGCCCGCGGTCGCCTTGCACCGTTCCAGCGCGTGCGCCGGGTCGAGTTCATGGAACTGCCAAAGACCATCTCCGGCAAGATCCGTCGAGTCGAACTGCGTGAACGTGAACTCGCTGTCGCCGACGGCACCGTCGTCGCGACGGAATGGCGCGACGACCAGTTTCCTGAACTGAAGGGTTGACCATGGCACTGGTGAAGACCGGAATGGTCGCATCGAGCGCCGCGGGGCTCGCCGCCGCCGTGATCGCCACAGTGACCCCGCTGGTCGGGCCGTTCGAGGCACTCGCCGCGGTGCTGGGTGTCGCTGCCGCGGTACTCGCTGCGGTCGGGCTGCTGGGCACCGGTGCTGTGACACCGACCGGCCTGGTCACCGTCGTATTCTCGGGCGTGGCCTTCGCCGGCCTCGAGGTCGCCTTCCTCAACCTGGTCACGAACAGCACGGCCTTCTGGATAGCGCTGGTCGCGGGCTTTGTCGCCTACCTCATCGGAGCAACGGCGTACGGTTTCGCCGGGCAGCGGCAAGGGGTGAAGGTGGGTGGGCGTATCGCGCTGCTCGTGCTGCTGCTGTTAGCCGTCATCCCGATTGCGGACGTGCTCGGCCTGCTGGGGATTCTGGTCACCGCGATTGTGCGACGGGGCCAACCAACAGCGGGCTCTACGTCGGCCACACCGGTCTGAACTGCACCGAGATCCGCGGCCCCACCGCCTTCTTCGTCTTGAGGATCGCGTGCTCGTGGGTGCGCTGGCAGCTGCCGCCCATCACGATGAGGTCGCCGTGGCCAAGCGGGAAGCGCAGCACGTCGCCGCCTGTTTTACGGCGAACGCTCAGCACCCGGGGTTCGCCGACCGACAGGATGCCCACCATGGTGTCCCTGTCGATCGTGCGCCCGACGCGGTCGCCGTGCCAGGCGACACTGTCGTCGCCCGTTCGATAGAAGCACAGCCCGGCGGTCTGGAAGCGCTGGTCGGCCGCGGGTGAGTAATAAGTATTGAGTTCGGTCATGGCGTCGGTGAGCACCGGATGCGGCAGCGTCGCGCCCGGGCCGAAATGGCTCACCAGCCTGGGCACGTCGACGACCCTGTCGTACATCTGCCGCCGGTCGGCGCGCCACGGAACGACGGTGACCAGCGTCTCGAAGACCGCGTCGGAGTCGGCAAGCCAGCCCGGCCGGAGGTCGACCCACGCTCCGTCTGCGAGTGGAATCCGGCGAACCGTTCCGGCAAGCGGCGCGAGCGCAGGGCGCTCATCGAACGAGTCGAGCAGCGAAGGTTGGAACGCGATGGTCATGATCCGATTGTAGAACGGATGTTCGAATGTCGTGATCGGCATATATGGGGCGATTTGTCATGCCGAAGCCGATAGATTGGAGCCATTCGGCGCACGGGCGCAAGCAGGACGAGGAGAGCAATGGCCTTCGATATCGACAAGTACACCGCGACCTCGGTCAGCGTGCACTGGGATGACCTCGATTTCGACTCGTTCCGCGAGAACCCGCTGCCGGAAACCTCGCTGCGCACGCTTCGGTACATGGCCGACGTGGAGTATCACACCGTCTGCTACACCCGGGACCTTCTGACGACTCCGTCGCACAAGGAGCCTGAGGTGAGCGCGTTCATGACCATGTGGAACCGCGAGGAGTTCTGGCACGGCGAAGCCCTGGCCGAGGTGCTCGGTGCGCACGGTGTCGAATTCGGCTTCGATGAGCTGAAAGCCACACGCATGAAGATGGGCTGGAAGGATCGCCTCGACCCGATCAAGCAGGCCCTGATGGGCAAGATCGTCGGCAACGACTTCGTCGCGGTGCACATGGCGTGGGGTGCCGCCAATGAGTGGTCAGCCATCACCGCCTACAACCGCATGGCGGAGCTCGAAGAGAACCCGACGCTGGCCGAGCTGCTGCGCCGGATCGCCAAGCAGGAGGCACGGCACGTGGCGTTCTACACCTCGCAGGCTCGAGCTCGTCTCGCCAAATCCCGTAAGGCGCAGGTCATCGCCCGTTTCGCGCTGAAGCACGCGTGGGCGCCGGTCGGGTCATCGATCATGGAACGTGACGATGTGCAGCACGTCATGGGTCACCTGATGGGTGGCGAGGAAGGTCGCAAGGCGGCCCGCAAGATCGACGAGCACATCAGCGGCATGCCGGGTCTCTCGGGCCTGAAGATCGTCGAGAACTCGCTCGACGCGCTGGGTGTCGCAGCCTGAATTTTTTGCGGTCAGATGTGAAGGCGGCTTTCCCAGTCGGACGGCACTAGTCCCTCCGGGCCCGGAGTCGGTTGGGCATCCGGGTGATTGTGCGGCGGCGCCAGCTCCGGACCGTCGCCCATCTCACCGGTCGAATAGTCCCAGAACCAGGTCTCGCCCGGCTCGAACGAGCGCATGATCGTGTGCCCGGTGGTTTCATAGTGCTTCGTCGCATGCTGGTTCGGCGAGGAGTCGCAGCACCCCACGTGCCCGCATTCCGCGCAGCGCCGGAGATGAAACCACCAGTCCCCGGCCTCCGAGCACTCCAGACAGCCCGTGCCCGACGGTGGAACGGATGGATCGATGGCTGCCATGGCATCCAACCTAGTCCCGCGTCTATAGGCTGGGAATGGACGACGAAGTTGCGGAGGATGAGATGGGCCGTTTCGACGGGAAGACCGCGTTGGTCACCGGTGCGAGCAGGGGAATCGGCCTCGCGGTCGCTCAGCGCCTGGTCGATGACGGCGCGCGCGTCATCATCACCGCTCGCAACGCCGAGACGCTCGCGGAGGCGGCCGGCTCGCTCGGTTCAGCCCTCTGGGTCGCGGGCAAGGCGGATGACGCCGACCACCGCAGCGAGGTGCTCGACCTGGTCAGGCGCGAGTTCGGCGCACTCGACTTCTTCGTCAACAACGCCGGAACGAATCCCGCATACGGAAAGCTGCTCGACATCGAGCGTCCTGCAATGGACAAGATCCTCAGCACCAATCTCATCGCCGCCCTGGACTGGACGCGCGAGGTGGTCGGCCAGGGCATGAACGCCGACGCGTCGATCGTGAACATCGCCTCGATCGCCGGGCTCACCCCGGCGCCGGGGATCGCCTTCTACGGCGTGTCGAAGGCCGCGCTGATCGCGCTCACGACGCAGCTCGCCCTCGAGCTCGCCCCGGCCATCCGGGTGAACGCCGTGGCGCCCGCCGTCATCAAGACCAGCTTCGCTCGCGCCCTGTACGAGGGACGCGAAGAAGAAGTGATCAAGGGCTACCCGTTGGGGCGTCTCGGCGAGCCGGAAGACGTCGCCGGCGTCGTCGGATTCCTGCTCTCGCAGGACGCGGCCTGGGTCACCGGACAGACCATCGTGATCGACGGCGGCGGTTCGCTGCGGCCGGTCGCCTGAGCTCAATCAGGCAGGAAGAGGACAGCATGGGCAGGCTCGACGGCAAAGTCGCACTCATCAGCGGCGGAGCGCGCGGAATGGGTGAGACTCACGCGCGTGCCTTCGTGGCCGAGGGGGCGAGCGTCGTGATTGCGGACATCCTCGACGCCGAAGGCACCGCGCTTGCGGCCGAACTCGGCTCATCGGTGCTCTATCACCACCTCGATGTGACCGATGCCGACGGCTGGAAGACGGTGGTCGCCGCAGCAGAGGAGGCATTTGGCCTGGTCGATGTGCTGGTCAACAACGCGGGCATCGCCAATGCCGCCCCGATCGAGCACTTCCCGATCGAGAAGTGGAACGCAGTACTTGCCGTCAACCTCACTGGCACCTTCTTCGGCATCCAGGCCGTCATCCCGGGCATGAAGCAGCTGGGCCACGGCTCCATCATCAACGTCTCCTCCGTCGAGGGCCTGCACGGCGGCAAGATGCTGCACGGCTACGTCGCCTCGAAGTTCGCCGTGCGCGGGCTCACCAAGTCGGTGGCGGTCGAGGTGGGGGAGTTCGGTATTCGCGTGAACTCGATCCATCCGGGGTTCATCGAGACACCGATGACCGCCAAGTGGTCATCGGAGGGGCTTCACATCCCCCTCGGCCGCGCCGCGCAGCCCGAGGAGGTCTCGAAACTCGTGGTCTTCCTGGCGAGCGACGAATCGTCGTATTCCACCGGCGCTGAGTTCATCGTCGACGGCGGAATGACGGCCGGCTTCACTGACGGCTAACGACTGGGTCTATTAACGCTTCAGCTCCGCTCGCCCGAGCGAGTTGAGATGCACCTCGTCGGGCCCGTCCGCGAGCCGCAGCGTGCGCGCGCCGGAGAACATCTCGGCGAGTGGAGTATCGCCGCTGACACCGCCTCCGCCGTACAGCTGGATCGCCCGGTCGAGGATGCGCTGCACCGCCCGTGGCACGGCGATCTTGATCGACTGGATCTCGGTCATCGCCTCACGGTTGCCGGCGGTATCCATCAGCCAGGCTGTCTTGAGCACCAGCAGTCGAAGCGACTCGATCTCGATGCGGGACTCGGCGAGCCACTCGCGGATGACGCCCTGCTCGGCAAGGGGGCGACCGAACGCGATGCGCTCGTTCGCGCGCTCGCGCATCAGGTCCATGGCGCGCTCCGCCATCCCGATGGCCCGCATGCAGTGATGGATACGCCCGGGGCCGAGCCGTGCCTGCGCGATGGCGAAGCCTTCACCTTCCCCGCCGACCAGGTTCTCGGCCGGAACCCGCACGTTTTCGAACAGCACCTCCGCGTGTCCGCCGTGGTCGCGATCGTCGTAGCCGAACACGGTCAACGGCCTGACGACGGTCACCCCGGGGGTATCCCGCGGCACGAGGATCATCGACTGCTGGCGGTGCCGGGCCGCCCCGGTGTCGGTCTTGCCCATCACGATGAAGATCGCAGCGTCGGGGTTCATCGCTCCGGTGGACCACCACTTGCGCCCGTTGATCACCCAGGAGTCCCCGTCGCGCGTGATCGTGGTGGCGATGTTCGTCGCGTCGGAGGAGGCCACATCCGGCTCCGTCATGCAGAACGACGACCGGATGTCCCCGGCGAGCAGCGGCTCGAGCCACCTCTTCTTCTGCTCGGCACTGCCGAACTGCTCGAGCAGCTCCATGTTGCCGGTGTCGGGGGCGGAGCAGTTCATCGCGACCGGCGCGAGTTTGATACTGCGCCCGCTGAGCTCAGCGATGGGCGCGTACTGCTGGTTGGTGAGCCCCTGCTCGCCGCTCGGCAAGAACAGGTTCCACAGTCCGCGCGCCCGAGCCTCCTGCTGCAGTTCGCGAACGATCGGGCGCAGGGTCCAGACGTCGGGGGTCGACTCGACCTGCTCGGCCAGTACCGGTTCTGCCGGGTACACCTTCTCGTCGAGGAAGGCCTGCATCGTGGCGATGTGGTCGAGGGTGGTCGCGTCGTAGGAGAAATCCATCAGAGCAGTCCTTCAGGCTGTGTTTCGGCAAGATAGTGGAGCCCGACCCTGGCCAGGGGCGTCACGAGCCCGCCGATCGTGTCGAATCCGGCGCCGACGGTCTCGCCGGCCTGGAACCGGAAGTGGATGCCTTCCAGGATGACGGCGAGCTTGTACGCCGAGAAGGCCAGGTACCAGGAGAGGTCCGGCACCGTGAT
>JAODAT010000012.1 GCA_025463565.1 Microbacteriaceae bacterium
GCGCCAACCTCTGGAACGAGGTGAAGGATCGCCTCGACAAGCCCGGCATGGGGCTCTCCGGTGGGCAGCAGCAGCGGCTCTGCATCGCGCGGGCGATCGCGGTCGCGCCCGACGTTGTGCTGATGGACGAGCCCTGCTCGGCCCTCGACCCGATCTCCACCCTCGCGATCGAAGACCTCATCGAGGAACTCAAGCAGGATTACACGATCGTGATCGTGACCCACAACATGCAGCAGGCATCCCGGGTCTCCGATCGCACCGCGTTCTTCAACATCGCGGGCACCGGCAAGCCGGGCAAGCTCATCGAGTACAACGACACCAACACGATCTTCTCGAAGCCGACCGTGCAGGCCACCGAGGACTACGTCTCAGGCAAGTTCGGTTGATCGCCTAGACGCTTAAGCGGGTGAGGTCTCGACAAGCTCGACCCGCTTATGCGTTAAAAGGCCGAACTACACCGTGGAGATGGCGACGACGGGCTTCGTGGTCGGCTGCTTCGAGCCGCCCGCCGGTTCCACCGTGATGCCGATCGTGTCGCCGTCGGTCATCGAGCCGGCGAGCACCTGGGTGACGCTGCCATCCGATGCGGGAACGAACATACCGGCGGGCGTGACCTGGGCTCCAGCGATGTACCAGAGCTCGTAGGTCTTGCCCGCGGGCAGGGCGGGCAGGTTGGTCATGACCACCGCGGAGCGCTTGAGCTGGTTCGACCAGATGAGCGTGAGCTTGCCGCCACCGGTGACTTCGGAGGTCGCGTGCTGCGAGTCGGATGCGGCGGAGATGCGCGTGACGCTCATCGCCTGCTGCTGCTGTTGCGTTGTGGTGTTGACGTAGTTGACGACCGTCGTCCCCGCGAAGATCGCGATGACCGCAACCGCCGCGACAAGGAAGGTAGCGGGGCGCGCGTACCAACGACGCTTCGCCCGAGCGGATGCCGTGCCCACCGGGTGCGCGTCGAAAATCGACGTGACATTCGACGTCGTTGCCGCGGCGGTGTCGGGTTGATCCTCGAGCGCAGGAAGCTGCGGGGTGGTGGCGACCTGGGCGAGGATGCTCGCCCGAAGCGAGCTGGGCGGGGTCACCGCTTCGGTGGCGAGGCCCAGCATCACGGCGGTGTCTGACAGCGATGCGGCTTCCGCCCGCGCCTCCTCCGACGTGCTGAGGTACCGCTCGTAGGCCGCGCGCTCGCTGTCGCTGAGTGCGTCGAGCGCGTATGCACCGGACAGGAGGTGCAGCTCATCGCGATCGGTCATGATGCCACCCCCAGTTCGTCGCGCAGGCGGATCATTCCGTCACGCAGTCTCGTCTTCACGGTGCCGATCGGCACCTTGAGCATTTCGGACACTTCGCTGTGGCTGTATCCGCCGTAGTAAGCGAGGGTGACAGCCTGGCGCTGCAGTTCGGTCAATTGCGACATGGCTTCCTTCACCCTTTCACTCTCGATGGTTACTTCCACGGTGTCCGCGACGTTGTCGTAGTCGGCGACGAAATCTCGCACGCCGATCTTCAAATCACGGTTCCTGCTTGCCTGTGAGGCCCTGATGCGATCGACGGCGCGACGGTGAGCCATGGTGAGCACCCAGGTGAGTGCACCGCCCTTGGTCGGTTCATATCGCGTCGCGTTCTGCCAGATCTCGAGGAACACCTCCTGGGTGACCTCCTCCGACTGGGAGTGATCGACGAGCAGTCGACGCACCAGGCCGAAGACTCTCGGGCTGATCTCGTCGTACAGCGCGGCGAACGCTTTCTGGTCACCCTGGGCCACGAGGCCGAGAAGCTCCTCTTTCGAGGGTGGCAGTTGCACGGACTCGAAGTCCTTGCTGCTGTCCGTTTCATGCGCCACAAGCCCAAGCATGTCAAATTTCCCGCAGCACGTAAGGGGTTGACCTCATCGAACCGCTTCTGTTCTTCACAACTAGGCGTTCGGAACGCGGAGCCAAACGGATTGGCGCCGAGGTGATCGTCGCGCCCGAATGAGCGCCGGGCCGCAGAACGCCTCTCGGCGCATGGCCGCTCGGAGCGGCTAATAGTGGAGCCCGGGGTTACTGCGGCCCGGCGATGACTAGTTTACCCGCAGCTAATCGAGCCCGCCTGAGCGCCAGAGGCGGGCGCACGACGTGAACTCGCCCGCCGTGGTGGAGAAGCGGAGTGCGCGCGTCGTGAGTTCGCTCGCGCGTTCGGGGGACGCGGCATCCGCGTCGTCGGCGACGCTCGTGCAGCCGAGGGACATGATTCGGCAGAAGGCGGCGGCCCGGTCGAGGGCGACGGCGAAGTCGCCAGCGAACAGGCCGCGGAGGATCTGGTCTGCGAGCGTGGTGATCTCCTCCGGTCCGGTGGGCGTCGGGGCGCCGGCCACGACCGGGTCGATGCCGGCCGCCACCTCGCTGCCGCGCTGGAACAGGTAGCTGGAATCCTCGGCATCCTGCCGCACCAGCGCCCGCATGAGATAGATACGCCACAGCGCGCCCGGCAGGGTGCGCGGGTTGGCGCGTGCCCACAGTTCGGCGAGCGCGTCGATGCCGTTCTGGTCGGTATATGAGACGAGCCTCTCGACGATTCCCGACTCGGGGTTCTCCCGAACCCGGCTGAGCAGGGCCTGCGCGGTCTCGTGGGCGACCCGGCTAATCTGCGCAGGGTCTTCGCCCCCGACGAAGGTGTCGAACTTGTCGCCGGAGTACTGGGTCGGCTTGTGGAACTCGTCAGTCATCCCGTCCAGCTTAACCGGATGCCGTGATCCGCTACATTTGTAGGCGCGGGCCTCTAGCTCAGTTGGTAGAGCATCGGACTTTTAATCCGTGGGTCGTCGGTTCGAGCCCGACGGGGCCCACCCCTTTTCGTTATCGCTCTTCGCGATTGTGCGCGCGCGTCGCGACTGTGCTGGCGCGCCATCGCACAATCGGCACGGCACGGCACGGTCGCAGAACGACGGCTTATCCTTGGACGCACGGCGCCCCTTGAGCGTTCGGACTCTCCGATCCTGCCTCGGTTCTTCTGAACAGTCATAATTCGTCGAAGGCCGGCCTGGAACAGGCGAAGGGCGTCGTCTTATACTCACGGCGACGACCGCACGTAAACGGTAGGGCCAGACATCTCCTCACCGGTGCTGCTGCCGTGGTCCGGGGCAACAGACCGAGCCTTACGCGACGCTCTCGACGCCAGTGGCACAAGCCGTGGATGGACGCAATTTACTCGCCCGCGCACCGAGCGCAAGCCCTTGTTCGGCGTCCCTCGACCGGGCAGCGTAGGTGTCGGCAGTTTTCGTGCCCGCTCCGAGCATCCGACCCATCGAAGGGCAGAACAGGCATGTCACACGAACCGGCAACCGAACCGGACGAGAAACCGGCCGGCCCGCCCGCAGCCACCGACGCCGACGGCACGCCCGTCGAGAATCCGTCCGGTTGATGCGGGCCGCACTCATCTTCAACCCGATCAAGGTCGACCTGGACGCCATCCGGCCGGCGGTCGAGCGCGAAGAGAAGGCCAACGGCTGGGCCCCGACGCTGTGGCTGGAGACCAGCGAAAACGATCCGGGACAGGGCGCGGCC
>JAODAT010000024.1 GCA_025463565.1 Microbacteriaceae bacterium
GGAGCCAACGACATCGCCGACTTCGACGAGGAGCGGTTCGAGCGCGAACTCGCCACGGTCTACGACGCGCTGCCCTCGGCGACGATCGTCGGCGACGTGCCCGCCTTCTACTTCGGCGTCGCCGAGAGGCGTGTGCGCATCGCCAACTCGATCGTGCACCGCCTCGCCGCCGAGCGGGTGATGGAGGTCGCCCCCGTGTACGAGAAGACGCGCCGCCAGGGCGGTGCGCGCTACGCCCTCAACCAGGTGGCCGCGGACTTCTTCCACCCGAACGATCGCGGGTACCGGGTGTGGGCATCGGCTTTCCTTCCGCTGGTCGACAAGCGCTTCCCGCTTGCCGACAGGCGCCTGCCCGGCAAAGACGGCGGCGGCGTTTAGGCTGTCGGCATGGCCCGCGTCCAGACGACTTTCCGCTGCACGGAGTGCGGCTGGACGAGCCCGAAGTGGGCCGGTCGCTGCGCCGAATGCCAGGCCTGGAACACGGTCGTCGATGTCACCGAAGCGCCCACGCGCGCGGTGCGCGCGGTATCGGTGAGCACCTCTCGCGTCGCCCAGCCGATCACCATGATCTCCGCCGAATCGAGTGTGCACTGGCCGACCGGTATCGCCGAGTTCGACCGCGTGCTCGGCGGTGGCATCGTGCCCGGGGCCACTGTGCTGCTGAGCGGGGAGCCTGGCGTCGGCAAGTCGACCCTGCTGCTCGAGGTCGCATCCAAGGCCGCCGCGCGCGGAATGCGCGTGCTCTATGTCACCGCCGAGGAGTCGGCCAGCCAGGTGCGGCTGCGCGCCCAGCGCACCGGAGCGTTGCACGACGAGCTGTTCCTTGCCGCGGAGACCGACCTCGCCACCATCCTCGGCCAGATCGACCAGGTCGAGCCGCAGTTGCTCATCGTCGACTCGGTGCAGACCGTGTCGAGCTCGCTGAGCGAGGGCCTCGCCGGCGGGCCGTCGCAGGTGCGCGAGGTCGCATCCACCCTCATTCGCGTCTCGAAAGACCGCAACCTGCCCGTGCTCCTGGTCGGCCACGTGACGAAAGACGGCACGATCGCGGGCCCCCGGCTGCTGGAACACCTGGTGGATGTCGTCTGCCAGTTCGAGGGCGACCGCCAGACGTCGCTCCGCTTCATCCGCGCCCAGAAGAACCGGTTCGGTCCCACCGACGAGGTCGGCTGCTTCGAGATGACCGGCGACGGCATCGCCGAGGTCGCCGACCCGAGCGGGCTCTTCATGTCCCGCAGCAAGGTCGCGGTGAGCGGCACCTGCGTCACCATCGCCGTCGAGGGCCGCCGCGCCCTGCCGGTTGAGGTGCAGGCGCTCGTCGTCAAGACCAGTGCGCCCAACCCGCGCCGGGTCACCAACGGCGTCGACTCGTCGAGGGTCGCCATGCTGCTGGCCGTGCTCGAGAAGCGTGCCCGGATGAAGTTCAGCGAGTGGGATGTCTACGTGTCTACCGTGGGCGGCATCCGCCTCATCGAACCCGGCGCCGACCTCGCCATCGCCCTTGCCATCGCCAGTGCGTTCAGCGACAGGGCGTTCCCGCCGACCCTGGCGGCGGTCGGCGAGATCAGCCTGGCCGGCGAGATCCGGCCGGTGTCGCAGTCGAAGCAACGCGCGGCCGAAGCGAAACGGCTCGGGTTCACCACACTGCTCGGCGACGAACAGCCGCACCTGATCGAGGCGATGCGCCAGGCCTTCGCCCGTGCACAGCTCGACCAGCCCGACGTTCCCGAGTTCTAGCTGGCCTGCGCTCCGACTCGTCTCGCCGATTTCCGACGAGATGCCCAGGAAGGTTGGCAAAATGCCCCTCTAGCCAACGTTCTTGGGCAACTCGTCGTTCCGGTCTCGATACGCGGGCGCCGAAGGCGCGCGCTACTCGACCAGCAAGGTCAGTTGAGCAGGAACTGCACCGTGTCTTTGGACTTCAGGTCGCCGAGCGCGACACCGAGGTGGTAGCTCGCGCCGCCCGCCGTCACCTGGGTTGCGCTGGTGGCGGAGCAGGTGCTCTTGGATGACCGGGTGCGGTCCCACGCGATCGCCGGCGTGGTCTTCGACTCGCCGGTCTTGATGACCACGGGGGCGTCGACCGCTCCGGTCTGGCAGTCGGTGGAGGTCCAGATGGTCTCGGAACCGCTGGTGATGGTCAACACCTGCTTGGTCGAACCGAAGTTGACCGTGCAGGCCGGGCCGTTGTTGGTGAGCTTCATGCTGATCTGCGGCTTGTCGGCCGCGGCGTAACTGGCCTTGTCGGTTACGGCCACCAGCGTCAGGTTGGCGTCGACGCAGGGCGTTCCGCTGCTGGCGTTCGTCGAAGCCGAAGCGCTGGCCGGCGGTGTCGTGGTGTTCTGCGCAGTCGGGGTGCCACCGGATCCCGGCCGCACGATAATTAGGATGATCACCACGAGCACGGCGACGACCCCGAGGCCGACGAGCAACCTACGGCGCCAGTACACCTGTGGTGCCTGGGGGCCGACCGGATTGCGAAACGTCGACATGGGCCAAGAGTAGCTACAGCTTCTTGAGCATCCGGGTATTTCCGAGGGTGTTTGGCTTTACCCGCGCGAGATCCAGAAACTCGGCAACGCCCTCATCCGTCGATCGCGCGAGCTCCGCGTACACGGTGGGGTCGTATGGCTCCTCCGTCATCGGGGCGAAACCGTGACGGGAGAAGAAGCCCACCTCGAACGTGAGGCAAAACAGCCGGGTGAGTCCAAGCGCATGCGCCTCGCGTTCCAGGTCTTCGAGCATGGCGTGCCCGACGCCCTTGTGCAGCCAGTCGGGCACAACGGCGAGGGTGCGCACTTCGGCGAGGTCCTGCCACATCACGTGCAGGGCGCCGCACCCGATCACATTGCCGTCGTCGTCTTCGGCGATGCGGAACTCCTGGATCGCCTCATAGAAGACCACGGCATCCTTACCGAGCAGGATGCGCTGCTGCACGAGCGGTTCGACGAGAGCCTGGATCAGGGGGACGTCGGATGTGCGGGCCGGCCGCACTGAGAAACTCACGGTTCCAGCATAGACAGCAGAGCGGGTCGAGCTGGTCGAGACCTCCCCAACGAATTACGCCAGTGAGGTCTCGACGAGCTCGACCCGCTTAAGTGATGCTTACGCCTCGAGCGCGGCCACCGGCTCCTCGATCGCTTCGCGACCCGGCTGGCGCCCGGTCGTGAAGACGAACTCGTCGTTGACGTAGTCGACGTGAACGTGGTCGCCCGCGTTCAGTTCGCCCTGCAGGATGCGCTCGCTCAGTCGATCTTCGACCTCGCGCTGGATCGCGCGGCGCAGCGGCCGTGCCCCGAGCGACGGGTCGAACCCGATCTTGATGAGGTGCTCCTTGGCGGCGAGGCCGATCTCCACGGTCATGTCGCGGTCCAGCAGGCGATCCGAGAGACGCTTGATGAACAGGTCCACGATCTGGAGAAGCTCTTCCTGGGTGAGCTGCGGGAAGACGATCGTCTCGTCGACACGGTTGAGGAACTCCGGCTTGAAATTCTTCTTCAGCTCCTCGACGACCTTGCCGCGCATGCGGTCATAGCCGGTCGAGCTGTCGGCGGACGACGTGAATCCGAGCGGGGTGCCCGAGATGTCGCGCGTTCCGAGGTTGGTCGTCATGATGATGACCGTGTTCTTGAAGTCGACCACGCGACCCTGGCCATCCGTCAGGCGCCCCTCTTCCAGAATCTGGAGGAGCGAGTTGAAGATGTCGGGGTGAGCCTTCTCGATCTCATCGAACAGCACCACGGAGAACGGCTTGCGGCGCACCTTCTCGGTGAGCTGGCCGCCCTCTTCGAAGCCGACGAATCCGGGGGGAGCACCGAACAGTCGCGAGACCGTGTGCTTCTCGCCGTACTCCGACATGTCGAGCGAGATCAGTGCATCCTCGTCGTCGAACAGGAATTCGGCGAGCGCCTTGGCGAGCTCCGTCTTACCGACACCGGTCGGGCCGGCGAAGATGAACGAACCGCTCGGACGCTTCGGATCCTTGAGCCCCGCACGGGTGCGGCGGATCGTCTTGGAAAGTGCCGAGATGGCCTCTTCCTGGCCGATGACGCGCTGGTGCAGTGCCTTCTCCATGAAGACGAGACGCGAGGTCTCCTCCTCGGTGAGCTTGAACACCGGGATGCCGGTGGCCGCGGCCAGGACCTCGGCGATAACGCCTTCGTCCACGGTTCCGGTGGAGCCTGCCTCGCCGCTCTTCCACTGCTTCTCAAGGCGCAGCCGCTCCCCAAGCAGCTTCTTCTCTTCGTCACGAAGCGAAGCGGCCTTCTCGAAGTCCTGGTCTTCGATGGCGCCCTCCTTCTGTCCGCGAACGGCCGCGATGCGGTCGTCGAACTCGCGGAGCTCCGGCGGGGCGGAGAGGATCGAGAGACGCAGGCGTGCGCCGGCCTCATCGATCAGGTCGATGGCCTTGTCGGGCAGGAAGCGGTCGGCCACGTAGCGGTCGGCCAGGTTCGCTGCGGCGACGATCGCGCCATCCGTGATCGACACCTTGTGGAAAGACTCGTACTTGTCGCGCAGTCCCTTGAGGATGTTGATGGTGTGGGCGAGAGAGGGCTCGTGCACCTGCACGGGCTGGAAGCGGCGCTCGAGCGCAGCATCCTTCTCGAAGTGCTTGCGGTACTCGTCGATGGTGGTCGCACCGATCGTCTGCAGCTCGCCACGGGCGAGGAGCGGCTTCAGGATGCTGGCCGCGTCGATCGCGCCCTCGGCAGCACCGGCGCCGACGAGGGTGTGGATCTCGTCGATGAAGGTGATGATGTCGCCGCGGGTGCGGATCTCCTTGGTCACCTTCTTCAGGCGCTCCTCGAAGTCACCGCGGTAGCGGGATCCGGCAATCAGCGATCCGAGGTCGAGCGTGTAGAGCTGCTTGTCTTTCAGCGTCTCCGGCACGTCGCCGCGAACGATCGCCTGGGCGAGGCCTTCGACGACGGCGGTCTTTCCGACGCCGGGCTCACCGATCAGCACGGGGTTGTTCTTGGAACGGCGGGAGAGGATCTGCATGACCCGCTCCATCTCTTTCTCGCGCCCGATCACCGGGTCGAGCTTGCCGTCGCGGGCGGCCTGGGTAAGGTTGCGGCCGAACTGGTCGAGAATCTGGCTGCCACCCTGGGCTGCGGCCTGGGTCTCGCCGCCGACGGCGACCTGCTCCTTGCCCTGGTATCCGGACAGCAGCTGGATGACCTGCTGGCGAACGCGGTTCAGGTCTGCACCGAGCTTGACGAGCACCTGCGCTGCAACACCTTCGCCCTCGCGGATGAGGCCGAGCAGGATGTGCTCGGTGCCGATGTAGTTGTGGCCGAGCTGCAGCGCTTCGCGCAGGGAGAGCTCGAGGACCTTCTTCGCGCGCGGCGTGAACGGGATGTGCCCGGTCGG
>JAODAT010000027.1 GCA_025463565.1 Microbacteriaceae bacterium
GGGGTGAACGCGCCCCTCTTCGCCGGTCGCCCAGCCTGGTCGGATGATTTCCGCTCAGGGGTAGGAGTTTCAATGACAGTAGACATTTTTAGTGCAGCCCTTCAGCAAGCGGTCCAAGCGCCAATACGGGGAAGTAGGTGAGTGCGGTCACGAGAACAGCGACACCGATGAGCAGGCCGACGAACTGCGGCCTGTGGGTGGGAAGGGTTCCCGCGGTCGCCGGTATCTTGTCCTGCGCCGCGAGCGACCCGGCCAGTGCCAGGACGAAGACCATCGGCAGGAACCGCCCGAGCAGCATCACCACACCCATCGCGGTGTTGAACCACGGAGTATTCGCCGTGAGTCCGGCGAACGCCGAACCATTGTTGTTCGCGGCGGAGGTGAACGCGTAGAGCACTTCCGAGAGCCCATGCAAGCCCGGATTCCAGATCGAGGTCTTGATCACATCCGCTCGAACAACCGGAATCGCGAAGCTGAGCGCGGTTCCGAGGAGGGCGAGGGTCGGGGTGATGAGGATGTAGATGCTGGCGAGCTTGATCTCCCGTGCGCCGATCTTCTTGCCCAGGTATTCGGGCGTGCGCCCGACCAGGAGGCCGGCGATGAACACCGCGATCACGGCGAGAATCAGGATTCCGTAGAGACCCGATCCACCACCGCCTGGTGCGATCTCGCCCAGCATCATGTTGAACAGGGTCATGAAGCCGCCGAGTGAGGTGAACGAGTCGTGCATCGAGTTCACGGCGCCCGTCGAGGTCAGGGTCGTCGAGGTGGCGAACAGCGTCGATCCCCAAATACCGAATCTCTGCTCTGTCCCCTCTGTTGCTGCCCCAGCCAACCGCGTCGCTGTTCCGCCGGTGAGGGTCTCGAACAGGGTGAGGGCGGTCAGCGAGACCACGAAGATCGAACCCATCACCGCGAGGATCGCGTTGCCCTGGCGCTTGTCGCCGACCATCTGGCCGAACGTGCGCGTCAGCGAGAACGGAATGGCGAGCATCAGGAAGATCTCGAACAGGTTCGTCCACGCCGTCGGGTTCTCGAACGGATGCGCGGAGTTGACGTTGTAGAAGCCACCACCGTTGTTGCCCAGTTCCTTGATCGCCTCCTGCGAGGCGACAGGTCCGCCGGGTATCGCGGCTGTTCCTCCGATGAGTGTGTGGACGGTCTGGAAGCCGTTGAAGTTCTCGATGACGCCACCGGCGATCAGGATGATCGCCGCGATGATCGAGAGTGGCAGAAGGAGTCTCAGCACCGACCGGGTGAGGTCGACCCAGAAGTTACCGATGGTGCCGGTCTTCCGGTATGCGAGCCCGCGAACCAGGGCGATCGCGACGGCGATGCCGACCGCGACCGAGAGGAAGTTCTGTACGACGAGACCGCCGATTTGAACCGCGTACCCCATGGTGACGTCAGGCGAGTACGACTGCCAGTCGGTGTTGGTGACGAAGGATGCCGCCGTATTGAAGGACAGGCCTTCAGGGATCGCGGGGAACCCGAGCGCGTACGGAAGAACGGCCTGGAGCCGCTGGATGGCGTAAACGAGCAGCACTCCGACGAGCGAGAAAATGAGCACGCTGCGCAGGTAGAGCTTCCAGGTCTGCTCCGAGTTCGAGTCGACACCGATCACGCGGTAGAAGCCGCGCTCGACCTTGAGGTCCTTCGATGGCATGAACATCTTCGCCATGTGGTCGCCGAGCGGGCGGTAAACGACCGCAAGCAGCACGAAGAGGGTCAGTATCTGGAGGATCCCGAAAAGTACGGTCATCAGAATCGCTCCGGTTTCACAAGGGCGAGCACGAGGTAGACAAGCGACGCGACGGCGAGGACCGCAGCCACAATGGTGAAGACGATCACAGCTTCTCCACCCCCCAGGCGACGAGGCCTATCACCGCAAAAACGGCAATGGCGACGAGGACATACACAACGTCGAGCACGGATAGCTCCTTAGAGGGACTCATCGCGGAACTCTGATCGAGCCCCGGTGCCACGCGGGCACAGCAGATGAGTAGATACCCTGCGCTATCCCTGTTCCGGGTTGCTCACGAAGTCCTTACGCTCGGAGACGAAACCCTAACGACTTCCTAACGCCGACGATCCTCAGCGTTACCTCGGGCAGGGGGTACCCGCGGACGGCCGTCGATCGAGCTCCGGACCGACCGACTCGATAGGGTGTCAAAATGACCGGGGATTCGAGCGTCACCAAGCGCGTTTACTCCCTGTTGCTGGACGAAATCGTCACGGGCCAAATGCCGAGCGGGTCCCTGCATTCGATCTATCAGGTCGCAGAACGGCTCGGCGTGTCACGTACGCCCGCGCGAGAAGCAGTGTTGCGTCTCGCGGACGCGCGGATGATCACGATCGAAGCAAATCGCGGGTTCAGGGTTGTCGCCATCGACTGGCATGAAATCCGCGACATCTTCGATGCTCGCCTGCTCCTGGAGGTGCCCGCCGCGGGGAACGCTGCGCTCGTCGGGGGCGCACAGCTGTGCCAGCAGCTCGATGTCATCATCGATGCTTTGGGCGTAGCAGCCGGCGCGAACGACCTGCACGAGTTCACGCAACGGGACCGAGAACTGCATCGGGCGATCATCCTTTCGGGCGGAAACGAGCGAATCGCGTCGATTGTGGACGCCCTGCGCGATGCCACACAGGCCATCGGCGCGTCAACCATCAATCGTTCACGCACGACGGAGGAAGTGCGCTTCGAGCACGTTCCCATTGTCGAGGCGATTCGATCAGGCGACCCGGTGGCGGCCACGCACCACATGCGGAATCACTTGATAACGACGGCGAGACTATTGATCTCGCAGATCGCCAACTCCGAGGACGCTGCTGGTTCCTGGCCGGAGAGCTGGACCGACACGATCGTTGAGCCACCGCAGTAGCATGCTACCCATGACTCTTGAGGGATCGGCCGCCGATGTTCTCAGTGGGGAGCGTGACGAGTTGGTTCGCGAACTCCGCCGTGTCGTCGGCGGCGTCGTCGACGACGGCACGCGGCGCAGAGCGGAGTACTCGAGCGACGCCTCCAACTATCGCGTCGTGCCCGACGTGGTCGTCTTCCCGAAGCGCGTCGACGATATCCTGGCGACTCTCGAGGTAGCGCGGACATCCGGAGTTCCACTCACGATGCGCGGCGGCGGAACGTCCGTCGCCGGAAACGCGATCGGCGCGGGAATCGTCGTCGACACCTCACGCCACCTGAATCGGATCCTCGAACTCGATGCTGATGGCCGAACGGCAACGGTCGAGCCGGGTGTCGTGCTCGGATCGCTGCAAAAAGCCGCGGCACCCCATGGCCTGCGATTCGGGCCGGATCCGTCGACCTGGTCCCGCGCAACGATGGGCGGGATGATCGGCAACAACGCCTGCGGCTCGCACTCCCTGGCGTTCGGCCGCACCTCCGACAACGTGATCGACCAGGACGTCGTGGACGGCACGGGACGGCGCTTCACCGCGGGGCGCGGCGCGGGCCAGGCTCCGGGGCTGGATGAGTTCATCGGCCGGCACCTGGCGGCGTTCCGCACCGAGCTGGGCACGTTCGGTCGCCAGGTCTCCGGGTATTCGCTCGAACACCTGCTGCCGGAGAATGGGCGAGACCTTGCGCGCGCACTGGTCGGCACGGAAGGGACGTGCGCGGTCGTGCTCGGCGCGACCGTAAAGCTCGTCAAGACGCCGGAAGCGCCCGTCCTGGTGATTCTGGGCTACGCGGATATGGCGTCCGCGGCCGATCACGTGGTCACCCTGCTCGCCCACAACCCGGCATCGATCGAGGGACTGGATGCCCGCCTGGTCGAGGCCGTCCGCGTGGCCAAAGGCCCCGGCGCCGTCGGGGATCTGCCCCGCGGGGGCGGCTGGCTGCTGGTCGAACTGTCAGGCAGCGACCTGGCCGACAATCTGTCCCGTGCACGCCTGCTCGCCGCGGACTCCGGCTCGCTCGACTTCCGTCTGCTGCCGCCGGGCCCGGAGTCTCGAGCGATCCTGCGGATCCGTGAGGATGGCGCGGGCCTGGCGGGTCGCACCCCGTCCGGCAAACAGGCCTGGCCCGGATTCGAGGATGCTGCGGTGCCGCCCGAACACCTCGGGACCTACCTGCGCGAATTCGATGCACTGGTCGCTGAGTTCGGGATCGAGGGGATGCCCTACGGGCATTTCGGGGACGGCTGCATTCACGTTCGGCTCGACATCCCACTCGAGACGAATGGGGAGACGCTTGCCGCCTTCATGGAGCGGGGCGCGGAACTGGTGACGCGATTCGGCGGATCGCTGTCGGGTGAGCACGGCGACGGGCGGGCCCGAAGCCAGCTCCTGCCGAAGATGTATTCGCCCGAACTGATCCGCGCGTTCGAAGAGTTCAAGGGAATTTTCGATCCGGACGGCATCCTGAATCCGGGCATCGTTGTGCAGCCGGCAAACCTCACCGCCGACCTACGACGACCGAAGGCACTCCCGCTCCTCTCGACCGATGGATTCGCATTCCAGCACGATGGCGGCGATTTCACGGCGGCGGTCCACCGCTGCGTTGGAGTGGGCAAATGCCGCGCCGACTCGAGCGCGGCCGGCGGGTTCATGTGCCCGTCATTCCTCGCGACCGGCGACGAGAAGGATTCGACTCGCGGTCGAGCCCGAGTTCTTCAGGAGATGGCGAACGGCACGCTGGTCGGCGGCGGTTGGGATTCTCCGGAGGTGCTCGATGCTCTCGACCTGTGCCTGTCGTGCAAGGCCTGCTCGAGCGACTGCCCGGCGGGAGTCGACATGGCGGAGTACAAGTCCGAAGTCATTCACCGTCGATACGCCGGTCGGATCAGGCCGGTCAGCCACTACGTTCTGGGCTGGCTGCCGCGATGGGCTCGGCTGGTCTCCCCGGTCGCCGGCCTCGCCAATCGTCTGCTCAGCGTCCGAGCCTTCCGTGCTCTCGTTCTCCGCTTCGGCGGCATGGATGGCCGCCGGTCGATTCCGGCGTTCGCACCGCGGTCGTTCACGCGGAGCGTCCAGCGACCGCCGACCAGCGGGACGGGATCAAAACAGGTGCTCGTCTGGGTTGACTCCTTCTCGGACAACTTCACTCCTGACATCGCCCGCTCGGCCATCAGGGTGCTGGAATCGGCGGGCTATGAGGTCATCGCCCCAGCGCAACCCGTCTGTTGTGGGCTCACCTGGATCACCACGGGACAACTCACCGGCGCGCGGCGAATCCTGTCCCGCCTCCTCGACGAGTTCGCCCCGATCGCCGCGGCCGGAATTCCGATTGTCGGGCTCGAACCGTCCTGCACGGCTGTTCTGCGCTCCGACCTGGTGTCCCTGTTCGCCGACGACGAGCGCGCCAGTCTTGTCTCACACAACACCTACACGCTCGCGGAACTCCTTACCGCGTCAGAGCCGCTCGGGCCGATCGCCGGATGGGCACCGCCATCGCTTCGGGACGTCGAACTGGTGGTCCAGCCGCATTGCCATCACCATGCCGTCATGGGCTTCGACAGCGACCGAGCGTTGCTCGAGAATCTCGGTGCGTCGGTGACGGAGATCAGCGGATGCTGCGGGCTGGCCGGCAACTTCGGAATGGAGAAAGGTCACTACGAGGTGTCGGTGGCCGTCGCGGAAAATGGGATGCTCCCTGCGCTGAGGACTCGAGGTGAGGGCGTTGCGCTGGTCGCCGACGGCTTCTCCTGCCGGACGCAGGCGTCGCAACTCGCCGGGGTGAACGACAGCATCCACCTGGCGCAACTGCTTGCTGCAAGGCTGGACTAGGGTCGGGAGCCCGTCAGCGTGCGGCCAACTACCGGTGATTCGAGCTGCGCCTGCGCGCCCAGTACACGATCGCGACCACGCACGCTGCTTCTCCCAGCACGTAGATCGCGATTAGGAGGAACGGCAGCGGCGTCTCGCCGAGCAGGAGTTGGCTCCCGAAGTAACCACCCACTACCGCCCAGATCGCGGCCATGACGATGGCCTGCCCCAGGCTCAAAGAAACAACCCACCACGGGCGTTTGACAGTAACGTCGCGTGAATCGCTCATTAGACAGACTGTACGCCGCGCTCCGCTTCCTCGGCGCCATCGCGTTTTTCTCCTGCGAGCTGGTCACGTCGGGCAGCCAATGCCCAAAACAGAGGGGCGCATTCCAGTGTGTACTCATCGCACGAGATCTGCTTTTCTTTGAGCAGGGCATCCAGAGCCTGAAGGCGACCGGCGGCGTCAGGACCGGGCCGATGACCAGCATGAGAAGCATCGCCAGACATGCGCCGACAACGGGCCAACGTTCGTTCTGGCATCGTCCACCTTGTTCGCCATCCAGTCCGGCAACGAATCCTGATTGTCGGTCGACCTCACGACTCGCGCCGAGCACCGTCCGCTGCAGTCACAATGAAGGTGTCTGGCCGAGAAAATCCCTGCGAAAAAAATGCGCGGTCAATTGCGAGCTGTACCCTCGAAAGATCACCCGTCGAAACCATCGCAATGGCTGCTCCCCCAAATCCGCCACCGGTCATCCGCGCTCCGAGCGCCCCGTTTTCGACGGCCGTCTCGACCGCGAGGTTGAGTTCGGGAATTGAGATCTCGAAATCGTCACGCATCGAAAGGTGCGACGCATCCAGCAGCCCGCCGATGCCACGCGCGCCGATGCTCTCTAGGGTCGCCACCGTCTCGAGCACGCGCTGATTCTCGGTGACGATGTGACGCACGCGTCGAAACGTCACATCGTCCATCAGCACCTGGGCACGTGCAAGGTCGTCGACGGCGACCTCTCGTAGGGACCGGACCCCCAGAAGCTTCGCGCCGAGTTCACAGGATGCCCGGCGATCCGCGTAGCCTCCGGTCGCATGCGCGTGCGTGATGCCAGTGTCGATGACTAGCAGTGCAAGGCCGTCGCGTTCCAGGCCGAGAGGCACGATGCGGGACTCCAGCGAGCGACAGTCGAGAAAGACAGCGCTATCGGACTCCCCCAGCAGGGAAGCGGACTGGTCCATGATTCCCGTAGGAGCACCGACCACCTCGTTCTCCGCCTGTCGGCCGACCTCGGCAAGCGTGCGTCGATCAAGCTCAAGCCCCCAGAGGTCATTCAACGCGAGAGCCACAGCGCTCTCGATTGCGGCCGAGGACGACAAACCGGCGCCCACCGTAACGTCGGACTCGACGAAGATGTCGAAACCCGGCACTGCCAGCAAGTCCGCGCCATGCTGTCCCAACGCCCACGCGACACCGAATGGATAGGCGGCCCACCCGCCGACCGAGTCAGGCGAAATTTTTGTTAAGTCGATCTCCACGATCTCGTCGGCGAAGGCGCTGGCCACACGCGCGATCCGATCCTCACGAAGGGAGACGGCGGCGACCGTGCGCCGATTTATGGCGAATGGCAGCACGAAGCCGAGGTTGTAGTCCGTGTGTTCACCGATGAGGTTCACTCGCCCCGGTGCCGACCAGAGGGCATCCGTCCGATAGCCGAAGACCGATTCGAAGCCGTCCCGCGCGCGAGCCCTGATGTGCCTCACGACGTCACCTTCTCCAGTGCTAGACGGATGGTCGCAGCCGCCTGCTCAGGCGTCACGTCCCCGATCCAGGCTCCCATCGCCGCTTCAGACCCGGCCAGGAACTTGAGTTTGTCGGCTGCGCGCCGAGGCGACGTCAGCTGCAGCATCAATCGCACATCGTCGCGTCCCACATCGACCGGCGCCTGATGCCAGGCGGCAATGTACGGGGTTGGCGTGTCGTAGAGGGCGTCGACCGCCCGAAGCAGGCGCAGATACATCGTGGACAGTTCATCGCGCTCGGCCGCCGATGTCGCTGCGAAATCGGGAACGTGGCGATTCGGAATCAGGTGGATCTCGATTGGCCACCGGGCAGCGAAGGGCACGTAGGCGGTCCAGTAGTCGCCCGTCAGCACCATTCGGTCCGAGTCTGACTCGAATGCGAGGATCGCGTCGAACAACCCGGGTCCGAAGCTCTCGATCGAGTCGAGCAGCCGCAGGGTGCGTGGCGTCACATAGGGGTAGGCGTAAATCTGGCCGTGCGGATGATGCAGCGTGACCCCGATCGCCTCGCCGCGATTCTCGAACGGGAAGACCTGGCGGACGCCCGGCATGGCCGAGAGGGCCGAAGTGCGTTCGGCCCAGGCCTCGATAACAGTTCTCGCGCGCGACACAGTGAGCCCTGCGAACGATCCCTGCGTCTCCGGGCTGAAGCACACGACCTCGCACCGACCGATGGATTCGAGGGTGCGGCCGAGACCGATGGAACTCAGTTCGCTGAGTGGATAGTCCGTCGCGAGAGCGGGACCGAACGACGGCGAACGGTTCTCGAACACCACGACGTCATAGTCGTCGGGTACTTCGGATGGGTTGGTTGTGGTTGCGGGTGCGAGTGGGTCCTGATCGGCCGGCGGTAGAAAGACCCGGCTCTGCCGAGCAGCGGCGATGGACACCCATTCGCCGGTGAGAGGGTCCTGCCGCATTGTGGCGGTTGCCGGTCGCTGCTCCATCACACGACGGTCGGGCGTGCGATGGGGGTCGAGGGTCGTGTCGGCGTCATCGAAATAGATGAGATCGCGGCCATCGGCCATCGTGGTCGGGCGCATGGTGATTGACGGCATTACGGCAGCGTAGTAAAAATTGACAAGAAACCGCAAATACTCGAAACTCAGAGCTATGCCTTTAGCTCCCCCTGCGGCCGCCCGGCGTGACCAGATGCTCGCGATAATCCGGCAGGACGGCTTTGCCAGGGTGTCCGATCTGAGCGAGCGATTTGCCATCTCAGAGGTCACAGTGCGTGCCGATCTAGACGCGCTTGCTGCATCTGCTGCAATTCAACGTGTGCACGGGGGTGCCGTCGTCGAACAGGCTGCACGGGGGCAGGAGCACGCGTTCGAAGAATCGCAGCTCACTGCGAGCGACGAGAAACGGCGTATCGGAGTGGCAGCAGCAGCGCTGGTCGAGAGCGGTCAGACGATCGTGCTCGACGTGGGTACCACGACCTCCGCAGTCGCCCGCGCGCTGCTCGCGCGGGACGACCTTCGTGATGTCGTCGTTGTTACAAACGCGCTGAACATCGCCCTGGCGCTCGAGCCGGGCATCCCGCGATTCACCGTGATCGTGACCGGCGGCACGCTTCGTCCGCTGCAGCATTCGCTCGTCAACCCGCTCGCCGGATCGGTTTTCGACCAGGTGCGTGCCGACATCGCCTTCATCGGGTGCAGCGGTGTAGATGCTGCCGCCGGCGTCACGAATGTCAACCTGCCCGAGGCCGACGCCAAGCGACGCATGATCGCGATCGCCGCGAAGAACTTCGTGGTCGCGGATTCCACGAAGCTCGGAGTCGTCCACCGCAGCCGGGTGGCGGATTGGTCCGAGGTGGATGAGCTCATCACAGGCGCTGAAGCCGACATTCGCGCGCTGACGGCCGCGGGCGTCCGCGTCCAGCAGTCGCAGTAGCCACTGGTGATGTGCGGTTGAACGAAACGTAGTCATGAGGATTGCGACCCGGTGCTCGATCGGGCGGCGTTGATCCCCGCATGAGCGCCGAGCTGTGACGCTCCAGCTACGCGCCCTGCGCCCCCTCATCGCCTGTCAAGCGGAGGCGGTTAGGGGCGTTCGGCGAATTCAGCAGACCGAAGCAATTCGACCTGGTCCAGAATCACACGGGCCTCAGCGTGTCGCACCTTGTTGGGATCGTCGTGGAAAATGAGGAGTGACGGTAGCGACGTTGCAAAGAAATCGATGCGAGCCGGTGTTGTTAGAAGCCCTGACGCGTACTCCGCGAGCCGATCGGTGAGGTCTCGGGCTTCGCTGGTTCGTCCGAGTGACATGAGCGCTCGAATGGTCCAATAAGTTTGGTCGCTGAATTCCTGGGTCGACATCCCAACGAAGTCCCCGGAGTACTGCGCGGCGGCTTCCCAGGACGCCTCTGCTGACCCGTCGCGGCCGAGCGCTCCTTCCGACAGGCCCACGAGCCACTGCAGTTGTGCCTTGTTGGCTAGCGGGTGACGTCCCTCACCGAGCGTCTGAGGGTAGTTCACGGCTTCCTCGAGGTGACGGCGCGCCTCTTGGCCGTCTCCGCGCTTCAGAGCGGCGTGGAACTGCGCGATCTTGACTGCATCCCACGCGGCCAGGACCTGCCCCTCCCCACCTTCCCAGGGTTGGAAGACCCGGGATCGCAGGATGGCTTCAGCCCGATCGAGTTCCTTGGTCTCAATCAGCAGGTTGACCCAAACGATCGTGAGATCGTCACGTGCGGCGACCAGATCAGACCGCTCTTCAAGCGCGGGCCGCCGATCGACTGTCGTGATATCGGCACGTAGGCGAAGTTGATCGTATTCGTACAGCAGCTTGGAGTCGTTGGGCGCGAAGCGCCTTGCGCTCTCAAAATGGCTGAGGGCGCTGACGCAATCGCGACGAATGTTGTACATCGCTATTCCCAGATTGCGGTGGACTATCGCAGCGGTCTCCGGGTTTGTCGGCGAGATCAGCGCGCAGGTCCACATCTGGATCGCCAGCTCGAAATTCCCACGCGAATAATTCCAACTACCCAGCAGCGATGCCGCTGTCGAGTCCTCCGGGTTGATGTCGACAGCGAATTGCAGTGTGTCGATGTCTTCGAGACGCGAGGGAAGGCAGTGCCGAGCATTGCTTGTTCGAGCTTCATGTAGAGCCGCATTGGGGTTGCCACCCTCCCGTGCAATCACCCGGGCGCGATGGTAGAGAGCCAGAGTGCCGACGTTTACCTGGCTGATTGGCGTCGACTGAGCGGCATCCCACACGTTCTGGAAGAGCCGTAACGCATCCTCGAAAAGCCCGGCGTTCGTGTACTCCAAGGCAATATCGAGCAGAGTCGGGGCGTCGGCGGTGATGGGGAGGGCGAGAAGGTCGCGAGTCCATTGGTCGAGCGGGTCCCTGCGGAACTGCGTGTCAAGCAGAGCCGCGGCTTCCCGGCCGGCTCCGCGGCGCCGTAACACAATCGCGAGCAGGCAGGTGGCTTGCAAATGTGAAGAGTCGTGGGCGATGGTTGCACGTAGCGCGGCCTCGCTGTCGCCCCAAGCATGTTGGCGGGCGTAGAGCCGGCCGAGCGCGAAGGAGACTGGGACGAGCCAGGCGGAATCCCACTGCGCCTTGCTGAGGTATTCGAGCGCCTCATCGTCTCTGCCCTGTCGAACCAGGTTGATTCCGAGCCTGTAGTGAGTTTCACCGTCAGCCGGGGTGGGGACGCGTTGAAGCAGCCTGCCCAGGGCGGCGCGGAAGTGCCGTTCCGCGTCGGCATAACGGTGCGCCCGATCTCGGACGGCGCCGAGTGCGCTGTTTGCCCGTACGTCCTGGAGGTCACGTTCCAGGATGGTTTCCCAATAGGCGTCCGGCATTCGAGTCGCGTGACGATACTGCTCCAAGTACTGGCCGGTATAGAACAATTCGTCGTTAGACGCGATTTCATTCGCTTCAGGCGGCTCGACGGCCAGACGGGGGATATCGCGCTTCCTTGTTTCCCCGGCCCAGTCAAGGACCAGCCGATCGTCGGAGAACACGCGTGCAACCACCTCAGTTTCGGCGACAGCTTGTGTCAGTTCCACGGTGCTCAAGAACGGGCGACCGGGCGCGATATCCCCCTCTGCCCGGAACAGCACAACACCGTTGCTCGTCGATACCTCAATCCGGGCGTGCGGGATCGGCCGGGACGCAGCGACACCGATTTCCATCGTGGTCCGGTCACCGACCTGGATCAGCTCCAAGCGGAGTGCCGCCTCCAGCGTTGCCTGCTTTGCGGGGCCGATCTGCTGGATTGGATACCAGTATTGGCTGAAAGACTTCGTCTCACCCGGTGCGATGAACGAGAAATCAGGTTGATTGTCCGTGAAGACGCCAGCCATCAGCTCGATGTAAGGCCCGTCATGATCGGTGAGATTTCTATCCCAGGCCCAGCCGAATTCGGAGTTGCCCCAGGTCCACTGCTTCTTTCCGGGCGCAATACGATGATCGGCCCAATGTACGAAGCCCGCCTTTTTTCCGTGGTCGTATCCGCCGAAGAAATCTTGGTCCGACGATGTAACCATGTATGAGGTGGGGACTGGGATATTTCGATACCAATCGAGGCGGTCGGCATCCGGGTTCTCGGCCGTCACCCTGTCCGGGTAGTCGATGCCGTAGTACTTGCCGTTGACCCTCGGAAAAGTAGCGACCGCTCGCTTGGCGTGATCGGCAACGTAGTCGACATCGGTGGGAAAGAAAGACTGATACTCGTCATTGACGGCGGCCGCTACGTTAGCCCACCAGAGGAACGATTGAGTCTCGTCGCTTCGGTTGTAGAGGCGCACCCGAGCCTCGATGACGGCGCTGTCGGGTCGAAGCCGAATCCCGTGCATGCCCTTCATCCGCGTGAACGGGTCGTGGTCGCTGCACCAGACGGTGATCGCTCCGTCGTTTTCCCGCTCGATCTCGAAATCGGTCGGAAGGAACGTTCCCGGCCTGTGGTGCTGCGGCCAATTGAACTCGACACCCCCGGATACCCAGGGTCCCGCCAGACCGACGAGGGCAGGTTTGATCACGTTGTTGCGGTAGAAGAAATCGTATTGGGCAACTTTGTCGTAGCCGATGTAGATGCGCCCGCCGAGTTCCGGAAGGATGACCAACCGTATCCACTCGTTCTCGAGGTGCACCGCTTGCCACTCATGTGGTTCCGGCTGCTGGCTGATCCGTTCGTGAAACGGCAGAGGAAATACGCGCCCGGACGATCCTTGGTAGACACGCGCGTCCAGGAACGCAGGATAGGGGCTCGGTTCCTCGGGAAGGTAGGTCTCGATGATCAGAGCCTCCGACCATGCTGCGACACCGTCCCCCGCGAACTCGGGCGGCACGGGGGGCAAAGATATCCTCGGCTGCATGCGAGACAGGTTATGGGCGCCCGTCGCCCGGTCACTAGAAGGATCGTGCTGAGTAACTGGACAAAACGCTTATGTCCAGTTCAGCCCTTGTGCTGCGCTCGGTAATCGCGAGGCGTAACGCCGTGGATCTGGCGAAATTGTCGGGTGAAGTAGAACGCGTCGGGATACCCGACCGTGTCGGCGATCGCCGAAATCGGCAAGCTTGTCGTGTCGAGCATTTCACGTGCCCGCGCCATCCTCAATTGCGTCTGGTATTGAAGCACGGGGTATCCGATGTGCCTCTTGAACAGGGCGTTGAAGTGTGAACTGCTGAGTCGCGCCATGGCGGACAATTCGGCGACGCTGACATGCTCGCTGATGTGCGCGCGCAAGTACGCCGCGGCCTGGTCGATGACGTCGGTGGAGCTGTCCGACGTCGTGCGGTCGGCAGCCAATAGCGTCAGCAGATGCCACGCAGCGCCCGCTGCCGCGAGAAGACTCTGACTCGTGGCGTCCCGTTCCATCCATTGGACCACCTCGGTCAGCAGGGTCACCAACGGGTAGACGTTCGCGGGTTTGCGGACCGGGGCGTCGATCGTCATGCCCGCACTCTCGCAGAACCTGGGTAGCTCCGGGCCCGCCACATGCAGCCACCACAGCGTCCACGGTTCTTCGCGATCGGAGCCATAGGAATGGGGGTATCCCGGCGGGAGAATGACCACCTGCCCTGTTTCCACGTCGAATCGGCCGGCCGGTGTCTCACACCATCCTTTACCGTCTGCGCACACCATGACCACCGCTTGGGAGAGAGCGGTATGCCGAGTGCGACCGTGCGACTGCGCTTGCGGGAAGTAGCCGCAGTCGGTGACGACGAGATGGTTGGTGCCCGGTTGTTCCAGGAATTCCCGGACCCGAGGACGCGGAAGCACCAGCATTCTCTGCCCGGGGAATCCATCGGCGATAAGCATGGGTCGAGTTTGGGGCCGAATCGTCGTTTTGTCCAGATAGTCAAGTTCTTTCTTCTATTCGCCCGTTGCATAAGGACCGTACCGTTCTGACATGCTCGGAGCTGGCGTCGGATTTGAAGCTCGAAGACAGAGTGATCGATCCCGGCCGCGGCTTTGTTGCATGGTGCACCTCGCACATCCACGCAATCGTTTTTCACAGAATATTGAGGAGTCGAAGATGACCCGAAAGTCTCAACACTGGTTAGCAGTGACAGGTTTGGCTCTTGCCGCAACCGTCGCGCTGGCTGGGTGCGTTTCCACCGGGGGCGCGGGCAGTTCCGCTGCGGTGACCAAAGATGCCGCAGGGCCGCTGGTGCTCCAGTCCCGTTTCACCGGCGCAGAGAAGAGCGGCCTCGAGGCCGTCATCAAAGCGTTCGACAAGAAGGGAGAAGGAAAGGTCCAGCTCAACAGCCTCCCGACCACGACCTTCGACACCCAGCTGCCATCCTATCTCACGTCGAAGAACCCGCCGGACGTCTACACCTGGTACGCCGGGCAGGCGACGCGCGATTTCGCCGACCAGGGGTTGTTGCTGAATCTGTCGGACGTGTGGAAGAAGAGTCTCGGCAACTACTCGAGCGCTCTGAAGACGCTCAGCAGCACGTCAAGCGGTGAGCAGGTCTTCGTCCCGAGCGACTACTACTGGTGGGGCGTCTACTACAGCAAGTCGGAGTTCAAGAAGCTCGGAATCACTCCGCCGAAGACGTGGAACGACTTTCTCACCGACTCGGCTAAAATCAAGGCGCAGGGAGTGACGCCGATCACCATGGGGCTCAGCGACAACTCCTGGCTTGCGGCGGCGTGGTTCGATTACCTCGACCTCCGCATCAACGGGGCGAAATATCACCTGGCGCTCCTGGCGGGCAAGCACTCCTACGACAGCGCTCCGGTAAGGAAGGTGTTCGCGGCGATGAAGCAGATCCTGCCGGACCTGTCTCCTTCAATTCTCGGCACGTCTTACAACCAGTCGATCAGCGACCTGTCCACCGGTAACGCAGCGATGTATCTCGCCGGTGCGTTCATCGAGACAGCCGTCCCGACGGCGGAACGCAAGGATCTGGGGTTCTTCCAGTTCCCGATCATCGACCCCTCGGTGCCCGTCTCCGAGGAAGCACCAACCGATGGCTTCATGGTCAGTGCCAAGACGACGCGGCCGACCCTTGCGAAAGAGTTCCTCGAATTCGCCGCAAGCGCGAAGGGCCAGTCGCTGTTGCTCAACGGTGAGGACGGCATCTCACTCGCGGTCAACCCCAGTGCTACCCAGACGATGGATGCGCTGTCGACCCAGGGCAAGAACATGCTTCAGTCGGCCAGCCAGGTGACGCAGTTCTTCAACCGTGATGCCGGCGACGCACAACAGACGCCTGCAGACACCGCGCTGACGCAGTTCATCGCCGAACCGAACAATCTGGACGCGATCCTCAAGGCGTGGCAGGCCTCAGCCGTGAAGTTGCGGGCTGGTTCGTGACCTCAGTTCCAACTCGACTCGGCCGGCGGCGGGTATCTTTCCCGCCGCCGGTTGTGTTCGTCCTCGTCCTCGTCCCGTTCGTCATCGAAGCGGTCGGCGTCTTCTGGCCCGCCATCCAGGGCGTCATGCTCTCGGTCCTGAACTGGAACGGCATCGCCCCCGCCAAGGCGGTCGGTCTCGGCAACTATGTCAGCCTCGCCTCCGATCCGATCTTCATCACCGCGCTGAAGAACACCGCGATCTGGATCGTCCTCTTCGGTGGTCTGTCCTTCGTCGGCGGCCTCGGAATCGCGCTGCTCTTCCAATCAGAGCGTCGAGGGGTCGGGATCTATCGAACAGCCCTGTTTCTGCCGATCGTGTTTTCGCTGGTGGTCACCGCTCTCATCTGGGACACGTTCTTTCAGCCGACGGGCATTCTCAACGGTCTGCTCAACGCAGTCGGCCTGCACAGCTGGACGCACGAGTGGCTCGCCGACCCTTCTACCGCCCTCTACGCCATCATCGTCGCCGCATTGTGGCGCGAAATCGGCTATGTAATGGTGCTGTTCATCGCCGGGTTGAAAGCCCTCGACCCCGCAATCGCCGAAGCCGCCAAGATGGATGGCTGCACCCGGTGGCAGCAGTTCCGTTACATCACATTCCCGCAGCTTCGAAGCGTCAACCTGGTCATCCTGTCCGTGCTGGTGATCGACTCCTTGCGCTCCTTCGACATCGTCTGGGCGATGACTGCCGGCGGCCCGTTCAACTCGACGCAGTTGCTGAGCACCTACATGTACTCGACGGCTTTCCAGGGCCGGCAGCTCGGCTACGCCTCCGCGATCGCCGTCGTCATTTTCGTGCTTGCGCTCGGCGTAATCATTACCTACTTGGTGCGCGCACTCTCTGAGGAGAAAGAATCATGACCGCATCACACATTCCGGTCGCCGCGACCCGGCCCTGGGGCCGAGTGCGTCGAGGTCAGAGCCGCAAACGGGTGTTTGGCACAGTGGGGTTTCATCTGTCGTCGAGCGTGATTTCGCTGTTGTGGTTCGCGCCCATCCTCTTGGTCGTGGTGACCTCGTTCCGTAGCTTCAATGACATTGCGTTGAATGGCATTTCGAGCTTGCCGCACAGTTTCACCTTCGCGACCTACGCACAGGCGTGGAAGCTTGGCGGCCTCGCCCAGGCGCTGACGAACAGCATGATCGTGACGATACCTACTGTCCTTTTGTCCCTGTTTCTCGCGGCCGCCGCGGCATTCGGACTGAGCCGGTATCGGATCCCTTTCCGTCGCACCATCCTGCTCATCATGTTGGCTGGCAACTTGTTGCCGGTGCAGACGATCCTCATCCCAATCGCACGGATCACCCAGGATCTCAATATCTTCGACACGCTCGGTGCGCTCGTGGCCGTCCAGACCGCTTTCGGACTGGGTTTCTATACCTTCGTGCTCTACGGCTTCATGCGATCGATCCCGACCGAGCTTCAGGATGCGGCGTCCATAGATGGCGCCAGCCCGGTAAGGATCTTCCTTCAGATCGTGCTACCGCTGACGCGGCCCGCTCTCAGTGCGCTGGGGGCGCTCTCGTTCACGTGGATCTTCAACGACCTGCTGTGGTCGATCACGCTTATCCAAACCTCGTCGAAGCTGCCGACGACAGCGGCCGTTTTGTCACTGCAGGGCGAGTATGTCTCGTCGTGGTCGGTTATCGCGGCCGGCACCGTTATCGCGGCGATCCCGTCGGCGATCGTCTTCTTCATCTTCCAGAAAAGCTTCGTCGGCGGCCTGGCGCTCGGGTCGGTCAAATAGCCGAGCTCATTTCGATCGAGAGCGACCACTGCAGGTCGCGTCCTGGGATCAGGGTGGCCGATCGGCCATGTTTCACAGCCCACGACAACGAATCTCGAAATCCGAGCGACGGCTCGATCGCGACTACGGGTTGCCGAGAGAAGGCCCCATGGTCGAACCAGAGACCCAGATAGGGACAGTTTTGCCAGCTCATGGTGAGAGCCGCCCCGTCTGGATGACGAAGCGTTGCAGCATCGACCTGCGTACCGGGATCGACGTAGAGCTTGCGACAACCACCGTCGGGTAAGGAATCAACTGTCGCCAGTTCTTTCGACCAGCTCATCCGAGGTTGTGCGGCGTCCAACACGTCGATGACTGTCACCACGCCCGCCAACTCGAGCGCGCTTCCTCGCGGACTGACAAACTGCGGGTGTGCAGCCCACAGAAACGGGATCGCGCCGCGAATCGCGGAGGCGCGGTAGTCAAATCGGAAGCCGTTTGCGGTCGCCACAATGGATCGACTCAGCCGATAGCCAAGCGATCTGCCCGTCACGGACATCCTGAGGGAATCCACCCTCGCGGACCGAACTGACCATTCGGCCGTCCAGAGGTCTCCGTGGTCGGGGATCGCGCGCCCAGCTATCTCGCAGGGGTCGATGGACGGTGCGCATTCGTCCCATCCCGCGGGATCGCTGTCAGTGAATACGATGTCCCCGCGATAGGGCGGATGCGCTGGATCGCCGGACTGCGCGAGCCATTCGCGCCCATCGGGCCCGGTGAGGGACAGGATCTTGCCGCCACGGGCCGGGTCGACCGTCGCGGTGGCCGCAGGGCCCACGACCCGGCATACAGCCACAGTCAGTCGATCGGGTCGAGGATCAGCACATCGGCATCAATGGCGAGACCGAACGGCACGACGATGCCAACGCTTCGAGCCTCAGCGGCGGACACGACGATGTCTGTACCACGCAGACGGTAACGCCGTGATTCTGCCAGCTGCGTCGGCCGCACCCGAACCTGCTCACGATCCGATACGCGATCGCGATCGCTGTCATAGACCAGCACACAGATCGGGTCGGAGACGTTCGTCGTCGCGTATTCGATCGAATAGGTGAGGTCGCTCGGCGAGCCGTGGCGTATCGAACGGCCACGGTGGATGACGTTCCTGATCGATTTGTACAGCACGATCAGTTCCGCCGCACGGCCCATCCGATCCTCGGCCCAGTCGAGCAGATCCGCTCCAATGCCGAGCACCCCCGCCATTGCGACCACGAATCGGAATTCGAGACTGGTGGCGCGCCGATCTCGCAGTCCCGGGTCATCCGTGACCCAGGAGCTCATCGCGTATGCCGGATATGCCGAGAGGTAGCCGTGCTGGATGGCGAGCCTGTCGCGCGGCCCCGTTTCGTCGCTGGGCCAGACCACATCGGCGAGCGCCAGGACGGCATTGTCGATCCGCCCGCCACCGGCCGCACAGGCTTCGAGAGTCACGTGCGGGAATTCGGCTCTCAACATTCGGAGTATGTCGTAGTAACCGCGGGTGTGCTGCAGGCTCCACTGTCGGCCATGCACATCCCCCGGCCGGCCGCCGTCGCTTATCGGACGATTCATATCCCACTTCAGGTAGGAGATGGGCGCGGAACGAAGCAGGGACCGCAGCGTCTGCATCACCCAGTCGCAAACCTCGGGACGACCGAGATCGAGTACCAGCTGATTGCGGACGAACACCAGAGGCCGAGTTCCGGCACGGTAGACCCATTCCGGGTGGAGGCGGTAGAGGTCGCTGTCCGGGTTCACGGCCTCCGGTTCGATCCAGATTCCGAATTCCATTCCCTCCGCGATGACCGCATCCGCGAGCTCACCGATGCCGCCGGGGAACTTTGCAGGGTCCGGCGTCCAATCCCCCAGGCCGGCCCGATCGCTTGTGCGTCCGACAAACCAGCCATCGTCGACGACGAAGGTCTCGACACCCAACTTCCTGGCCCGACGGGCAAGCCGCAACTGGTGATCGAATCGGACATCGAACTCGGTAGCCATCCAAGAGTTGTAGACCACGGGACGGTGCGCGGCGTCCAGCGAACGAGCGAGCGCGTCACGCTGGTAGTGCTGCCATGCCTGGCTCACCCCCTCGACGCCGAAGCTGCTCCACACACCGAGGGCGGCAGGGCTCTCAAACAGTTCACCCGGCAGCAGGACAACCGTCGTGGTGTCGTCATCGATTCCGCAGGAAACCCTCATCCGGTCTCCGACGATCGATGACTCGACCTGCAGCCGCCACGAGCCGCTCCATTCCAGAGCCACTCCGTACGCCTCGCCCTCCCGTCCGATCACCGCAGACTCGACTGCGACGACGGGGCTGAATGCGAGGCTCGTGACACCCTGGCGGCTGCCGATGCTGAATGTTCCGAAGCTGAGGTCGATCTGCTGGGGTTGAAATTCTTGTGCCCAGGCACCCGCCAGGTAGTGGACACGTGACCGCTGTCCCACCGGTAGCGCCCACCCCGCGCTGAAAGCTCGGGGCAATTCGATCGTGCGATCCGCGCTCAGATTTTCGAGTGTCATCCACCGCCGCACGACGTCTGTTGCCGGCGTCGCGACGAAAGAGAGAGTCAACCTGAGTTCTCCGGTCTCATCAGCGAACGGGACCGAGAGCGACCCGGCCTCCTGCTCGAACCGAACCCCAGCGTGCTCCGCGACCCAGGTCGCACCCATCAGGGAATCGCCGCGGTCGACCAAAAGCTCGCTGAACGCCGTCTGCCTACTTCCACCCGTGGCATATTCGAGGGGCGCGACATCGGAATGCAACCGGTACTGGGGGAATCTTTGCGGTTCCGACCACGCCGGTACCCCGCCGGGAATTGGGAGTCCCCAGTGATCGAGAACCAGACCGGAGTCATCGGCCAGCAGACTCACCACGTATTCGCTTGTCGCGGTTCGAAAAGTCCACTGCCGCTGCATCAGTCCCTAACTATCGGTGTGGCAAAACGTTGCTGTGCCTGAGCATAGGGTTGCAGCGCCATGGTCGGAATGGCGGATCCGCTGATACTCCTGCACAAAACGGTGACCGGACCTGCGCGTTGCAGATCTGGTCACGTGTGGTTAGGCGAGTGCCGGGTCCAGAGCCGCGGAATTGAGTCGGTGTCCGGCATTGCGCTTACAACAAGTTCCGCCTGTCGCTGGCGTCGCGCTTGCGACCGGTCTTCGCGGATATCCGCTCGCCGCGGGAGTCTTCGCAGCGCTCGTCGCGGTGGGCGCCGTTCTCACTGGCAGATGCTGAATCGATCACTCTTTCGTTAATACAGCTCACGCTGTACAGTCATGTCATGCTGACGATCGCTTCTCGACTCGACGTGATGAATCGCCTGGGGCGCGCCATGGCAGATCCGACTCGATCGCGCATCCTCATCATCCTTCTCGCCGGGCCGGCGTACCCCGCGCAGCTAGCAGACGAGCTCGGGCTGACGCGATCCAACGTGTCAAACCATCTCACCTGTCTCCGCGGATGCGGCCTTGTCGTCACCGCGCCTGAAGGCCGTCAGATCCGCTATGAGATCGCCGACCCGCACCTGGCGCTCGCGCTCACCGCTCTGACCGACGTGGTGCTCGCCGTGGACGAGGGCGCCTCGTGCCAGGACGACACCTGCACAGTCCCCGACTGCTGCAACTAAGCCACCCGTAGACAACGGGTTGGGAAGGAGGCGACATGACTGACTGCTGCGATGGAAGCTGTTGCACGGCAGACTGCGCTGAAAGCTGCGTCTGCTGCTAGTAACGGCAACGTGGGCGCCCCGACCGGACTCGTCCGCTCGGGGCGTTTCCTTCATCTGACGCTGATGCCTCGCCCGCTGAACTGCAGTCAATATGAAGTCCGGAGGGCACAAGCCACGGCATCCACGAATTCGTCGACACAGTGATCGCTGCACAGGCCCTGGGCACACCCGATTTCCGGTTCACGTCCGTGTCTCCGGCCCACGAAGTCGCGGACCTCGCATTGCACCTCTGGGAGCTGGGCATACCCCGGCGACAAGCTGCAGTGACCGGCACCGACGTCGTGATCGTCACCGACTGCAACACTGTGACGTTTTGCACCGTCGTCGGCTAGTCAACTAGTGACGCTACTGGCCAATAGCCGGAGCGCGCATCGCGCTATGAACTGACGCCGGGCGGAAAGTAGTGCTTCTCGGTCGGCATTCCTGAACTCAACGCGATGACCGCATCCCGAATCTCGCGGTCACGCCCTGTGAAGCGCTGCGTCTGCTGGCGGCGAAACTCAGACCATGACGGAACGACAAAGCTCTCGAGTAGCTGGCGTGCATCCTCGCCGCTCTCGTAGAGCCGCCAGCGGGTCGCTCCCGTGCGTCGCCGCGAGCTGGCGAGCGTGGTCATCTCAGCCTCGAACGCGGCACGATTCTCTGGTGCGACGTCGTAAGTGACCATGATCGTGACCGGCCCGTCGGTTGGATGTGGTTCGAAGACGAGCATCGGAACTGGCCACGCGAGGTCGACCGTCCGATCAATGTGGCCGGTGGAGGCGTGTAGCGGCAGAAGCGGAACGCTCGCCGCGACGAGCACAAGCAGTCCCGCGGTCATGGTGAGTGCGAGCGGAGTTCCGACGGCCTGCGCGACTGCGCCCCAAAGGTATGACCCGATGGCCATCGTTCCCATGAATACGAGAATGTAAGTGGCTGCTCCTCGAGACCGAACCCATTGCGGGAGTGTCAACTGCAGCGACGAGTTAAGCACGGTGAGCGTGCCGATCCATGCGATACCGCACAGAATTAGCAGCACGAACGCCGCGGCGAACGGCAGGAACGCGGCCCCGGCCACCCCGGCCGCGTAGAGCAGCGCACTCGCTGCGAGGATCACATTGTCCTTCAGACGTGCTCGCGCGAGCGGCAGGGCGAAGACGCCTGCGACCGCCCCGATGCCGAGGGCGCCGAGCAGAGCACCGTAGCCCGCGGACGTCAGGTGCATCCGGTTCGCGACAAGTGGCAAGAGAGCCCACAGGGCGCTCGCGGGGAGCGCGAAGAGAGCGGAGCGCAGCAGGATGCGCCGGATCAAATGGGCGGATGCGACGTACCGCACGCCTGCGGCGAGTGCACCCCAGAACGGCTCGCGGTCATCCAGCCCCGGTTGCGATTCGCGCTTCCACCACAGTAAAGCGGCAACCGCCGCGATGAAGCTGAGCGCGTTGATGCCGAACACGACGGAGGTTCCGAAGAGTGACAGCACGATACCCGCGAGCGCCGGCCCGATGGCTCGCGCGCCGTTGACCGTAACACCTCCGAGACCGGACGCGGCGGAGATCTGATCGCGCGGGACGAGCTCTGGCTGGATCGACTGCCACGCTGGCCCGGTGATCGCGGACGCGGCCCCGAGCAGAGCGGTGAAGAGCAGCAGTAGCCACGGGCTGAGTCCGTTCAGCGCGGCGACGATGGTCAGTGCGATTGTGACTACGGCACTGACGCCCGATCCCCAGATCAGTAATTTGCGGCGGTCGAGGGAATCGGAGAGTACGCCGGCCGGCAGGGACAACAGGATGGATGGCGCAAGGCTTGCAGTCTGCACGAGGGCGATGATCGTGGCCCCCGCTGCGCTGTCGACCAGGAACCACTGGGCGCCGACTGTCTGCATCCAGGTCCCGACATTGCTGCCGAGCTGGGCGAACCACAGCACGCGGAAGACGGGGATCGCAAGCGGCGCCCACGCGGAAACCGCCTGCTTGCTCACCATGGCCACAACCCTAATGAATCTGTGGATGTGGCGTGTCGGCGGTGTCGATGTCCCGCCGGATGGGTTGGGCCTGGAGTGTTCCCGGCATTCTTCGATCTCGAAAGGACCCGTTTTCGACGTCTAGCGGATCGTCTACCTCGACCCGGCTGTCTTCCATCTCATGTGAGCTCCGACCGGAGTAATCACGCGGCGTCGCCTTTTTCGACGGGCGACGAGGCGGTGCCCAACACCTTCCGAATGGCCTCGAGGTACGCGGTTCCGCGATCGGTGTCGGGCTCGAGTGCTGATCCCTCGGTCCACTCGTTCCACGCGTTGATTGTGAGCATCGGATGCGCCAGATGCTGCCTGTCGAGGAGTTCGGCGGCGCGCATGAGTCCGCGCTCAAACTGCGCGGGGGTCGCGTCCAGCACGGGAAACCATGGATACCCGCCCGGCTCGAACGGCAGGTCCTGGACTGTGCGAGGGCTCGAGTCCCAGCCGACGGTGACATTGGGAATGAACGGGACACTCAGCTCGGCCGAATAGGTCTCGTAGGCAGCGAAGGCGTCGTCGGCGACAGCATCCCATTGCGCCTCCGGGAACCCCTTCGCTGAGATGTCGCTGTGATGTACCCAGACATATGAGCTGGCTGAGGCGAAACCCAGCTTGTCGATCAACTCCTCCGGCTTCGCTGTCGTGACCGCATGCGGCAGCACTCCGAAACCCCACACTGTCGCATCCAGGTAGAGCCCGCGGTAACCTGCGGCCACTGTCTTGCGGCGGAAATCATCGAGAGCGTCCCGCGTGGCTTCCACTCCGCCAAGCCCCTCGATCAGCGATCCAATTTCATAGATCGAGAAGAACGGCTGCCCGTCGACACTGAGATATTCGGGCTGGGAGAAATAGTTCTCGATGACGTGGTCGACCATGGCGTCGAACGCCGTGCGGCCGACTGGGCCGGGCCGGAGCACCTCGTGTTCGCCCTTACCAGCAGGGAAGATCTCGACCCAGTCGTGGTTCGCCCACATCAATGTGAATTCGACGCGACCGCGATTCTTTGCGCCAAGATAGCCCCGGTCAAGGGCGCCTTCAAGGAACGGGCCCTCGTCGTGCCAGTAAAAATCGAACGCAAATGCGTCGACGCCATGATCGGCGGCGAGGTCGATCTTGCCTGCCATTACTTCGGGGTCGGATTCGTCGAGGTATCCCTCGGCCGGAACTCGCGGCTGCCTGTGGCCCGGGAATCGGGGCCGCCCGTCCTGCAAAAGCTGCCACTCGGTCCACCCATCGCCATAGCGCGTCGATAGTCGTTCGTCGGGGTGCCAACCGGGGAAATAGTAGGCCAAGACGGTAGGGCGGGTCATGCGTTGTTTGCCTTTCGGAGAGAATTTCGTGCGGTCATCCGCGCAGTGCACCCTGGGTTAGACCCGAGATGAAGAAGCGCTGCAGAACGATGAAGAGCACGATGATCGGCAGCACGGTGATGACCGCGCAGGCGAAGATCACCGGCTGATTGTTGGAGATGAGGCTGCGGAACCCGATCGTGGCCAGCGGGAGCGTCTGGTTGCCCGGCGTTGACAGGAAGAACAGCGACACGATCAGGTCGTTCCAGACGGAGATGGCGGTCAGGATGACGACGGTAGCGGTCACTGGCCGAAGCAACGGGAACACGATACTGACGAACGTACGAACATCGCCGGCGCCGTCGATGCGCGCCGCCTCCTCGAGTTCCAAAGGGACGGAACGGAGGAAGCCGGTATAGAGGAACACCGCAAGTGGCAGGCCTGCACCGACCTGCACGATGATCACTCCCGGAAGGCTGTCGGTCAGACCGGCGCCGGCGAAGATTTTGAAGAGCAGAGGAAGCCCCAGCTGAAACGGGACGATCAGCCCCAGCACGAAGTAGACGTAGAAACCGCCACCGCCGCGGCCTCGCCAGCGGACTATGCCGTACGCCGCTAGCGAGGCAAGCACCACCACGCCCACGACCGATGCCGCCGTGATGATCAGTGTGTTGACGAAAGCGATCGGAATCGCACCCTGATTCCACGCCGCGAGGTAGTTGCTGATATCGAATGACTCGGGAAACGCGAGCGGAGCGACTCCATAGGCCAACGAGGTGCGCAGCGATATGAAAACGAGGAAGACCAGGGGTACCAGGATGACGACTGCCCAGATGATCGCGGGCAACAGCCGCGCAAAGTCCACGGCGCGAGCTGCTCTGCGTTGGCGCGAACGTGTGGCGCTCATGCGTCGATCTCCCTTCGGCGCAGCAGGACGACCGATACAAGAGCAACGACGAGAATGACCGCCGTTAGCGCGAAGTCGATCGCCGACGCGTACCCGAACCGGGCGAAGCCGCCCTCCGATGTGACCCGCATCACGATCGACTCCGTAGCCGTCCCCGGACCACCTTGGGTGAGCACGTAGATGATGTCGAACACTTTGAACCCACCGATCAGGGTGAGCACGATGTTGATGGTGGCGGCGGGAGCCAGAAGTGGCCAGGTGATGTTGCGAAACTGTCCCCAGGCGCCGGCACCATCGAGGCGGGCGGCTTCATAGAGCTCGGCCGGGATCGTCGAAAGTCCGGCGAGGAAGATCAGCATCGTGAACCCGCTCCACTGCCACAGGTTCATCGCAATGACGCTTGCCATCGCCAGGTTGGAGTTCCCGAGCCAGTTCTGAGCGAGAAACCCTAAGCCGGGCGCTTCTGACATCGCTCGCAGGATGCCGGAGTTCGGATCGAAGATGACCGTTCCGAGGAAGCCGAGTACAACGCCACTGATGGCGATCGGAAGGACGATGATCGTCCGCAGCACGCTGATGAATCTGCCGGGCTTCTTGAGCGTCACGGCGAGCAGCAGCCCGAGACCGATCTGCAGCGGCGCATTGCACACCGTGAACAGGATTGTGTTCCAGAACGCCTGCAGCGTCTGCTGGTCCCCGAACAACCGAGCGAAATTCTGGAGGCCCACGAAGGCGAACTCTGAGCCGAACCCCGTCCAGTCGGTGAACGAGTAGAACAGGTTCTCAACGATAGGCAGCAGGATGACGACAGCGAAGACGATTGCCGCGGGTGCGATGAAGAGCAGCTTGGTGGTGTTGCGGAGCCGCCGGCGCCGGGGGCGAATCGTCGAATCGGCTGTCATGGTGTTCCTTCGAGGGCGGGGTGGTCGCGCCCGCCCAAGCGGGCGCGACCGGGAGTGAACCGGACGGCTAGTTTGTCGCCTGTGCCGAGTCCAAACCGCTCAACGCCGCGTCTGTCGTTCCGTTTCCAGCCAGGATGGCCACAGCACCCGCCTGCAGGGCAGCCGACGTCGCTGTGCTCAGGCCACTCCAGGAAAGCGCTTCGACCGACTTTTTCGCGACAGCGGGAGCGACCTCCGCCAGGGCGGGGTCGAGCTTGCCGGAGACATTCTTCATCGAGGAAAACGCCGCAGCCGAGGTGAGGTAGTTCTGGTAGTTCTTCTTCTCCGCAAGGAAGGTGAGGAACTTCTTGGCCAGGCCCGCGTTCGGAGCCTTTGCCGGGATTGCGAGTTCCGAACCATAACTGACCGTCACGCCCGCCGAGCTGTTGTAGGGCAGCGGGAACATTCCGACGTCGAACGACGGCTTTCCGTCACGGATGGCGGGGATTGCGAAGTCGCCCTGATAGAACATTGCGACGTTGCCCTTGTCGAAGTCGGTGGCGCTGGCCGGCCAGGTGATGCCGGAGGCGTTCGGATCGAAGGCCTTGTCCTTCACCAGGTCGGAGAAGGAGTCCAGCGTCTTCTTCCATCCGGTTACCGCTGAGAACTTCTTCGTTCCCGCGACCAAAGCGGGGCCGGTGGAGTTGCCCGGAGCGAAATCGGACTGCTGAGCCGCCATCGAGTAGGCCAACTGGTTCACGGGCCATCCGTCTTTGCCGCCCATGCCGATGGGGATAACTCCCGCGGTTTGGAAGGTCGCAATCGCGGCCTGCAACTCGCTCCAGTTGGTGGGCACCTTCACGTTGTACTTGGCGAAGAGGTCTTTGTTGTAGAAGAACCCGGAGGCATCGATCTGGGTGATGAAACCGTAGGTGTGTCCGCTGTAGGTCTTGGCAGCATCCGCGACCACCGGCGTCAAGTTCTTCACCCACGCCTGGTCGCCCAGGTCGGTGAGGAGGTGGGCGTTGGTGAACGGCTTCGCCGACTGGGGACCGTTGATGATCTCGAACAGGTCGGGTGATTTGCCGCTCGACATCCGTGACGTGAGAACGGAGTTGTATGTGCTGTCCCCGGGCAGGATCTCCATGTTGACCTTGTAGCCCGGGTTGGCCTTCTCGAACTCCTTGATGAGCTGGCGGTACTTCGCGCCGGCCGGGCCGCCCTGGTCGGTGACGAACGTCATGGACTTGCTGGTGATCTTGTCGCTGCTACCGCTGGTGGTGCTCGAGCCGCCTGCGCATCCGGCAAGGGCGATCGCTACGGCGACGCCGGCTGCCGCGATCGCGAGGGGCTTCCACTGTGAAGACCTTCTGATCATGGTTTCTACTCTCTCTGGTGACGGGTTGATAGCCGGACAGGGTGTGCCCGGGGTCGGCCTCGAGAGGGCGAATCGCTCGTCGTCGAGGTCGTTGTGAACAGGTGGTGAACTTGTTCATTTGGAATGTAGCAGGCTCACCTATCCGCGTCAAACATCTGGTGAACTTCTTTACCCGATGAGAATGCGCGCCCCTCCGCCGTCTGGCGCACCCTCCGTCGACCAACGAGAGAGCAGCGTGGGATCCAGGTTCACATGTTCCGGCAGAGCCTCCCGGCTGGCGAATGCCAGCTGCGCGGCTCTGCGCCCGATCTCATATGCCGGTGCATGTACCGTGGTCAGCGGAATTGGCGCCGTGCGGGCCCCCTCGATGTCGTCATACCCGACGATCGCCAGATCCTCGGGAATTCTTATTCCCGCCCGAATGGCTTCGGCTTCAAGCGCGAGCGCAAGCAGATCGTTCGCGCACAGCACCGCATCCGGAAGCTCAGGGAGGTCGAGAATCGCGCGCGCCGCGACCGATCGGTCAGACGGCGAACCGCTTGCCGCGTCCAGGCGCATGAGCTCCGCCGGATCTCTCCCCGCGGCGCGCAGTTCGTCGGCATACCCGGCGCTGCGCCCCCCGATCTGCGGCCCAGCAGCCGGGCCGCCGAAGAACAGCAGCCGCTTATAACCGCGCTCTACCAGGTGACGCATAGCCAGCCGACCGCCGACACGGTCGTCAACATCGACCGAGGAGAAGTCTGGGTCTCGTGGTCCGAGAACGACGCCTCGCGTTCCGGTGCGGGCGAGTCGAACCAGCATCGAGTGCGTCGTCGGGGAGGCAACGGCGATGGCTGCGCGCACCCTCATTTCGCCCAATGCGCGAGCGTAGTGCAACTCGCGCTCGGCCTTACCTTCTGTGTTGCACGCCACAACAACGTGCCGCTCGCTGATGGCGACATCCTCGATGCCCTTGACGATCTCTTGGAAGAAGGGATTGCCGCCATCTGGCACGATAAAAGCGATGACGTGGCTCAGGTGTCCATGCAAGACACGCACTGCAGAGTTCGGCACGAAGTCGAGCTTCTCGATTGCCGCTTCAATCTTGAGGCGCGTCTCATCGGAGACAGGCTTGCTGTCGTTGAGGTAATTCGAGATCGTGCCGAGCGAGACGTCGGCCAAGCGAGCGACGTCCCGGATTGTGGCGTTGACCATGGTTGAGCTCTCCCCGGTGGACTTGTTCATCGAGAGGCTAGTCCCTTAACGATCGCGTGCGCTGACGACCAACGTCCAACATGAATCTCACTATCGACAAATTTTTCGATAACCGTCCTGTCAGCTTCGTCAGGTGTCCGTGTGTTCAATGCTCGCGCGACGCCTCCGCGATACGACGGACTGATGAAGATACCGCGCCGACGGGCGAACCGTAGAGTGGTGCGTGTGCTCGCACTGAAGCGGACGCGACGTCGCGCCGGACTCTTCGTCGCGGTCGGCGCTGTGGTTCTGCTGCTGTCGGCGCTCGCGGTCGGGCTCTCGGGATACCTGGATGCCGCATCCACCGCCGGGGCGCGCGCCGGTCTTGCCGCCCTCAGCGGCGCGGACGGAGGATTCCGGATCACGATCCCGCTGGCATCCGACGCGTCCGACCAGGATCGGCGCGTCCGAGCCACCGTGCGGGAGGTGGTGCGCACCGACGGCGCGGCAGTACCCGTGAAGGTGTCGCGCGATGTGGAGGCGATCGATCCGGTCGAGCTCGACGCGGCACGGGGCGCACCGGTACGCTCCGCCCTCGCGTCCATCCCCGACCTCCCCGCGCGCGCTCAGCTGGTCGCGGGCGCCTGGCCCGTTTCGGCGGATCAGGTATCGATGCAGGCGGATGCCGCCACAGCGTTCGGAGTGCGACCAGGAGAAGTCTTGACGCTGCCGGGCGGCGAGGCCGTGACCATCACAGCGACGTGGCGGGTGCGCGACGCGGCGGATCCGTCGTGGCTCGGCGATCCGGTTGCGCTCCATGGCCTGTCGGACCTCGACACCGCGGGCTGGGTGGTCATCGATCCTTCGTTGTGGCCGCAGGCGAAAGCGCACCCGGTCGCGCGCTGGACGGTGCTGCCGAACGTCGCGCGCGACACCGCCTCGCAGCTGCAGGTTCTGGAGTCGGCGCCGGATGGCGTGTCGGGCGTGCTGTCGGACGATCCCAGAAATGGCGACGCCGTCGATCAGGACGGGCTCCTGCAGGTGGCGATCCGTCCGCTCGCGCAAGACGTGCAGTCGGCGATCGCCGCGTCGACCGCGCCGCTGGTCGTCGTCGCGGTGCTCGGCCTCATCATGATCATCGAGCTGGCGCGCCTTCTGGAGCAGCTGCGCTCGGAGGAGAACTCTCTGCTCGCCGCCCGCGGCGCGAGCCGGGCACGGTTCGCCGCGGTGACGGGCGCGGAAGCGGCCGCTGTCGCCGTGCCGGGTGCGGCGCTCGGCGCGCTGATCGCGGTCGGACTGCTCGCGCTGCGCGGGGCGAGCGGCGACATCCCGCCCCTCGGCTGGGTCGCTGCCGCGGCGTCGGCCGCCGCAGCGGTGATAGCCCTTTCGATGGCTGCGGGCCGCTCGGCACAGAATGTGGGCGGGAGAACGGGAGGCGCCGCCGCCCTGCTTCGCGCCGGCCGCCTGCGCACCACGGTCGGTGCGGGCGCCGTCGTGCTGCTGGTTCTCGCCGCCGTCGTCGCGGTGTCGCAGTTCCTGCTCTACGGCTCGCCCCTCGCCCCGAATGCCGGAGGTGGCCTCTCGGTCGACCCGCTCGCGGTTTCCGCGCCCGCGCTCGCCATCGCCGCGGTCGGCGTACTGGCTATCACCGCCTTTCCGTTCGCTTCGCGGGCGCTCGGTGGGCGGGCGCGCCGTCTGGCCACGTTGCGGTGGTTGCCGGTGGTGCAGCTCGCGCGGCGCACGCGATCCGCCACAGCTCCGGTGCTCGTGCTCGCCTTCGCGGTCAGCGGTCTGGTGGTTGCTGCGGGATACTCGGGCACCTGGCAGACCGCGACCGCCGAAACCCGTGCGGTTCAGATCGGCACGCCGCTGCGCATCACCCCGACGGGAGTGCTCGGGGCCTCGATCACCGACCGGCTCCCGGGCCAGTCGGATGCGGCGCCGGCGCTGACCACGGACGCCCAGTTCGGAGACAGCCTCGTCACACTGGTCGAGGCGCCGGCATCGCGACTGACCGGCATCCTCGTGCCGGTGCCCGGCGCGGTGAACCCCGCGGCGCTCGCGGCGAAGCTGGCGTCGCGCGCGCACAGCGCCAGCGTTCCTCGGGCGGCCACCGGCATCCTGCTGCGCTTCACCGCGCAGCCGGTCACGGCGCTCCCGGTGACAGTGCACATCGTGCTGGTGGACGCCGCCGGAGCGGAGAGCGAGATCACGGCGACGCCCGGCGCGGACGGCTACACGGCGACCCTCCCCGACGGCCTCGCGCCCTGGACCGTTCACGCCCTGGATGTGCTCATGCCCGAGGTGAAGGCGGGCGCAACTCTCGCCGTGACGCTTCAGGCGACCGGGGGATCGACGACGACGATCCCCCTCGACAGCACCTGGAAGCCCTCGGATCCGAACGACGCCCTGACGGCCGGCGGTCTCAGCGGCGGCCGGGCTGGTCTGCGCGCCCTGGTGGACGGTCTCGGTACGCACGTGCTCATCCAGTCGGTGCCGACCGGCCCGGCCGGTCTTCCCGTGGTGATTTCCGGCGCACTCGCGCAGGAGTCGGGCTTGAAGGTCGGATCCTCCGGCGCGATGAGCCTCATCGAGGGCGGAGGCCAGCTCTCGGTGCGAGTGGTCGGGGTGTCCCCGGCCATTCCGGGAACGGCGTCTGGCGAAGGCATCCTGGTCGACCTGGGAGCGCTGCAGGATGCCGCCCTGCAGGCCGATCTGCGCCCCATTTCGGCGGACCAGTGGTGGGTGTCCACCGCCACTCCGCAGAGCGCCACCGCCGTGCTCTCCCGCCGCGCGCCGCCCGGCACCCGGGTGCAGACGCCGGGGCAGACCCCCGCCGACCAGGTGCTCGAGTCAACGCGGGTCGTGGTCTGGATCGCCGGCGCGGCGACCGCGCTGCTCGCGCTGCTGGCGATCGCCGCGGGTCTCTTCATCGAGTTGCGCGCTCGCCGCACCGAGGTCGAGCTGCTGCGGGTGCTCGGGCTGACGGGCCAGGAGCAGAGCCGCAACCGTACGATCGAATGGGCGGGCCTGCTGGCGCTCGGAACGATCGCGGGCCTGATCGACGGCTTCCTGGTCGCCGTGCTGCTCGTGCCGGGCCTCGCCAGAACGGCGGTCCCGCAGGCGATCGCGGCGATCCCCACGACATTCCGGCTGGATCCGGTGGGCGGACCGGTCGCACTCGTCGCCCTTCTGCTGGCCCTGGGAGGGCTGCTGCTGCTCGTGCGCCTGACGGTCGGCAGGCAGGCGCGGTCGACCGCGGAGACGACGGACTTCGGGGAGGGCGCGCGATGACCGCGGGCGGCAACAGGTGGACGGCCGGGCGACTGCTGCGGCGACGGTTTGGAACGCGGCCGGCGGCATCCATCCTCGTTGCCGTGATCGCAACGGCGACCGTCCTGGGGGCCGCGATCATCCCCCGGCTGATCGAGCAGCAGGCCACTGCGGAGCTGACCTTCCAGCTGCAGTCGATCGGTGTCATCGGGCGCTCCCTGCAGGGCGCGTCGAGTCTGCCCGAGGACTGGGCTGCGGCGCCCTCGCCCAACGCCGACCAACTCTTCAACGACCTGCAGAGCAGCTTCGACGACGGCCGATCCGCGATGCCGCAGCCTCTTCGCCGCGCGGTGGGTGCGCCCAGCTGGATCCTCCAGACGCCGGCGGTGCCCTCGGACCAGGTCGGCGGAGCGGCCAGGACGGTCGGACTCCGGCTGACCGCCGACCGCTCGTACCTGAAGCGCATTCGGATCGTGCAGGGAACAGCCCCAGCAGTCTGGTCGCAGAGCGAATCGACCCAGTCCGAGCAGAGCGCGACCACTCCCGTCGACGTCATCCTGTCGGTGCAGGCGGCGACCCGACTGAAGATCACGAGCGGCGAGGTGATCGGCACGGACGAGGAGGGCGGTGTTCCCCAGCGCCTCTACCGGGTGACCGGTCTCTTCGAGCCGCGCGATCCGGGCGACGACTACTGGACGGAGAACCCCTCCCTGCTTCCTACGACGACAATGGTGCCCGAGCACGGTGCGACGTATCTGACGGCTGCCGCGTACGTGGACCCGCAGACGGTCGGGCGGATCGCGTACACCTTCGCCGATGCCCGGATCTCGATGTACTACCCGGTCTCGGCGACCGGCCTGGACGGAGCGGATGCCGGGCGCCTGCAGTCGGAGCTGTCGGCCGTGAAGACCACCGGCATCCCCCTCTCCGACAGCCGGTTCTCGATGTCGATCGTGACCCGCTCCGATCAGGCCGCGCAGACCGCCGTGGATCGCGACGCACTGCTCGCCGGACTGCTGGCGCTCCTGGCTGCCGCTCCGCTCGGCGTGGTGCTCGCCGTGCTGGTGCTCGGGGTGCAGGTGGTCGTCAGGAGCAGGCGCACCGACCTGCTTCTGGCGTCGGCACGCGGGGGTAGTGAACTGCAGCTGCGAGGCGCCATGGCAATCGAGGGCGCGCTTCTCTCGGTGCCCGCCGCGATCGTGGTGATGGTGATTGCGACGCTGGCGATCCACGTCCGTCCCGAGCCGATCGGTGTCATCCTGCCCGCGTTGGTCGCCCTCGCTCCTCCTGCACTGTTCGCGGCGCTCGCCGTCACTCGGGAGCGGCCGGGCGTCATCGGCCGAACACTCGGCGCCCTGCGACCCGTCGCCGAGATGGCCGTGGTGCTGCTTGCCGCGCTGTCCCTGTTCCTCCTGGTGCGCCGCGGTCTCGCTCAGGCGACCATTGCGGTCGGAGTCGACCCGCTGCTGTCGGTCGCACCCCTTCTGCTCGCCGTGTCGGCCGGCATTATCGTGGTGCGGGGATTCCCGCTGCTGATGCGGACGGCGCGCGGGGCCGCCGCTCGTTCCCGTGGTCTGCCCGCCTTCATCGGCTCGATCCAGCTCAGCCGTGCGCCCACGATTGGTCTCGCGGGCGTGCTGGCGCTCGTCGTGGGCGTCTCCGTCTCGCTCTTCTCGACCGTGCTGCTGACGACCTTTGATGCGGGCATTCAGAGTGCCGCGTCGGAGTCAGTCGGCGCGGACGCGAGGATCGACGCCGCGGCCATCACCCCGAGCCAGGAATCGGCCGTCGGCCACCTGGGCGGAGTGCGGGACGCCGCGGGTCTCGACTACCTCTCTTCCCTCGCTGTGGAGCAGGCCTCCATCGCCGATCCCGTCACACTGATCCTCGCTGAGACCCGACCCCTTAGCACCATCAGGGCCCTCCCGTCCGGACTGACCACTGAGGTCGGCGGACGGGTTCCGGTCGTGGTCTCCTCTGACCTCCTGCGCGCACTGGGTGCCCGGCGCACGCTGACTCTCGGCGGCGTGAAACTGCGCGTGACGGGCAGTCTGCCCGCCGAGTCCGGGCTCGGCCCAACCGTCGACTGGGTCATCGCCGACTCCTCATTCGCCAAGCGATTCTCGACGGCGTTCACGCCGGAGACGCTCCTGATCCGCGCCGACCCCGAGCGCCTGCCGTTGCTGCAGGCACCGCTGGAGCACGCCATGGGCGCAGATAAGCCGAACTCGGGGACGACGGTGCTCACGGTGCCGACCGCGACCGCCGAGCGGCACGACGAACCCGCGGTGCGCGGGGTGGTCACCGGGCTGATCCTCGGTGCGGCGCTCTCCGTGCTGCTCTGCGCCACGGCTCTCGTGCTCTCCACCGTGGCTGCCGGCGCGGCGCGCGGGCGAACGTCTGGCATCCTGCGAACGCTCGGCATGCCGCGACGCCGGCTGCGCACGCTCATCGCCTGGGAGCTGGTGCCCGTCGCCGTGGTCACGCTCGTCGCGGGGACGGTGCTCGGGATCGCACTGCCCTTCGTGGTCGCCTCGGCGGTCGATCTGCGTGTCTTCACGGGCAGCCTCGCGCGCGCCGTGCCGGTGATCGACCCGGTGCTGCTTCTCGCGGTGCTCGCCGGATTCGCGGTGGTGGTCGCCGCATCCGGCCTGGTGGCCCTGCTGGTCAGCGGCCGCGCTAATCCCTCCTCGACCCTCAAGATGGGAGCGTCATGACAGCGACGATCGAATGCCACGAGCTGGTGAGGATCTTCTCCTCAACCGGCGTCGAGGTGCAGGCCCTGCAGGGGCTCGACCTGCTGGTGGAGAAGGGCGAGCTCACCGCGGTGGTGGGCGCCTCCGGATCGGGCAAGTCCACGCTGCTCACCATCCTGTCGGGGCTGGACATCCCGTCCGCGGGCCGGGCGCGCGTGGCCGGTCACGACCTCCTCGCGATGGGGCATCGCGAGCGGATCGAGTACCGCCGCCGCACCGTCGGGTTCATCTGGCAACAGACCGTGCGCAACCTCCTGCCGTACCTGACCGCGGCCGAGAACATCTCCCTCGCCCTGGTGGTCGCGAACTGGCCGCGACGCGAGCGGGACGCGCGCATCTCCGAGCTGCTCGCTCTGCTGGGAGTGAGCGAGCTGCGCGATCGGCTGCCCGGCCAGCTGTCCGGCGGCCAACAGCAGCGCGTCGCCATCGCGGTCGCGCTCGCGAATCGACCCGATGTGCTTCTCGCGGACGAGCCGACGGGTGAGCTGGACGAGGCCAATTCCGAGATGGTGCTCGAGGCGTTCCGCGCCATCAACGAGGGACTCGGCACGACCGTGCTGATCGTGACGCACGACGCAGGCGTCTCTGAACACGTGCGGCGTACCGTGCAGATCCGCGACGGCCGCACCTCGACCGAGGTGCTGCGCAGCACGCGCACCGACAGCGCCGGGCTCGAACACGAGGTGGCGGAGGAGTTCGCGGTGCTCGATCGCGTCGGCAGGCTCCAGCTGCCGCTCGACTACATCGCGAAGCTCGACATGCGCGATCGAGTGCGGCTCGGCCTCACCGAGGAACATGTGACGGTGTCGCCTGTCCGTACAGAAAAGGATGACGAATGACCACCGCACCGGCCCTCCGCGGTGAGGGCCTCCGCCGCGACTACGGGCGCCCCGACGCGCTCGTGCATGCCGTGGCCGACGTGGATCTCGAACTCAACCCCGGCGAGCTGGTCGTGCTCCGCGGTCCATCGGGGTCGGGCAAGACGACCCTGCTCAACCTCCTCGGCGGCCTCGACCGTCCGACCGCGGGTCGGGTCTGGCTCGGCGCCCAGGAGATCTCGGCCGCCGACGAGGACGAGTTGGCGCGCCTGCGCGGCCACCGGCTCGGCTTCGTCTTCCAGTCCTTCGCCCTGCTGCCCATGCTGACCGCTGCGGAGAACATCGAGGTGCCGCTGCGCGCCGTCGGGGCGGATCCCGACGCGCGTGTCGCGCGGGTGAGCGAACTGCTCGGCCTGGTCGGGCTCGACGGGCACGAGAACCAGCGCCCCGACGAGTTGTCCGGCGGCCAGCAGCAGCGCGTCGGCATCGCCCGCGCGCTCGCGAACCGCCCCGACGTGCTCATCGCCGACGAGCCGACCGGGCAGCTCGACAGCCGCACGGCCGTCGCCATGATGGAGCTCATCGGGGGCCTCGTCCACCAGCAGGGGGCCGCCGCGATCGTGAGCACCCACGATCCGTTGATCGCCGCCTTCGCGGATCGCACGCTCGAACTTCATGACGGACGGCTGGTGGCTCGGTAAGCTGCTGCCGATGAGGGTCAACCGGATCATCGCGGACCTCACTGTCGCCGATATCGACGCAGCGAAAGGCTTCTACGCCGACTACCTCGGGCTCAGTTCCGAGGATTTCAATCTGGGCTGGGTCGCCCGGCTCACCTCGCCTGACAGCCGGGCCGAGATTCAGCTCGTCACACGCGATGCCGGTGCGCCCGAGAACCCCGCCGTCTCCGTGCTCATTGATCCGGACGAGATCGACCAGGCCTACCGCGACGCCCAGGATCGCGGATACGAGATCGTGCATCCGCTCACCACAGAGACCTGGGGGCCGCGCAGGTTCTTCGTGCGTGCACCGGATGGCGTCATCCTCAATATCGTGGCGCATCGCGAGTGAGCGGGAGGATCGGCCCGGTGAAACCCGGCTGGGAGTGGGTGTGCGGAGTGCACGAACGGCAGCTCGCACGCCTCACCTGAGAAGCCGAACGCTACGGTGCCCCCGGCGGCGTCCACCGGAACAGGGACAAGGATCCGGATGCGGCGAGCCGTCGAGGAGCGAGCCGCACCAGTCCGTCGCGCAGAGCCCGCCCGATCGGAGGTTTCAGATGGGAGCCGAACCGTCCCGGGAGCTCCGATCGTCGACGAATGCTGCTCGTCCGCCGACTACGAGCGCGCGCACGGAGTCCTGCGAAAAGTCGTCATCTGCCGATTGTCGGGGGTCAACCGGCGCTCCCTCTTTCAGCCAGCACCGCTGACGCGCGGCAACTATCACCGACGCGAATAGCTTCCATCATCTAATCGCTCTTCGTAAAGTACCGACTCACTCTCATCATGGTGACTACAGGCTCACGCCAACTCGAAAACCACGTCGATCAAAGCCGATCGACTGCGATGCAAAGGTGCCCGCGAATGACAACAGCTCCCTCCCCCGTTTCGAAAACCGCCACAGAGTCGGGACGCACGTGGCTCAATCCGAGGGGAGGGTTCCTCGTATTCGTGGGGATCGCCTCCATCTCATCAGCTATGGCCGAACTCGTGCCGCTTGTGCTGACCATTGCAATCAAGGCCCAGGCGATCGACCACGCGCACGCAGCGACTCTCCTGTCGATTGCGATCGCAGTGGGCGCGCTCCTCTCTCTCATCGCCTACCCGCTGTTCGGGCGCATCAGCGATCGCACGACCTCGCGCCTCGGTCGCCGGCGACCATTCCTCATCCTGGGCGCGATTCTCATAGCGATCGGCGCCGTCGTGCTGTTGTTCTCGACCTCGCTGGCGCTGCTGACGATCGGCACCTCACTGACTCTCATCGGATTCAGTTCCGCGACGGTCGCCATCACCTCGCTCATCCCTGACCAGCTTTCACCCGACCGCCGTGGCGGCGCCTCCGCTGTGATCGGTCTGAGCCTCCCGCTGGGGGCCGTCATCGGACTGTTCATCGCTCAGTTGGTCTCGGGCTCCGTGACCGCGATGATCCTGCTGCCTGCCGGCATTGCGTTCGTCGGCATCCTGCTGCTTGCCCTGCGCCTCACTGACCGTCAATTGAGTAAGGCGGAACGGCCGCCGTTCGGTTTCATCTCGTTCATCAGCACCTTCTGGGTGAACCCGGTCAAGAACCCGAACTTCGCGTGGGCGTGGTTCAGCCGGCTGCTTCTGTTCTTCGGGGTCGCGTCGGTCAACGCCTACCAGTTCTTCTATCTCGCCGCAGTACTCCATCTGCCGGAGGCACAGGTCGCCAGTGGGGTCTTCCTTTCTACACTGGCGTTGACCGTCGCCGCGCTCGTGTTCGCCCCGATCGCCGCCAAACTCTCCGACCGCATTGGGCGCCGCAAGCCGTTCGTGATCTTCTCCTCGATCGTCTACGGCATCGGACTTATCCTGGCGTCCGTGGCCCACAGCTTCCCGGTCTTTATCGCTGCGATGGCCGTCATGGGCGTCGGCCAGGGCGTGTACATGGCCGTCGACCTCGCCCTGGTGACGCAGATCCTGCCCGATCCCGACAACGCCGGCAAGGACCTTGGCGTGATGAACCTCGCGAACTCCCTGCCGCAATCGCTGGTGCCCGCCCTCGCGCCCGCCATCCTGCTCATCGGAGCGTCAGCGGCGTTCCCGCAGGACTACCCGGCCCTGTTCATCACGGGCGCGATCGCGGCCATCGTCGGTGGCATTCTCATCGTCCCGATCAGGAAGGTGAAGTAGCCGCCGCTTCCTGGGCGATTGTGACCATGGACGCTCCTACGCGACCCCACCGGATGCGGGCACGACGGTCTGTTCAAGGCGACCGAACACCGACTCACCGTCGGGCAGGTGGGACTCCATGGTCACAGTGTCGCCGAATCGCATGAAACTCGTCACCGACGCTCCATCGTCAACGAGCTCGACCATCCTCCGCTCGGCGATACACGAGGAACCGACGGTGCGGAAGGTCTCGTTCGAGACGGTGCCCGAGCCGATGATGGTCCCTGCGACCAGATCGCGAGTCCGTGCCGCGTGGGCGACCAGGTCGGCGAAGCCGAACGCCATCGCCGCCCCGTTCGCGTGACCGAAGGCTGTGCCGTTACGGGTGACCTCCATGTCCAGCCGCACGCGGCTGTCATGCCAGTACTCACCCAGGGCGTCGGGAGTCACCGCGACGGGAGCGGTCGCCGACGGTGGTTTGGCTTGCACGAAGCCGAACGAGCGCTTCATCTCCGCTGGACCGAGGGCCCGAAGCGACCAGTCGTTGATGATGACGACGAGTCGGATGTACTTCCCGGCGTGCTCGGCGGTCACACCGCGCGGTACAGCGGAGACAATGACACCGAACTCAGCTTCGAAGTCGATCTCGTCGGCCTCGTCGAGGAAGGACACCTCGCTGCGACCGGGGTAGAACCGGTCGGATACGCCCTGATACATGAGGGGCCGGTCTACCGGCAGCGGTTCGATGCCGAAGGCGATCGACATGAGCTCGCCGTGCGAGTTGAAGGCTGAGCCATCGAGCCACTGCCAGGCCCGCGGGAGCACGGCGAGCAGCTCGTCAGGGTCGTAGGGGCGGGCACCAGCAGCGTCGCCCGCTTCGAGCAGCTCGGCCCGATCACGCAACCGCGGTTCGACGTCGTCCCACCGCTCCAGTGCGGCCTGCATGGTCGGCGCGATATCCGCGACTTCGATGACTCGGGTGAGCAGACGATCGACGAGCGCTAGGCGTCCGTCGGGACCGCCATCGAGCGTGACGAGTTTCATTTCGCTGTTCTCCTTGCCAATTGATTGCGCCCCAGGGGGCTCACGCGGTCACGTCCAGGACGGAACGTACGATGCTGTCGACGTCGATTCCGTGGTAGCGGTAGACATCCTCCACATCACCCGCCTGCCCGAAGTGGCTCACGCCGAGGTTGCGGCTCGCAACCCGGTGGATCCCTGCGAGAAACGCGAGGGTGTGGGGGTGTCCGTCGAGCACGGTCACCATGGGGACCGCGCGATCGGCGGGGAAGACCTGGTCGAGGATCCATGATGCTCCGTCGTCCAGACCGTTCCGCGACTGGATCGCCTCGAACAGCAGTCCTGGGCTGGTGACGCAGGCGATGTCGACGGAGATGCCGAGCGTGGCAAGACGATCGGCGGCCGCGAGCGCCTCGGGCACCATGACACCCATCGTGACGATGGATGCCTTCGGCGAGTCCACTCGCCTCAGCGGATATGCTCCTGCAACAACTTGCCTACGACGCCGTTCGCGCGAGGCCGCGTCCTCGGGAATCGCTGCCAGCTTCTGGTCCAGCGGCTTTGTCGACAGCCGTAAATAGGCGGACTTGCCGCCCTCGCGACCCATCTGCCCCATCGCGGCGAGCAGGGTCCATTCCGTGTCGAGCACGAACGCCGGCTCGTAACTGATGCAGTTCGGTTGTTCAAGTCCGATCGAGGGTGTCTTGATCGACTGGTGAGCACCGCCTTCGGGTGCGAGCGTCACGCCGGAGGGAGTTCCCACGAGGATCGACTGGCCGCCCGCGTAGATGCCGTATGACCACGGCTCGAGTGCGCGTTCGACGAACGGGTCATAGAGCACCCCGATCGGAAACAACGGTTGTCCCCAACGGCTCCAGGTCGAGCCGAGTTCGCCGATGAGGCTCACCAGGTTCACCTCGGCAATTCCGAGCTCGATATGCTGGCCGGTCGGCTTCTCCCGCCAGTGCATGATCGTCTCCGCGTCGTCGCTGAACCAGTCCGTGCGCTCCTCGGTCGACCACACGCCGACCTTGTTCAGCCACCCGGCGAGGTTCGTGCTGGAGCTGACGTCCGGGCTCACGGTGACCACGCGGCGGGCGGCTTCTGGCGCCACTCGCGTGAGATCGAGAAGGGCGCGACCGAGGGCGGCCTGCGTCGTCGCGGTCCCGGTCGGGGTGCGACCGAAGTCGGTCGGCACTGACGGGGGTGCGACGAACTCCTGCGGTTGACGCTGCAGAGCGGATGCCGCGGATGCGACCGCTGCACCCTCATCGCTGTCCGGCGCGAACCGCGACCAGGGAGCATCGGTGCTCTCCCCCAGCTGTTCCGCGAGCTGCGCGTATTGCTCGACGCTCAGCAGCGACGAATGGTTCTGCGGGTGGCCCGCGGTCGGCAGGCCGTAGCCCTTAACCGTGTAGGCGATGATGACCGTCGGTCGGGTGTCGTCGATCTGCGCGTATGCATCCCGCAGCGCCTGGATGTCATGGCCACCGAGATTCTTGATGGCCGCCACCAGGTGCGCGTCATCGACGTCCGCGATGATCTCGGCGATGGTCCGGCTGCCCGTGCCGTCGCCGGGAAGCCGGCGACGCAGTTCGTCGGCCGGGCAGCGCAGCAGGCGCTGGTACTCGGGGTTCTGCATGTCGATGATCCGGTCGCGCAGGGCTTCCCCGCCGGGCCGCGCCATCAGCTCCTCCAGGAGGCGCCCGAACCGTACCGTGATCACCTGCCATCCGGCAGCCGAGAACAGCGCGGCGAACTTGCCGGCCGCGATGTTCGGCACGACGCGGTCGAGTGACTGCCGGTTGAGATCGACGATCCAGACGATCTCTCCCAGGTCCGCGACGCTCGAATCGAGTACCGCCTCCCAGACGGCGCCCTCGTCGAGCTCCGCGTCGCCGACCAGCGAATACTGCCGTCCGCGGCTGGGCACGCCCGTGATGCCTTCGGTGTAGCGCCGCGAAATGGCGCCCCAGATCGGAGCCGTCGCCCCGATCCCCACGGAACCGGTTGAATAGTCGGCTGGATCGGGATCTTTCGAGCGACTCGGGTAGCTCTGCAGCCCGCCGAACTCACGCAGCGTGGTCAGATATCGCTCATCGAGCGAACCGAGGAGGTAGTTGATCGCGTGCAGCACCGGGGAAGCATGCGGTTTGACCGACACCCGGTCCTCCGCGCGCAGTTGACCGAACCACAGCGAGGTCATGATGGTCACGAGCGACGCGCTGGAGGCCTGATGGCCGCCGACCTTGATGCCGGAGGTGTTCGGACGCACATTGTTGGCGTGATGGATGATCGACGTCGCGAGCCACAGCACGCGACGTTCGATCGCGGCCAGCGCGTTCAGGCGCGGATCCCCGTACCCGGACGGAGCGGTCGGTTCGATGATCTGCGTCGTTTCCACGATGGTGTCCTCGGGTCAGTTCTGTGATGGTCGACTCATCGCGCTTTTCGCGATCGAGTCCGACATGTATTTGATGCCCGACGACGAGGTGTACCCGCCGTCGATGGGGATCTCGGCGCCAGAGACATAGGCTGCGGCGTCCGACAGCAGAAAGGCGACGACCGCGGCGATTTCTTCGGGCTGCGCGGTGCGCCCCAGGGGCGTGAGCGCGAGTTGAGCGTCTCTCATCGCCGCAGGAGCATTCGCCATGGCGGTGGTTTCGACATAACCCGGATGCACGATGTTGGTGCGGATTCCGCGTGCGCCGAACTCCGTGGTAGCGACTCCGCTCAGGCCGCGGAGGCCCCACTTGCTCGCTGTGTACGCAACCGTGTGGTGCGGGGTCAGCCCGGCCGCGGATCCCACATTCACGATCGATGCACCCGAGCGCATTAGCGGCACGAGGGTCTTCATCCCGAGCATGGGCCCGGTCAGGTTGATCGCGAGTACGCGGTTCCAGTCGTCAAGCTCGATATCTCCGAGACGCGCGCGGAACGGGATGCCCGCGTTGTTGACAAGGCCGTCAAGCCTCCCGGGCGCGAGCCGGTCTCGCAGATCCCTCCAGTCACCCTCGGATGTCACGTCGAGACGCCGGTAGGAGATCGGCCGGTCGAACAGCCCGCGGGGAAGCTCGTCGAGAAGATCGGTCGCGATAGGTGTCGCGCCGCTCGCGGCGAGCACGCGGCACAGCGCCGCTCCCTGGCCGCCCGCGGCACCGGTGACGACGATCACCTTGCCGGCGAGGCCCGGAAGCGCCAACACATCCTCAGACGTAGCCGTGCCCGCATGCTCATCCGGCATGACGCATCATCGTGTCTTTCGTGTCGTCGGGCAGCGCATCGAGCAGTTCGGGAGCGAAAGTGCCGTCGATGAGGATGAATGCGATACGACACGGCACGGAGCCGCGGTTCGCCCAGGCGTGGTCTGTGCCGCGTTGCACGACGACATCGCCGGCGCACAGCACTGTCTCGACATCGTCGAGAATGAGCGTGATCTCGCCCTCGAGCACGATGCCGTAGTCGACCGTTTCGGTGCGGTGAATAGGAGATTGCAGCCCGCGCGAATCAAGAAACCCTGGTTGAAACTCGTTGAGCCTGATCCTCGTGCCACCCGGAGGCGGCGGGATGCTGTGACTGCGATCGGTAGGCTCCAAGGCCTCTCTCGCGGTGAGGAGAGCGGGTACCGCCTCGGTCTGCCAGATCTCGGCGAATGTCACTCCGTCATCAGGCAACGTGCGAACGACCGGGCTCGGCCCGTCGGAGAGGATCACGGACCGCCCGGATGAGTCGTGCCCGGTGACGACTCGGCGCGGCCGGTAGTCATCGCTCGGGGAGCGATCATCGAAGTGACTGGGCATGACGACTCACGCAACCGCGCCGGTCTTGGAGCGGAAGTCGGCCTCTGCGATGTCGATCTCATCCATCTGCTTGAGGATCTCGACCGGAGTCGTCTCACCGATCATTTTCTGTAGGAATTTGGTGTGATCGAATACGAGGTCGCGAATGGGACGCAGGGGCGCCGGAGTGTGGTGGAAAATCCTGCCGAGGCGGTATGCCATCTGCGACTGGAAGGCCGTGTGCGGCTTGCGCGGCTCCTCGAATCCCTGCAGAGCATCCCGAACTGTCCCGTAGTCCGACAGGTCGAGTGCCGCGAGTTTTCGACCCAGGTAGTAGCCGTCCTCGGTCGCCATGCCGGCGCCGTAAGCGGCGTACGGCGAGGTGGAGTGGGCGGCGTCGCCCACGAGGGTTACACGACCCTTGGACCACTGCTTGAGCGGGGGCCGGTCGCGGATCTGCCATTTCTGGGTCAGCTCTGGATCCGTAGAGGCGATGAGTCCAGGCAGCGGGCTCGGGAAGTTGTGGGCGATCCGTGCCGCTTCTTTTTTGACGTCACCGGTGAACTCCGTGTCGCCGGAAAAGGGTGACAGCACCCACCACTGGTATCCGCTTTTACCGGCCTCGCGGATGCCGGTCCAGCTGGCCTGCACCGTTCGGTCGTGCGACACGACGCTCCGGTTATGGCTCGCTCCGGGAATCTCGTCGTACGAGAGGCCGCCAAGTACCAGCAGATTGTGGTCGCGCTTCGGAGCATCGCCCCACAGGTGCTTCCTCACGAAGGAGTCGATACCGTCGGCACCGACCAGCACGTCGGCGTCGTAGGTCGAGCCGTCGGAGAAGAACAGGTGCACTCCGGCGGCGTCCTCGGTGAAGTCCGTCAACTGCTTGTCGGTGTGCAGGGAGCCCTCGGGCAGCGCCGCGTGCAGTCGACGGAAAAGGTTCGGCCTGGTGAGCCCGATGAATCCTCCGCCCCAGTCGCGAACGACGTCCTCGGGAAGATGAACGACGGCGCGCAATCGCCCGTCCGCCCGGTGAAACTCGGACAGGGTCGGCGCGCCGAAGTCGACGATATCCACACCCATGAGTCCGAGAGCCTTAATAGGCGGCGGCCAGAGGTTGAGGATGTTGCCGGCCGGTTTGACCTCTTTGTAGCGTTCGAAGATCGCAACCTCGTGGCCCGCCTGGTGGATCGAGATGGCCGTGGCCATTCCCGCCGGTCCCGCGCCGATGATGGCGACGTGACCGGGTTTCGCATTGCTGTTCGTCATGTCCCACTCCTCGTTGAGTACCGCAGGTGAAAACGAGACCACTCAGCCGCGACCGTGCTTCGCGTACGGGTTGATGAGCTCCAGTTCCTCCTCAGTACCGGGCAGCACACCCTCCTCCGTGGCCGTGGGACGCCCGTCGGACGGGAAGGACTCCGTCATCGACATCGGCATGGCTCCATTGCGGAACATGTTGGTCGAGCCGAGCTCCGGGGTCCAGTTCCTCGGCTCCCAGTCGGGCACGTAGTTGCGGTAGCCGGTCGTGTTCATCTCGACGCGCATGCCACTCGGCTCGCGGAAGTAGAGAAAGTTCGCCTCGCCGATGCCGTGGACCGACGGGCCGTACTCGATCGGGTAGCCGTTCTCGATCAGCAGGTCGGCCGAGCGGAACAGGTAGTCGCGCGACTCGACCCACATCGAGAAGTGGTTCACCCGTCCGGCAATCGGTGACGAGTCGAGAACGACGGCGAGGTCGTGAGAAGACTCGTTCGTGGTGAGCACGCTGAACACGCTGAGGTTCGCGTGCTCGATGATCGTGTGAGCCATGATTCGAAAACCGAGCACCTCCGAGTGCCACTTGGCGAATGCCTCCACGTCCGAAGCCGCGACCGTGACATGGTCGAGCTGGCGAGGTGCAGCGCCCGCCGCGTCACGCCGAGCGGGGCGGTCGGGGTAGACCGACGTGAGTTCGGGCGCTGGCACGTACTTTTCGACTTCCCAGAAGAGGTCGATCGTGTGACCCCACGGGCCGGTGAAGGTGTACAAGCGACCGACACCGAAGCGCGAGTCGATCCATTCTCCGGTCACACCGGAGGCCTCGACGCGGGCCACGACCTCCTCCAGGGCCTCGGGACTCGAGGTCCGCCAGGCGGCGCTGACCAGCGACGGCTCGTCCGCCGGGATGAGAACGAGGCTGTACAGGTACGGGTCGCCCCAGGCGCGCAGGTAGACGCCCGACTCGTCGCGATGCACTTCCGTCAGCCCAAGCTGCTTCTGGTAGAACGCGGATGACGCGTCGACATCGTTGGACGCGATGCGCACGTAGGAGAGGTGGGAAAGAAAGCTGATCATCGTCGATCCTCCATGAGGTGGCGCATCTCTGCGCCGACTGGCTGTTGACGATCAGTGTGCGTGTAAATCGCACTATCGGGAAGATTGATTCTTTGATAGGTGTAATAGATGCCGTTTATGTATTCGCCTGAGGTGCCGGTGTGAGGTGCGCTTCGCGCACGGCCTCACTCAACTGGGCCCTGAACCACACGTGCTCGGGATCGTGGCTATGCACGGGACTCCACCAGAAGGTCTCCAGGAACGGCACCGCATCGAACGGGCACTCGAAAACGCGCAGCGCCCCCGACTGCTCTAATTTGCGGGCATAGCTGTAGGGCAGGAAGGCGATGCGGTCGGTGCCGGCGACCAGATCGGCAATGGCCATGAAACTCGGCACGCCGATCTCGACCATCGGCTCGACCCCGAGCATCCGCATCTGTCGGTCCGGCGGCGTGAGCTGCGCTTGCGAGCTGAACGATTCGACCCAGGGAAGGGCCGAGAGCATCTCGAACGTGAGCTCCCGACGGATCAGGGTATTTGTCGGCGAGACGACGCACACCCAGCGGTCGACGAAGACGTCGAGGTACTGGTCCTTCATCTCCGAGATGTAGCCGTGCGGTAGCAGCGCCCCGGTGATGTCGCGCAAGGAATCCGGCGCTCGGAGAACGATGTCGGCGGTGATGTTCTCGAACCGTACGCTGACGTGCGGGGCGCTGCGCCGCATCACGCTGGAGAGGCTCCCACCGAGCACCGCCATCGAGTAATCGGATGTCGCGAGCGTGTACGCGTGCGTGCTCGTCGCGGGGTCGAAGTCCTGCGCGGCGAACAGTCGCTCGACACTCATTTCGGCCGAGTAGACGCGAGCGAGAAGCTGCACCCCGAGGGGCGTGAGCTTGTACTCATAGCGGGTTCCCGATCGGATGAGCAGTTCGTCGTTGAAGTGGATGCGCAGGCGAGCGAGGCTCGCGGACAAGGCGGGCTGGCTCATGTGCATGCGTTCCGCGGCTTTACTCACGCTGCGTTCTTCAAGCAGTGCTCGCAGCGGCGGAATGAGGTTGAGATCGATCGTTCGAGGCATGCCCGGAATGTATCAGCATGTTCGATTGATGCGATAGCAATATCGAATTTGTCGATTCTTAGCGGCCACGCGAGAGTAGTTGGTGGGGAGTCCGCTCGCCAGCACCAGCACCCACGCAGCCAACGGAGGCGACGCGAAAATGACCAGGCCAGCCATCCCCGGTGTCGGGCTCGCCCTGGCTCGCTACCGCAGCCCCGAGGGAGTGCGGCTCGGTCTCGTCTCCGAGGATCGGATCCGGCCCCTGACGACGACCGAGCTCGGCGCACCGTCGCTCAATGATTTCCTCTCGGAGCCGCTCAATTGGGAGCGACTGCGGGCACGGGTCGGCGTCGACTCCGACGAGTGGATCCCGCTCTCCTCGGTCTCGCTCGCTGCCCCGGTCGAGCCCAGGCAGGTCGTGCAGGCGGGAGCCAACTACCGGCAGCATGTCATCGACCTCGTGGTCGCTCACCGAGAGCCCGACGATCCGCGGACCGAATCGGAAGCGCGCAGCCAGGCCGCCGACATGATGGACGAGCGGGCGCGCAGGGGCACGCCCTACTTCTTCGTCGGGGCGCCCCAGAGCGTCGTCGGCGACGAGGATCCGCTCGTGCTGCCCGGCTACAGCGATAAGCACGATTGGGAGTTGGAGCTCGCCGTGGTGATCGGCCGGCGCGCCTTCCGGGTCACACGCGAGACCGCGATGGAGCACGTTGGCGGGTACACGATTGCGAATGACATCACCACGCGCGACCTCGTCTTCCTCAAGGAGATGAAAGAACTGGGCACCGATTGGTATCGTTCGAAGAACGCCCCGGGCTTCCTGCCGACCGGCCCGTTGCTCGTGCCTCCCTTCGCCGCTCCCGACCCCACAGACATGCGACTCGAGCTGCGGCTCAACGGCGAGCTGATGCAGGATGCGAGTCCCGCCGACCTTCTCTTCGACATTCCGGCACTCATCGCCGCTGCATCCGCGACCTCCCCGCTCCTCCCCGGCGACCTGCTCCTGACCGGCAGCCCGGCAGGCAATGGCGCGAGTCGAGGCCGCCTGTTGCGCGATGGCGATGTGATGGAGGGGACGATCAGCGGACTGGGCACACAGATAGTGCGTTGCATCGCGGAGCCAGCCGGCTGGGAGGGTGCGACGCGCCCATGACCGCTGCGCCCGATCGCTCAGATGATGAGCGCGGCGTTCCCCGACGCGCCGTCGGCCAGTGCCCGCAGTGCTTCGGATGCTCCGGCGAGCGGGTAGGTTCGTGCCACGCGCACCCTCAGGTGCCCGCTGGCCGCAAGATCGGCCATCGGTCCGCGGGCGGCGTCACGCACTTCGATCCCCGGGTCGCCGCCCGGCATCGATCCCAGCATCGCTATGCCGAGTTCGGCACCGCGGCGGTAGCCGGCGATGGTAGCGATGCGCGAACGATCGCGGACAAGGGCGACGGATGCGTCGAGCGCCTCGTCCGTGCCTGCCGCGTCGAGCGCGACATCGGCTCCATCCGGAAAGACCGAGCGCAATCGCTGCTCAAGACCAGGACCGTACGTTATCGGCGTGGCGCCGGCCTCGCGGATGATGTCGAGATTGCTCTCACCGCCCGTGCCGACGACCACGGCACCGCGTGCGACCGCAAGCTGGACTGCCATCGACCCGACACCACCCGACGCCGCGTGCACGATGACACGGTCACCCGCGCTTACCCGCGTCTTCTCGAGGAGGTGGTAGGCCGTGACCGACCCGAGCATCAGGCACGCCGCCTGCGTCCAGTCCAAGTTCGCGGGCTTGGGAATCACCTTCGAGCCGTCGACCACGATCCGCGAGGCGTACCCGCCCTCGATGCGGAATGCGATGACCTCGTCGCCGACGGCGACGGGTCCGCACGCACCGACAGCACCCTCGCCGACGGCATCGACCACGCCGGTTGCTTCGGTTCCGAGGCGCAGCGGGAGTGCAGCCGTATCGTTTCGCCCGAACATGCCGCGCAGGAGTTTGAGATCGGCCGGATTGATGCCCGCGGCCTTCACGGCTATCCGCACCTCTCCCGGACCCGGAAGAGGAACGTCGATCTCAACCGCCTCGATCACCTCCGGTTCGCCATAGGCGGGCGCTCTCATGATCAGGTCCACGGCATGCCTCTCACCACGCGATGCCGATGGCGTTCACGCCGCACCGCGAATGCCGTCGCCCATGACGCTGATCTGCTTCGCGATCTCGCCAGGGCTCTTCTCGCCGACCATTTTCTGCAGGAACGGGGTTCGGTCGAGCAGGAAGTCGCGAATCGGCCGCACCACCGCCGAGGAGTGGTGGAACAACTGTCCCAGCATGTACGCCTGTTGGACCTGGTCGGTCGTGTGCTCCACGCGCAGGGAGTCGTAGTGCTGCAGGGCCGCGGCGACTGCGGAGCTGTCCGTCAGGTCGACCTCGGCGAGGCTCTGGGCGATGAAATACCCGTCGACAATCGACATTCCGGCCCCGTAGGCCGCGTATGGGCTGGTCGCGTGGGCGGCGTCACCCGCCAGCGTGACCCGTCCCTTCGACCACTGCTTCAGCGGCTTGCCGCGGTCTCGGATCTGCCAACGGACCAGCGTGCCCTCGCTGTGGGCGACCAGCTCCTGCTGCTCCGCCGGAAAGTCCTTGGCAAGCTCTTTCGCGTGGGCCCACAGCTCCGCCTGCGACAGCGGCGGGGTCGATGGATCCCACGCCTCGACGAAGTACCACCCAATGCCCGGCCGACCATCGTGGACGAACGGGGCGTAACTGCCCTGCAGCGTGCGGGAGTGGCGGATGATGCACTGATCGAGCGGAACACCCTCGGGGATGTCGTAGGTGTTGCCCAGGATCGCCTGCAGGTTGTGCTCGCGAATCGGCGTCTCGCCCCACAGCCCGGGTCGAATGGTCGAGTTGATGCCATCGGCACCGATGAGCAGCGGGGTGCTCGTCGTCGATCCGTCGGCGAAGACCACCTCGACATGGTCGCCCCTGTCGATGAACGAGCTGACCGTGGTGTCCGCCTGGATCGTGCCGGCCGGCAGCGCGCTCCGCAGGGACGTGTAGAGATCCGGCCGCAGCAGGCCGAAGAAGTAGCCACCGTATTCCTCGTTGATGGCCGAGTCGAAGCGAACCGTCGCACGATGGTGGCCGGAGGCGCTGTGGAAACTCGAATGAGTGGGTGCCAGACCCATCGCATCCACGTCGACACCCATGCTGCGGAGCGCCTTGACGGCGGGAGCCCAGACGTTGATGAGGCCGCCGACTTTGTCGGAGTTGGCGTAGCGCTCGTAGATGCGCACCTCGCGCCCGGAAGCGATCAGGGCGAGTCCGGCTGCAAGGCCGGCCGGGCCCGAGCCAACTATCACAATGGGGTCAGATTTCATTACTGCGCTCCTCCTTGAGTGCGATTGCATCTCAACCTACCATCTAGACGGTAGACTCGTCCACAGCTTGCAGACCGAAGGAGTTCAGCACATATGCCAGTCATCGACGTGCACGCCCATGCCGCGATTCCGGAAGCCGACGCCATGCTCGCTCGCTTTCCCGAGTTCCTCGAGCAGCTGCGCGAAGACTCCGCGACCCTGGGACCGACAAGCAGCGACTACAACCGCAGACAGATCGCCTCGCTCGCGCCGAGCCTGACGGACCCGGCGCTGCGCATCCAGGCGATGGATGCCGCCGGCGTCGATGTGCAGGCCGTCTCGGCTACCCCGATCCCGCGCCACTGGCTCGACGAGCAGACGGCGGCGGCGTTCACGCGTGCGATAAACGACGGCCTCGCCGCGCATTGCTCGTACGCGCCCGGTCGACTCGGCTTGATCGCATCGGTCGCGCTGCACCATCCGGCCGGCGCCGTCGCCGAACTCACGCGTGCGGTCGAGGAACTCGGCGCGATCGGGGTCCAGATCTCGACGAGCGCGGGTCGCGGTCGCGAACTGGACGACCCGGAGTTCGATCTCTTCTGGGCACGCGTGGTGGACCTCGACCTGCCCGTGCTCATCCATCCCTGGGGATGCACGCTCGGCGAACGGCTCGACATCGGCTACATGTTCAACCACGTCGGCAATCCGACCGAGACGAGCGTCGCCCTGTCACGGCTCATCTTCGGCGGAGTACTCGACCGCTTTCCCGCGCTGCGCATTTGGGGAGCGCACGGTGGTGGATGGCTGCCGAGCTACTCGGGTCGTGCCGACCACGCGTGGGAGCAGCGCGAGGATGCTCGTACCTGCCTTCGCCGACCGAGCGACTACCTGCGCGAGATGTGGGTCGACTCCCTCGTGTACACGCCGGAGGCGCTTCGTCACCTACTGACGGCGATGGGCTCCACGCACGTCACGATCGGCACCGACTATCCCTTCGATATGGGAGTGGTCAACCCGCTCGAACGCCTGGCGGAGGCCGGGCTCAGCGCGGATGAGGTCGACGAGGTCGGCTCTCGGAGCGCGCTCGCACTGTTCGGTCGACGATTCGCATCCCTGTCCGACGCCAAAGCAGGAGGAGCACGAGCATGACACTCGAACCGAACCGGCCGAACGCGGCAATCGCTGCCTATGGCAACGACGCAGAGACCGCTATTGCGACCGCAGCCGCTGCGTACAGCAACTGGAATCGCTGGGGAAGCGACGACGCCCGCGGCACCGTGAATTTCATCGACGACGCAGCGAGGCTCGCTGCCGCCGGGCTCGTGCGCGACGGTCGCCCGTTCTCGCTCTCGTTGCCGTTCGATAATGACGGCCCCCAGAACGGTTGGAAGCGGCGGGTGAATCCGGTCCACACCATGATGAGCACCGGACTCGACACCGCGGAGATCATGGGGCTGCCGCACGGACTGTCTGTGGCCGACGACTGCGTATTCATGCCGCTGCAGTGCAGCACGCAGTGGGACGGTCTCGGGCACGTGGCCGATCACGGCATCGGCTGGAACAACCGCGTCGCGGGTCGAACCGTAACGAGCGAAGGCGACCTTGAGACGGGAATCGAGCACGTCGCCGACCGGGTCGTCGGCCGGGGCGTGCTGCTCGATGTCGGTCGGGCGGTCGGAATCGACGGCGAGCTGCCGGACGGCTTCGCGATCACTCCGGACGACCTGGACGAGACGATCCGGCAGCAAGGCGAGTCGTCCCGGGTCGGACGCGGCGACCTTCTGCTCGTTCGCACCGGACAGCTGTCCCGTGTGCGTCGCGGTGAGGGCTGGGGCTCATACGCGGGAGGCGCCGCGCCCGGATTGTCGTTCACCACAGTGAGCTGGCTGCACGCCGCCGAGATCGCGGCAGTGGCCACCGACACCTGGGGTGTCGAGGTTCGACCCAACGAGTTCCCGGCCTCGATGCAACCGCTCCACCAGGTCGCCCTGCCGCACATCGGCCTGCTTCTGGGTGAGATGTGGGACCTCGATGCCCTCGCCGACGACTGCGCAACGGACGGGCGTTACGAGTTTCTTCTGTCGGCGGTCCCGCTTCCGTTCACGGGCGCGGTCGGCTCTCCGGTCAACCCCATAGCGATCAAGTAGTCGCCCCGGTCCCGTCGGCGAGCGCGAGGCCGGTCGCCTCACGGAGCGACTCGACGGTGAAGTCACCGAATAGTTCGACGACCACCACTCCGTCCGGTCCAGGTTCGAAGACCGCGACATCCGTGTAGATCCGGGTGACGCAGCCGACACCGGTGAGTGGGTAACTGCAGGACTCGACGAGCTTGGATACGCCGTCGCGGGTGAAGAGGTCCATCACCACGTACACGTTCTTCGCTCCAATTGCGAGGTCCATGGCGCCGCCAATCGCCGGGATCGCACCGGGCGCACCTGTACTCCAGTTCGCCAGGTCGCCGGTGGCCGACACCTGGAACGCCCCGAGTACGCAGACGTCGAGGTGGCCGCCACGCATCATCCCGAATGAGTCGGCGTGATGGAAGTAGCTCGCACCCGGCGTCTCGGTCACCGGCACCTTGCCTGCGTTCACGAGGTCTGGGTCGACCTCGTCGGAACGGGCGGCGGGTCCCATTCCGAGCATGCCGTTCTCGGTGTGCAGGATCACCTCGCGCCCCTTGGGCAGATAGTCGGCGACCCGTGTCGGCAATCCGATGCCGAGGTTGACATAGGAACCCTCGGGGATGGCGCGAGCCACCCGCTCGGCGATCTGGGCACGAGTCAGACGGTCAGCGCACATGGGCCCACATCTCGTTCTCGAATCGACTGCCGATAGCGACGACGCGATCGACGAAGATGCCCGGAGTGATGATCGTCTCCGGATCGATGGAACCGGCGTCGACGACCTCGTCGACCTGCGCTATCGTCGTGCTCGCTGCCGTCGCCATGATCGGCCCGAAATTGCGAGCGGTTTTGCGATAGACGAGGTTGCCGAACCGGTCTGCCCTGAAGGCACTGATGAGCGCGACATCCGCGAACAGTGGGTATTCGAGTACGTAGTTGCGGCCGCCGATTTCGCGCGTCTCCTTGCCGGCCGCGACCTCCGTACCGAAGCCGGTCGGGGTGAAGAATCCGCCGATTCCGGCACCGGCGGCGCGGATGCGTTCAGCGAGCGTGCCCTGCGGCACGAGTTCGAGTTCGACCTCGCCGGCTCGGTACAGGTCATCGAAAACGGTCGATCCGACCTGCCGTGGAAACGAGCAGATCACCTTGGTGACGAGGCCAGCCTTCAAAAGTGCGGCGATACCCGTGGAGCCGGTTCCGGCATTGTTATTGACGATGGTCAGCCCGCCGATGCCCCGGTCGATGAGGCCGTCGATGAGAGCCTCGGGGAGGCCGGTTTCGCCGAAACCGCCGATCATGACGGTCGCACCGTGTTCGACCCCGCCGAGCGCGGCGGGGACATCCCTTACCTGTTTGTCAATCATCTGGGCACGAAGTCGAATTCAGGCTCACTTCGTAATAAAGGCGTCTCTCAGCGCTTTGTGCTCGGGGGTTGCCGCCGCGATGCCCTGATGGACTGCCTCCAGTTCGAGCACGTCCTCGAACGATGCAAACTGCGCGAACTGCAGCTGTTTCTTGAGCAGTGCGAGCGTGACCGGGCTGCTCTTTACGAAAGTCCGTGCCACCGACATCGCCCTGTCGATCGCGTCGGCGTCCGGTACCACCCGGCTGGCGATCCCCCACTCGACGGCCTCCTGTGCAGTGATGAGGCTCCCGGTCGACGCGAGCTCGAATGCTTTCAGGTAGCCGAGAGCCGTCACGAGTTGCGCGGTCACCCCGGTGTCGGGCACCAGCCCGACCTTGCTGAACGCGGCGGAAATCTTGGCGGACTCGGCCACGAAAACGACGTCGCAGCCGAGTGCGAGGCCGAGGCCCGCGCCGTAGGCGGCCCCGTTGACCACGGCGATGGTCGGCTGCGGCAGGGCACGCAGGGCCCGAGCGAGCGGGGTGTACGAATCACGCACAGTCGCCGCCGCATCCACGAGTTCTTCAGAACGGGACAGATCCTGTCCGACGCAGAATCCGGATCCGGCACCGGTGAGGATCACCACGCGCACCGACTCGTCGGTCGCCAGCTCGCGGAACGCGTCGAGCAGCTCGAGCCGTAGAGAAAGGTCGAGGGCGTTGAGCTTGTCGGGTCGATTGAGCGTAACGGTCGCGATGCCGTCGATGTCGGATCTCAGAATGTGGCTCATGCAGTGTCTCCCAATGGATAGGTGGAACCGGAGAGCACGTCCTCGTGCACTCTGCTGGTTTCGCCGCCGTGGGTCGAGTACCCGCGCGCGACGTAGTCGAAGGCATCCAGCTGGCTGTCACGGTCCGTCTGCTGGTAGTAGGACCGGATCTCGAAGATACGATCGTCGGCGAACCGGAACCACTCCGACCCCCTGGTCGCGACGCGGGCACCCGTTCCGGCGGGATTCCAGAACATCGACCACTCGATGACCGCCTCGTCGTCGGTGCCGAGATAGTGGTCGATGACCCAGCGGGCGCGGATCATCTGGGCCACCTTGCGCCAATAGTGCGCGAGGTGCTCTCCCCCGGCGACCGGCTTCGAGCCGACGTTGGGGGCGACGAAATAGTGCACGACGTCGGGGTGCAGCGTCGCCATGAGCTCCTCCAGGTCGCCCGTGGTGCAGGCTTCGTAATAACGGGTGAGCAGCGCCAACCGATCGCTCATCGCTGGATCGCCTTCAACTCGGTGAATTCCTCGACGCCCACCGGGCCGAACTCGCGTCCCATGCCGCTGCGCTTGTAGCCGCCAAATGGCGCGAGCGGGTTGAACGCGCCGCCGTTGATGTCGACCTGGCCGGCCCGAATGCGGCGAGCGGCCTCCATGGCCCGATCTTCGTCGGAGCACCAAACCCCGCCCGCCAGTCCGTATGGACTGTCGTTGGCGATCCGGATCGCGTCCTCGTCCCCGTCGTGCGGAATGATGCAGAGCACCGGTCCGAAGATCTCCTCCTGGGCAATCCGACTGCCGTTGTCAACATCCGCGAAGATGGTCGGCCGTACATAAAAACCACCAGCGGAGTCGTCGGGGATTCCGTCTGGCAGACCCGCGCCGCCGTAGACGAGCCGCGCCTCCCCGACTCCGATCGCGATGTAGTCCAGTACGGAGCGTTTCTGCTCGGCCGAGGCGAGCGGGCCGAGCCGGGTCGCTGGATCGAGCGGATGTCCCACCGTCAGCTTCTCAGCGACGCCGACCGCGATCTCGACGACCCGGTCCTGGGCGTCGCGCGGCACCACCAGGCGCGTCCAGGCCGAGCAGGTCTGGCCGGAGTTGAGAAACGCGTTGTTGACGCTCGCCTTCACCGACTTTTCCAGGTCGACATCGTCGAGGATGACGCTCGCGGACTTGCCTCCAAGCTCCAACGCCACCCGGGTGATGTTGCTGGCAGCCGCGGCGGCGATGGACGAGCCCACTTCGGTGGATCCGGTGAAGGAAAGCACGTCGATGCCCGGGTGCCGCGCCAGCGATTCGCCGACGATCGACCCCGCGCCCGAGACGAGATTGAAGACTCCCGCTGGAAGTCCAGCGGCCTCGGCCGCGTCGGCAAGCAGGAAGGCGCTGAGCGGTGCCAGGCCTGCGGGCTTGCACACGACGGTGCAGCCTGCGGCGAGCGCACCACCCACCTTGCCGATGAGCTGGTGAAGCGGATAGTTCCAGGGGGTGATTGCGCCGACAACGCCGGCCGGCTCGCGCACGATGGTCGAGTTGCCGATGTGGAGCTCGTCTTCGATGTGAAGCGCCGCGTCGGCGAACCCGGCGAGTGTCTTGAGCGGGAGGCCGACCTGCACCGCGTCCGAGATCCGCGCCGTCGTGCCCACCTCGAGGCTGATGACCCAGGAAGCGGCCGCCGCACGGTCAGCGAGCGCATCGCGCAGGCGAAGAATCGCGTCCGAGCGCTCCTGACCCGACAGCGCGGACCAGGCCGGGAACGCAGATCGGGCGGCCGCAACCGCGAGCTCGACGTCGGCGGCCGAACCGTACGGCACGGAGCCGAGATCGGAGCCGTCGGCCGCGTTCGTGACGACTAGGACCGCGTGCGGCTGAGCCGGTGCAACCCAGGCTCCGCCAATGAAGTGTGCGGTGCGGTGCGTGATCGCTGAATCGGGCATCAACGCGCTCCTTCGATTCCCGTGCCGACCACGAAGCCGCTCCCGCTCTTGCGGCCCAGGATGCCGGCCGCGAGCATCCGCTCGAGCGTTGATGCCGGCCGCAGCCGTGGGTCGGGGTCTTGTTGTGACATCGAGTTGAGTGCGGCGACCGTTACGTCGATGCCGATGAGGTCTATGAGGGTGAGCGGCCCCATGGGCTGGCCGAGTTCGGCCGTAGCCACATTCTCGATCTGCTCGACGGTCGCGCCGCGCTCGAGTTCGCGCACGCTGTCGTTCAGGTAGGGGATGAGCAACCGATTCACGATGAATCCGCGCTGGTCGCCCGACGCGACAGACACCTTGTCGATGGTGCGCACCCACTCGGTTGCCTCGGCCATCAGCGCCGCATCGCCCGTCACTATCTCCACCAGTCGCATGCGCGGGGCCGGGTTGAAGAAGTGCAATGCAAGCGTCGCGCGGCCTGCGCCCACACCATCGACGACCTCGGTGAGCCGGAACGAGGAGGTGTTCGTGGCCAGCCGCACCGAGCGCGGCAGGGTCGCGTCGAGAAGGGCGAACAGGTCCTGTTTCACTGCGAGATCCTCGACGACTGCCTCGATGACTACGGGACTTGTCGCAAGTTCGCCGAACTCGGTAGTCCCGCGGATGCGGCTGCGCACTTCGGCCGCACCCTCCTCTGTGTCTCGTCCGCGGGCGACAGAGGTGGCCAGCCGCGACGCGACGCCCTCGAGCGCAGCAGAGACGGATGCCGCAGAGCGACCCCACAGCACTACCGGCTGCCCGGCTCGTGCGATCGCCTCGGCGATTCCCGTCGCCATGTGCCCGGTGCCGACCACGCCGATCGACCCCGACCACGGATTGGCGTCGGCGAGAATCTCCTGCTCGCCGAATAACTCGGCGGTGGTCAGCCCGAACGGGCCGATCGGATATCCGGCGCCAAGCCGCATCGCCACGTCGATGTCGCGAGGCGACGCGAAGGCGGATGCCGACATCCGCCTGGCGTCATCGAGTAGTCCGCTGATGAGCGTCGAGCCCGTCAACACCGATGTCTTGGCTTGCATGTCAGACCTCACGTCTATCTACCGTCTCGGCGGTAGGTTATCAGTGTATGGATTCCCCCGGGTGACTGTCAAAGAAGTCCGGCATGTTCCCGTCCCTTTTTCTCCGATCGAGGCAACAATGACCGAGCCGTTCCCATCCGCCACTCTCAACGCCGAGCTCGCGCATCGGCTTCGTCACTTCACCGATGCGAACGGTGAGATCCAGGCTGTGTTCCTCGCATTCGCCCACAACCCGATCGTGACCGAACAATTCCGGTCGACGACCGTTGCACTGCTGCGTGACGGCTCATTGTCCACTCGCGACCGCGAACTGGTCATCCTCCGGACCGTATTCCGGTGTGGTGCTGAAGCCGAATGGGCCACCCACACGCGACTGTTCGCCGAAGAAGCGGGCCTCGATGCTCGCCAGCTCGCTGCGCTCTGTGACGTGGGTTCGCTTCTCGTTTTCGATCCCGCCGAGCGCGACCTCGTCGCGATCGCCGACCAGCTCCACGACGACACAGGGGTCGAGTCCGCGCTGCGTGCCGCGATTCTCGAGCGCTACGGACCAGCCGCGCTCGTCGAGATAGTCGCCCTAGTCGCTCACTACCGCTGGGCCTCGACCATGACACGCATCGCCGGCATCGCCAGGGACGACGAACGAGCTTTCCCGACCGGCTGACTCATCAGGCTGCGGCGAACACTAACCAATCGGCGACGATCACGAGCCGCGTCTCCCTCGCCTCCGTCATGGTTTCGTAGCGCACCGTCGCGATTCCCCGCCCCGGCCGGGACTTCGACGGCCGCGCGTCGAGAATCGTCACCTCTACATGGAGCACGTCGTCGACGCGCGTCGGAGACGGCCACGTGAGATCGGCGTGAGCCCCGATCAGCCCCTTGTCGAACACAAAGCCGGCATCCACGAGCAGACGCATAGACACGGCCGCCGTCTGCCACCCGCTCGCAGCGAGACCACCGAAGAACGAGTTCATTGCGGCATCCGCGTCGACATGAAAGGGCTGCGGATCGAACCGACGCGCGAAGTCGAGCTCGTCCTCCGCGGTCAGAACGCTCGAGCCGGTCACGAAAGTCTGACCGACGGCGATCTCGTCCAGGTTTCTTGGAAACGGACGTTTCGCGCGCGCGTCAGGCACTCTCCTCGATCCCGCCCAGGTAGATCGACCAGAAGGCCTTCGCCACCTCGCTGGCGTTAAGCCTGCCGGCGGGGCGCAACCACTGGTACGTCCAGTTGCACGATCCAAGGATGCACAGCGCTGTGATTCCGGCGTCAGTATCGCGGAACTCCCCCGCGGCGATCCCGTTGCGAATCACCTCGACCACGAACTCGCCGTACCTGTCTCGCTTGGCCTGGATCGGGCCCTGCACGCCCCGTGGCAGCTCCCGGAAGTGCTCGAAGAAGACGCGGAGATATCCGGGGTGCGTTTCCTGCAGCGAGATCAGGTCGGTCATTATCCCGAGCAACTGGTCTTTCCACGAGAGAACGCCTTTGTCGAGGCGCGCCTGCTGCTGGGCCAGGATGAGATCGATCATCTCCTCGTGCATCTCGACGAGCAGTTCGTCCTTGCCCCTGAAGTAGTAGTAGAGCGACGCCTTCTTGATTCCGATTGCGGCGGCGATGGCCTCCATCGACGTCTCACGGTAGCCGCGAGTATCAAACAGTCCGGCCGCCACCTCCCTTATCTGGGATCGGCGCTTGATGCCGTCCATCCGCTCACCGCGACCGCTCGTCACTGTCTTCACATCCGCTGCCATGGCGTCGACTCTACCCAGATCGATGGACCGGGCAGCTCACTACCGTCCGGCAGGTCGGCGACTCCGTGCAGGATTGGCCGCATCCGAGCCGAGGCAGGCTAGGCCACGACTTTGTCGAAGACCTCGTTGAAGGCTTCTGTCGAACTGGGATGGGTGTAAATCGAATCCCGCAGGTCCGTGGCGGTGATGCCGTGGCGCATGGCCAGCGTGACGACGTTGATGATCTCTTGCGCGTCGATGCTCATCAGCGCCGCGCCAAGGATCAGGTCTGTGTCTGCGTCGACGATGAACTTCATCATGCCGCGAGTCTCTTCAACGGTGTACGCCCGGGGCATCGCGATGATATCGGCGACATTCTCGCGCGACACTCGGATGTTGCGACCCTCGGCGCGTGCCTCTTTCTCCGTCAGGCCCGCGGTCGCCAAAGGCGGCGTAATGAATAGCGTGTGGGGAACGGCTACACGGTCGGTCGTCGTGCGCGTGCCTCTGCCCAGCAGCTGATCCAAGACGATCCGGGCGTCGTCGAGAGCGACGTAGGTGAACTGCGGCCCTCCGTTCACATCGCCGAGCGCCAAAATGTGCGGCTGGCTGGTGCGAAGGTGCTCATCGACTTCGATGGCGCCGCGCGCGGTGGTGTGCACCCCTGCTGCTTCCAGGTTGAGTTGTGAGATGGCGGGCCGACGGCCGGTCGCTGCGAGCACGGCGTCCGCCTCGATGGTGAGTGTCTGACCGTCCTTCTCGTAAATGACGGTCGAGGTGGAGTCGTTGTCCCGCACGTCGACGACCCTTGCTCCGGTGATCAGCTGGATGCCGTCGCCCGCGAGAATGTCCGTCACGGTCTGGGCGACATCGTCGTCTTCGCGCGCCAGCAGCCTGTCGGCCGTTTCCAGCACGGTGACCCGTGCGCCGAAGTGCTGGTAGATGTCCGCGAATTCGAGACCCAGGTATCCACCGCCGACGATTGCCAGGCGCTCAGGCAGAACCTCTTTTTGGGTCAGTTCCGTGCTACTGACGAGATGCCTGCTGCGGGCCAGGCCCGGGATGTTCGGGGTCATAGGCTCGGAACCGGTGTTGATCAGGATGATGGGGGCCGTAACGGTGATCCGGTCCTGCCCTTCCCCGATCGCGACGGTGTGCGCATCCACGAAGCTCGCCGCGCCCGTGATCACCGTCGCGGTGTCCTTGCCGTCGAGCGCCTCGAAGTTGCCGGCTCGGAATGCGCTGGTCAGCGCGCGGACTCCGGCAACGGAGTTCGCGAAGAACTCTTGTGCGTCATCCTCGATCCGCTTCGAGTTCGAGTAGTGCACGAGCATCTTGGTGGGCACGCAGCCGACGTTCGGGCAGGTTCCGCCGTACATGTTCGCGGACTGCTCAATAAGGATGACCCTCTTGCCCGCATCGCTGAGCGCGTGCGCGGCGGTCTTGCCGCCTTTGCCGAAGCCGATAACGAGTATGTCTGCGCTGAGCGCCGTGGTCGTGGTTTCCATGTCTTCAGTCTCGAGAGCTATGCTTGATACGAATAGGTTGGTTCGTCTCACTTTTAGGCTCGAAAGTCTCACGTTGGATTCTGTAAGCCAGCTCCTTCGCTTGGCCCGCCTGGAGGCGAGTCTCGACAAGCGCTGCCTCCTGGGTAGTTCAACACGCATGAACGTGGCCGCCCATGGGCCGAGGGAGGCACCTTTCCATGTGTTGCTCGAGGGCACCTGCCAGCTTGAGGTGGGCTCCCGCACTCTCACCCTCCAAGCAGGCGATGTCGTCGTGATCCCCCACGGCGGACCCCACCGCGTCATCACCTCCGGTGCGGACTCGATGACGGGGATCACCGAGTCGACCGGTGAGGTATTCACGACGACGCGGAGCGAGAACGGCGGACCACCGGTGATCGATCTTTTCTGCGGGCACTACACGTTCGGCGCCGGGGCTGGGGCCATCCTGTTCCAAAGCCTGCCCGAACCCTTGCACGTCTCCTTCGGCCAATCTCCGGAAACCGATGAAGTTCTTCGCATGCTGAGTGTCCTGATGCGCGGCGAGGCTCAGCGCGAAGGAGACGGCACCGCGGCCATCCTTTCCGCACTCTGCACCGCGCTGCTGGCGATGATGCTGAGAACGGCACGGGGACCCGCCACCACGACGTCCCTCTGGACCGCCGTCGCCGACGAGCACATTGCGCGGGCGATAGCCCGAATACTTCAGGATCCCGGGGCCGATTGGCCGATCGAACGTCTGAGTCGAGAGGCCGCGATGTCCAGGGCCACCTTCATACGACGATTCGGTCGGAGCACGGGCATGACCATCGGATCATTCCTTGCCCAAATGCGACTCATGTCTGCCTCGGAGCTGTTGCTCAGCACGGACTCGACAATCGCTGCTGTGGCGGCGCAAGTCGGCTATCAATCCGAGTCGGCCTTCAGCCGGGCTTTCCGCGTCGCGACGGGCGAGTCGCCAGCCCGATTCAGACGAGCATTTAGCAGGGCGATTTAGACAGTTTGCTCAATCGTGCTACGCGAAATGAACTCTGATCAGCATCGATACCGGGCCATCGACCGCGCACCATAATTTCGCAATACCGGGGCTGGTTGTCGTCAAAACGTCCCCTGTTGACTTCTCCCCAGTCCTGACTGCAAGCAACCATAGTCAAAAACAGTATTTGCACTTAGGATTCTAAGTGCAAATAAAGTGCAGCGTTGTTGGCACTTAGGAAAGCGAGCGTCGCGATGTCCAGTGATAGATCAACCACGGCGCGCTCTCCTCAATGGCCGCCGCTGACGAGTGAGGAACATCCGTGGGTCTCACGGATCAACAGCGATGGCCTCACGGTGGCGCAACGCGAGCGTGTCCGCCAGCCCTACTCCTCTGCTGTTGTGCCGCAAATCGCCAACCTCGCGATCGATGTTCCAAGCGACCTCGCGGCCGACATAGACGAAGCGACTCAGCTTCTCACCCGCTTCGATGCGGAAACAGGACCGGGAGGACTCCCCTTTGCTTCAATCCTCCTTCGCACTGAGTCAGCATCGTCCTCTGAAATCGAAAACCTCACTAGCGGCGCGCGCGCTATTGCGGAGGCCGAGTTGGGCGAACGCGAAACAGGGAATGCCGCGCAGATAGTGCGCAATGTTCGAACTATGGAAGCCGCACTCGCACTGGCCGACGATCTCGACGAGCAGAGCCTTATCGACATGCAGGCCGCTCTCCTCGGATCATTTGCTCCCGAGATCACGGGAAAATGGCGGGACGAGCAAGTCTGGATTGGCGGTGGTCGGCTCAGTCCGCACCTCGCCAACTTTGTGCCGCCACATCACGATCGCGTCGCTGCCGCCATGGATGACCTCGTTGCTTTTATGGCGCGACTCGACATCCCGGTGCTTGCCCAGGTCGCGGTCGCGCACGCACAGTTTGAGACGATCCACCCATTCCCCGACGGCAACGGGCGCACCGGTCGCGCAATCGTCCAAGCCATGCTTCGCCACCGAGAAGTGACAACCAACATCACCGTGCCCGTGTCCGCCGGCCTTCTCCATGACGTCGACGGCTACTACAACGCACTCGATGCGTACCGGCGGGGCAATATCGGGCCGATTGTCGCCGCGTTCGCGGCCGCGGCGGGCTACGCAGTAGTCAACGGACGCCAACTTGTCCTCGACATTCGAGGCATCCAAACCGAGTGGGAAAACAAACTGCGCGGTCTTCGCTCGGATGCTGCAGCACGACGAGTAGCGGTGCTCGCGATCGCGCATCCCGTGCTCAACTACGACATCGTCGCGCGCGAACTCCAAGTCGCGCCAACAACCGCCTTGCGCGCGCTTGAGGCGCTGGTGGAACGTGCGGTGCTTCGACCCGCCAACTCACAGCGCCGAAATAGGATCTGGCTAGCTGAGCCGATACTTCGGTCGCTCGATGATTTCGCGGCACGTGCTGGACGTCGCCGAGTATCAGGACAATTAACGTGCAACTAAGTGCCCCTGGAGGGACTCGAACTCCAAAACCGTCCTTTGATCACCACGGATTTCGGCGAAAATCCCCGCAAAATCAACGATCTTGGCGTCAATGTGATTGAACAAAATCGACTCCTTTGCCCACAGATGTGGGCAAAGGGTGGGCAAATCGGCCACGTTCTAACCGTCACTTCTCGGCGACAGCGAACTTAGCCGGCGTCGCGTGAGCCGGCGACCACTGACGGATGACCGATACGCCACCTCACACGACGAAGTCATAGCTGGACTTCGATCGGTTGCGGTACCACTCTCAATTCCAGGCGAACCGCCCGCGGCACTCGCGGTTGTCTCGGTGACGAGCCCCTTGGATGACAGCGGAATTGCCGATCGCACGCCACGGAGGCCGGAATGGTCTGGCTCAACTCCCACAACGTGCGTGACCTGCGCACCCCGTTCGGCGGCGTGAAATCCTCCGGTCTCGGCCACGAGGGCGGGTACCGCTCAATCGACTTCTACACCGACTCACAAGCCGCGCACATCACCCTCGGCGACGTCCACACCGCGCGCTTCGGCGCAGCCTGAGCCCGCACAAGGAAACTCCGTGACTTCACCGACTCCCCCCGAAGTCATCCGCTGCGCCTACGCAGAACTCATCGTGACCGACCTGGCCGTCTCGCCGGCGTTCTACGTCGGCGTACTCGGCCTGGTCGTCACACATGAGGACGACGACGCGATCTACCTCCGCGCGTTCGAAGAATACCTGCACCACTCGCTCGTGATCCGACGCGGCCCCGTCGCCGCTCTCGCGGCGCTGGGTTTCCCCCTCGAGTTTTTTTTACGAGGCCGAGCACGTCGAGCGTCTCACCCAGCGTTACGACCTGCAGGGCGCCGGCGCGATCGCACGACTCGACCACTTCAACCTCGTCACGCCCGACGTTCCCGCGGCGGTGGACTACTACGAGGGTCTCGGATTTAAGATCTCGGAAGACATCGAGGATGACGAGAAGACCGTGTACGCCGCGTGGATGTACCGCAAATCAACCGTGCACGACGTCGCCCTGACCGGTGGAACGGGGCCGCGACTTCATCACATCGCATTCGCGACCCACGAG